>DAHWKG010000067.1:0-75193 GCA_027343765.1 Sulfobacillus sp.
TTGGACCTTCGCTTTCTACATCTTCGTGGTAGGTGCAGGTATGGGGCTTTTTGCCTCACCCAACACCTCGGCGATTATGAGCGCCGTGCCACCCCGCTTCCGTGGTGTGGCGTCCGGAATGCGCGCCACCTTTATGAACGCCGGGCAGATGCTCTCGATGGGTATTTTCTTCTCCATGGTGATTAGCTCGCTGGCCAACGGACTTCCCGGTACCATTACCCGGGGTCTTAGCAAGTTTTCCCTGCCGGCCCCAGCGATTCAGCAACTGGCTCACCTACCGCCGATGTCTGTCTTGTTCGCCGCCCTCTTAGGCTACAATCCGTTGAAAATGCTGCTCGGCGGCACGCCTCAGGGCAGACTGCTCTTGCATCACATGCCGGCGCATCAGGTGGCGACGCTCACGAGCCCACATTACTTCCCGACGCTGATTTCGCATCCGTTTATGGATGCGCTACGGGTGGTGTTTGTATTCGCGGCCGCCATGACCTTTCTCTCGGCCATTCTCTCCGTATTTCGGGGTGAGCGGTTCATTTACGAGGAAGGCCAATTCACAGCGGAGACCTCAGCTCCGGCCACCGGCCCGAAGCCCCTTCCCGTGGGCTCGGTCCTGCTGGCCCTCTCCGCCGTGTGGATGGCGAAAGACGGGGTGGAACGCGATGCGCCGGTTGAGCGCGAGGAACAACTGCGTCGATCGTTGACCCTTCTGGCTCTAACACTGGGTCATAATCCGCCGGAACCCGCAGCTAACCTAGAACCCGATTTGACCCGCATTGCGGAAACTTACGATCGTCCAGTGGCGTCTGAGACGGTCCCCTAAGGACGCCGACTTTGTTGGAGGAGTGATACCGTGACCAAATATGTTTGGCCCTTGGCCACCTCGGCGCTCGTCACCTTGATGGGATTTGCGCTTATGGTGCTGCCCTTTGCCCTTCACACCAACGCGGGCGGTTGGACTCACACGACCGATACCCTCTTTTGGAGTGGCGTAGGCGTAGTGGTTCTTGGCCTATTGGCGATTTGGGGCTGGTTTTCTGGGCTTAGCGAAGAAATGCGAGCCCAGGGCCTCATTAAGACGCCTCAGCCCGCCAAGCGCGAGGAGACGCCGGCGGCGCCACCCGAGGACAATCTCGATGCCATGCTCCGGCCCTTAGCGGAAACGGTGCTGCGTGATTTGACCGCACAACTGGCCGCGAAAAATGAAGCGGCCCACCGAGGAGGGAACAGCGCATGAAGTTTGGAACCTGGATGAGCGTCATTGGCATTCTCGGCGGAGCGTGGGTGATTCTCGCCCCCTATATCGTTGGCTTCGCCCCGACCCACGGAAACCCCTGGTCGGGTGCGGTACTAGGTACGGTGATCTTGGGTGCCCTCATTATGCTGGCGTCATTGGTCGGCCTGATTGCCTACTGGGGCCTGAAACTCCGAGAATTAAGCGCGAAGCGTCCGGTCGAACAAGACACATAACGTCGAGCGACTCGGGAGCCTCCCTAAGTGATTGGGAGGCTCCTTTTTTCCGAATTAGCCCTTAATTTTCAGTCTCTGCCAGCCGTTGTGGAATAATCCTGGAGAGAAAATATTGTCGAATCTTGACGAACGGGCAAACCCAGGGAAACTTGGCGACGCAAAGCTATAGGGGCTCACGCCGTCGGGCGAATGCCAGCCAGCTGCGACGAGGGAGCGCGTCCAAACGCTTCTTGCCTACTCCTCAGTAAAAGGAATGGGGACCTTGCTACAAATATTGAAGTCCGGCCGGTTTAACGAAGCTTCGGAGGACATGCTCAATCTGGCCGCCAAAATCTTGTCGTACAACACGCTCTTTGTCGCCGTCCATGATCAGCTGACCAATGACATCATTCAGGTGACCAACCGGGACGAGACGATCATCACGGTGGGGCAATTGCCATTTATCGACACCTATTGTCGTCACGTGACGGCAACCGAGGAGGTTCTGGTCATCGACGATACCAGTGAGCATCCTCTCACGAGAGCGCTTTCGGTCACACAAACACTGGGTCCTACCGCGTTTATTGGTTGCCCCATCACCCTCTCGAACGGCGAGCGCATCGGCACCGTGTGTGCACTGAACCGTCTTCCTTTTTCGTTCAATGATGAGGACGCTGAAGTTATTAAATCCGTCGCCCATTTCCTTTCGCAGGTAGCCGAATTCGAGTTCTCTGTCTATACGGAACGAACCATGGGGGTTTTCAGACGACCGTATCTGGAACGCATTTTCACCCGCTGGGTGGAGACCGGTCCCGGGCCTATCTCCGTTCTGGTGATCCACATGGGATCCGGTCAATTAGTCCGTGGGCTTCGAGGCCTATCGCTGACCGACGAGTTTTTTATCGAGGCGACGAAGCGCCTCCAAGGGGTTCTCCCAAAATCCGCCGTGTTGGCCCGAACTAACGATACCGAATTCACTGTGCTCATCCCCACAGGCACCGAAAAGGCCGTCAAGACCGCCGAAGAGATTGTCGCCACCTTTCGAAGTCCTGTGCAGTTCTCGCCCTATCCGGTGATTTTGCGCCCCTACGTCGGAATTGCCAGCGTTCCCGAATCAGCCCATAATTTTCGCGACTTGTTGGGCCGGGCGGCCGCGGCCGCATATCTTGGCCTCCGTGAGCTCAAAGGAGCCGTTACCCTTCACCGACCAGAAGAGAAAAAGTCCGCTGGCCGCATTCTAAAGATTGCCCAACGCCTATCAAAAGCCTTGGAGAATCAGGAATTTTGTCTCCACTTCCAACCGAAGTTCGCCATCGATGACCGGCGGTCATTGGTCTCGGCCGAAGCCCTTCTCCGCTGGCCCCAGCCCGATGGCACATGGATTTCCCCCGCCGAATTCATTCCCGTCGCTGAAACGACCGGGTTCATCATTCCGCTGGGCCGATGGGTCTTGGAAGAAGCCTGCCGACAAAATGCCGCCTGGCAGCGGATGGGCTATCGGCCCCTCCTTATCTCGGTCAATATTTCCCCGCGGCAGTTTGAATCAGTCGACATGGCCGACATGCTACAAGAGATATTAGAAAACACACAGCTGGACCCGAAGTGGCTCAGCATCGAAATTACCGAGGGCCTCCTCATTCGTAACTCGGACATGGTGGCCGACACGCTCAATCGTATCCGCGAGATGGGTGTGACGATTGCCATCGACGACTTTGGCAAGGGCTTCTCTTCCCTCGCGTACTTGGCTCGTTTTGAGCCCCAAGTGGTGAAAATCGATCAAGAATACGTCGCCTCCATGTTGCAAAATCCGAAGTACTTTACCATTGTGGCGGCCGCCATCAACTTGGCTCACAATCTCGGCATGAGGGTGGTGGCGGAAGGCGTCGAGACAGAAGCGCAATGGGCCGCGCTAGAAGGACTCCACTGCGACGCCGTGCAGGGATATCTCATGGCCCGGCCCCTCCCGGCCGAAAATATGCAAGAGCAATTTCTAGTGAAAAGAGCGCCCCTCTCTTTAAACGTGCGTTGACCCATTCGTTGCAGAAAAGGAGGCCTGCACACCGCTATATGTTGTCATTGACATCCAAAATGACGATTCACCCAGAGGCGTGACGGAACTCCACCAACAGGAGAAAGCCGTCTTGGACGCCGAGCGGGCCCGAAGGGCGACCCGAGACGCGCCTATTGGAACCATCATGGCCCAACGCTTGGCGCTGGGGGAAACGGCCACATCCTTTCCTCCCGGCAATCCGGGAGGAGATCTCCGACCAGGATTTAAACCGCCAGCCGATGACATTCATCGCATCAAACATTTGGCCAACGCATTTCGCGAAACCCGGTCGGATGACGAATTGAAGCGCTAGGGGCCGACGACGTCCGGACCGCCTATTTCGGTCTATCCGGAAAACCGACCGGTGGATGGCTGCCATACACCCTTAGGCGGGCTCCTCTTTTTCGAGCGATGTGTTGGGGGTGATATGCCAGCGCCATAGTAGCAGCACGGCTAGAGCCACCGCCATCGCCAACGCCCCTTCGACGATAAAGGTGAGGGCACGGCCGCCGTCGGATAAAAGCCATCCCGATAATAGCGGGGTCAGCATCATGGCGAGAACGAAGTAGACTTGCGTTACGGCGAGATTCGTTCCCCGATCGCCATCCTGGCTTCTTGCGCTCACGGCGGTAAGGAATGCCACGTTAAGCCACCCAGCCGCGAAGCCCGCGAAAAAGATGGACACGCTATTCACGATGAGTTGGTGGACGGCCGTGGTCCCTAAGGCGACGGCGGCCATGAGTGCCGACACCATCACCATGCGTTTCATGCCGAGCGATCGCAAGGCGCGGGCGCCAACCCCCCCGGCGATAATCATGCCGAGACTCATAAGGGCGGTCACTATACTGGAGAGGCTCTGGGAGAGCCCGGCCCGAATGAGCACCACGGGATAGAAGGACTGGGCTAGTGCCTGCGGCATCGCACACAAGAGGGCCACCAGGCCGTGGACCACCACAAATGGCTGGCGGCTTGCCGGCCAAAGGCGTGCCACCGCTCCCCAAAGATTCGCCGGGCGATGACTCATTTCCCGTGTCGGCAAGGTAAGCCCAATGATTAAGGACAAAAGGGCCAACGCTCCCGCAAAAATGAAGCCCCCCAACACCCCAAGCCAGGTGGCTATGGAGCCGGCGGCGGCAATGCCAATGAGTGCCCCGCCCTTGGTAAACGAGGTGAACACACCTAAGTGCTCGGCTCGGTTCCCTGGCTCACGGCTGACCTCCGACTGCGCTGCCGGCCAAAAAAATCCCCGGGAAGCTCCGATTAGGAGCTGGCCTGTCACCAACGCCGCCATAGGAAACGCATGCCCCAACACCACCGCCATGGCCGCGAGTAGAGCCAGCAAGTAGGTCACCCAGAGCATCCAGCGCTCCCCCTTGAGGTCGACCAAGGGACCACTTAAGATGCGCGTGGGCATTTGCAATATCCCGGGAATCGCGGCCAAAATACCGACTATCCAGACCGGCAACTGCTGATGCAAGGCGTCCAGCGGGATCAGTACGGCAAACGCTAAATAGGAAATATTGAAGAGCAATCCGGAGGTGTACACTTTGGTGAGATGCGCCTGTGGCCCCATACCGTCCCCCCTCACGCTATTTTAGCGGATATTTCATCATCTATTGGATCCGAGCTGGTATGCTTGAAAGAGCGAATTCCTCATTTCTCTTACTTAGGGAGGGCTGGTTTTGTGGAAAGACTTTAAAACCTTTGTAGCCCGCGGCAATGTCATGGATTTAGCCGTGGCCCTGATTATTGGCACCGCCTTTTCCAAGATTATCTCCACCCTGGTCAACAATGTGGTTATGCCCCCCATTGGTCTTCTCTTGGGACGGGTGGACTTCTCCAACCTCTACATCAACTTAAGTGGACACCATTACGCCACTTTCAGTCAGGCGGAAGCCGCAGGAGCCCCGGTAATCGCCTACGGCCTCTTCGTTAATACCCTGATCGACTTCTGCATTGTAGCCATCCTCATGTTTTTCGTCGTTCGTTGGCTTAACCACCTGAAAGGTCCCGCCCCGGCCCAATCCCCCATCACCAAGCCTTGCCCTTATTGCAAAACCGCCATCGCCCTGGATGCCACCCGCTGCCCGGCGTGCACCTCCACCCTACCCACCTAGGCTTACCAGTACACCGCTCGCCGGCCCCGGTTTTCTCCGGGGCCTCGCCTTTCGATGATGACCGGCGAATTCTGATTTTGGGGTCGATGAAATCTTTGGCCAAAACAGAGGACAACCGAGGAGTTGGTACCACATTCCTCGCGATTCCAATGATGCGGAGGCGCTCAGTCAATTGCCCAGAGGACACTTCCCGCTCCACCCCACCGAAAGGCTGGCAGTCGCCTGAAACCCTGGAGCAAAATTACCATGTGACGCCTCTCATCAAAGTTGGCGACTTAGGTCAAGGGCAGACGCTGGGCCTTGTCACCCTGGCATCGACCGTTCCGTCCGACCCACCCGTCTATTGGAGCGCTTATGGCATACCCGCTAATCCCCACCGCATCCGCCTGGTGAATGTGGATGGCGGAACCGGCCCCGTCTCCAATAATGCCGGGTCTGGCGGCACCGCAATCCCCTCGAGCAATTCCCCGATTTTGCCATTGCTCGGGATCACGGTATCCCACCAACGGGCTTGGGCCTGGGCCTATATCTTCCCCTATTGGCAGCAATTCGGGGCAAGTAGCGAAGCCTCGTTCGCCGAAGGATCCACCATCGGCAGCAACGGCGGCTACAGCGTCATCGTCCCTGAGCCCGCCTAATAGGCGGAGGTCGTAAAAAAGCCCACCTTTCACGGGTGGGCTTCCTTTTGTTTCCCTTTCAACAAGGGATTTAGGCGACCCTGTCGAATCATTAAGGAAACACTAGGATTTTGTTCGCTAAAGGAGTTTGTCGAGTCCCTATGCCGCTGAAATCGTCACATTTCGCTGCGCTCTTGAGCGCCTCTCTTCTTACCGTCGCATCCATCACCAGTGTTGCCCAAGCGGCTATTTTGCGCCCTCTGGTCATTCACCGGCCTGGCGCAGCCAACCTTCCCACCACCCCCGCCTACCGGACGGCGGCCGTTACTCATGATTTAAAGACGCTCGCGTCCGATTCTCGGCCACGCACGGTGGATATGGTCGTCGACTCCCCCAGTCGAGTGCGTGCGTTGGAAGCCTACAGCCAGTCCGTGTCCGAACCCGGAAACCCAAATTACCACCACTTTTTGACCCCGAAAGAGTTGGATCGGGCCTTTGGCCCCACGCCGGCCATGAAAGCCCAAGCCCGATCCAGTATCGAAGCGGCCGGATGGCACCTCATCACCATCAAGGGGTTGGTGGCGACGGCTCGGGTGCCCAGCGCCAAATCTCATCCCGGTCTTCCCGTGTCTCCGGATATTTGGTCGATGACCGGGCTTTCCCCACACGGCGTCATTCGCCGTCCGAACATTAGCCAAGCCAAATCTCGCGCCGCCGTCGCCATCGCCGGCGAGAATTTTCAAGAGCCGCCCGTGGCCACCGCTTCCGAAACCGATGCGGCGACCGGGGACACGGTTACGATCATGAGTTGGAACCCCAACATCAAAACCAGCCTCCCCACGGGCCTTCCCACCAACCTTTTCGTCACCGTGCAGGATGCGGCAGGTAATGCTCTTCCTATTCAAAGTATCACCCACGTGGGCGACACCGAAAACCTGGTCGGGTATTACCAGCCCCAGAGTATGCCGGGAAGCTCCAATACTCTCTGGCAGGTGCCTGTAGCAGCCGTTCAGGATGTACCCACGGGCGACAGCCTCTCTCTTACCGTGACCCTAACCAGTGGTCAGGTCATGACCGGGCACTTCCCCTTGCCCCCTTTTACCGGAAAGGCTACCGCGTTAAGCCCGCTGAACGGTGAGCAATTGAACACCATATCGGGTATACCAAACCCGCCGAGTAAGACGGGAGCCATCGCCCTGTTTGCCATAGGTACCCCGCCGAGCCTTTCCGATCTCCAAGACTATTTGAACCAAAATGCCCACGCTGCGAACGCCCCCACGGTCAATTTTCATTACCTCGACGGGGCAACGAGCAATCAATATGGGAGCACCGGCGATGCGGAAGAATCGCAAGTGGACTTGGAAGCCGTCGCAGGGTCGGCCCCCGGGACCACGGTGGAAGACTATATTTTCCCGGAAAACGATTCCCAAGACCCCTTGCTGTCGTTTCTCCAAGCCCTAAGCCAACAATCCACGGCCAAGATCGCCAGCATTAGCTACGGCTTTTTCGGCGAAGATCCTGCCACTTTGACCACCCTCATGGATGCCTTGACGGCCGAGGGTATCACCGTGCTGGAAGCGAGCGGTGACCAGGGCGCGTGGGACAACGGCCAAGATCCCGGTCCTGTCGGCCTATCCAGTTTGGAGCAAATCCCCTCGGTGTTGACGGTGGGCGGACTCGATATGGCCGCACCGGCGACATTGAATGCCAACGGCACCACCGCCACCATCACCGGGCCTGCCATCGTGCGCGCTTGGGGCGGCGACTACTTAAACGGCCTTCCCACCGCCATCGCTCAAGAGTACACCAACTATGATGCGGCAAGCTCGGGGGGCTATAGCACCACCACTCCGGTGCCCTCGTGGCAAGTGGGATTTGTACCGAAAAGCGCGCCTGGGTTCGGGTCGCCCATCATTTCATCATTGGCCGGATATCCGGAGTTGAGTGGCTACTTCCAGGGCCAAAACGCCCCCTTCATGGGGACCAGCGTCGCTTCCCCGTTGACGGCCGGATGGCTCGCCGATGCTGAAGCCACGCTTGGCGTCTCATCCTCCGGTCTCGGTAATATCAACCCCCTCCTGTTCAAGGGAGCCCATCAGGATCCAGACCTCTTCACTCAGGCGCTCTGGGGCGCCAACGGTGCCTATCAGGTGTCCAGTTCAGCATCCGGGACATGGAACCCGGTGACTGGGCTTGGCATGGTCAATTGGGCCACTTTTACCCGCGACTTCAACACCCTCTCCCCTGAGGCCCATCCGGCTCTCACCGTGAACATCTCGCCCCAAAATCTGGCCGGTCACATATCCACCGTCAGCGCCAGCACCACCGGTATGCTCAACCCCAATTACGAGTTTTGGGTCGAGTATCCTTCCGGCTGGTGGCTCTGGGGCGGGAAACCATCGGCCACGAGTCGTCTCACCTTTACCCCCAACGTGCCCGGCCACTATCTTGTCCGGGTCCGGGTGACCAGCGATAACGGCACCACATTAACCAAAAATCTGGACGTCAATGTCACCAGCACCAGCCCCATGGTCTCCAGTATTAAGCTCACATCCAACCCGCCATGGCTTCGCGAACCCCCCTGGCGGCGGGTCACTTTTCACGTAACCGCCACCGACACGGGAAAGAACCCGCGGTATCAGTTCCGCTTGCGTGGGCCATCCGGTCCGGCTCGAATCATCCAGAGCTATAGCCCTAATCCCAACCTGGTGGTAAAGAATCTCCTGCCCGGGAGTTACCTCATCATTGCCTCGGCCCTGGACCAAGCCCAGATTAACGCCCAGCGCTGGGGGCAGGTGTTTAAGGTAACCAGAGTCCTTTATATCCACTCCTGGATCACCAGCTTGATCCCCCATCAGGCGGCTCGGGGCCGGCTTCTCACCCTAAGGGCCCAAGCCCACAACGTTACGCGCCCGGTGTATCAATTTGTCGTCAGGCGCCCCAACGGCACCGTCATTTCTTCGCCGCACAACATGACCGGGAACTTCTGGTCGTTCATCCCCTCCATTTCCGGCACGTACCATATCACCATCTACGCCAAGGACGGAGGGGCCAATCAAGCCATTGCGACCAACACCACCGTCTGGGTTCCCTGACCAAAGGAGGGGCCTTCGGCCCCTCCTGTTGGGTCCCCAGCGCGAGAGCCGCTAATCGTTCGGGTCGATGTGGGCCACCATCTAGGCCACGATGCGGTCGACTACGAGGAGCCGGGCGTGCATACCACGGGCCACCACAAATACCCTAACGTACCCCACGCCGTCCCCAGAAACGCTTCAGAGCGGATCGGGCGTGACGCTCCAAATGATAGCGCCAGTATCCAGTATAAGATTCAGGGAACCCTCAATGGGGCAGCGCGAGGACCCCTCAGGGCCAAGGCAGCAACGCTACTCTCTCCAATGAACAAATCAACACCACCCAAGATTATTAGGGAGTGGGTCATAGAAGAGAGAATCAGACAGCCCCGTCGTGAAATCGAGATGGCCATCGACGGGAAACCCGTGGGGCTCGTCTGGCCACATCCTTACATTTATGCCAGCGGAGTAAACCGGTGATTCTAGCGGTCGATTACGGACATTCACACGTAGAACGTGCCCGCTATGACATGACCTGACGTTTGCCCGCGTCTTCACGGCACCCATAGGATTATGATGGCGCTAACAACACCGGGTACGGGCTTATACACGGCTCCCTCGTGCTTGCCCTTTGGGGAGTTTTACCTGAGTGACAGCGAGGGCAGGAGACCCAAAGGCACGGCTCCCCCAATCCATGACATGTGACGCCATTGTTGTTCACGAAGACCCCGTCCTTCCTGCTGCATTTTTCGGATCCCCTTCCAAGATAGGGACATATTCTGCCATCTGCCCGAATTGGTTAAAAACTTTCTAAGATTCCGTATTCATGATGGATCGTTACTTTTCATAGGGACGGGACGTTATCCCATACAATAGATCATCGTTGATATTGAACGAAATCGCACGAATGGATGAGCTAATGTTTTCAAGGGGGCTTTCATTGTGAAATTTCGGGCCTGGGCGTTGCTTGCTGTGCTTGTAGGTGGAGTTGTCGTTGCCTGCGGACGCCATACGGTCTCCGTAGGGAAGTCGCCATCCCCGTCCATTTCTTCATCACCGAGCCCTAGCCCATCGCACACCACCGCGGCCAGTCGTACCCCATCGCCGACGACGACGGAACCCACGTCTTCACCCTCACCCAGTGCGCCCCAGACGACATCGTCGTTAGAACCCCCAAAGACATCCACGAGTACGACCCCCAAGCCCTCATCAACGGCGCCAATTCGGCATGTATCGGGATTAATCTGGTTCGGACCCAAAACCCATAACGCTATCTATATCACCATCGACGATGGCTGGTTCCCCAGCAATCGGGTGCTCAAATTGATGCAAGAGACGCACCTCCCCGTTACCGCCTTTCTTATCAAGGACGCGGTGCAAGAGCACCTTATGTACTGGAAAGATTTCGTCTCCGCAGGCGGCGTCATCGAAGATCACACAATCTCTCATCCGCCCCTCACCAGCCTAAACCCCTCTGGGATGTATGCTCAATGGCACACGCCAATCGTCGACTACAAGGCCTGGTTCGGCACCAGCCCCACGCTGGGGCGCCCCCCCTATGGGGCTGTCGATGCCCAGGTGGTTAAAGAAGCCCAAGCAGCGGGACTGCAACATGTCGTCATGTGGAGCGCGGTGGTGGGGAAGAAGGGACTCACCACCTGGAATGGTGGCCCCTTAGCAGCGGGTGACATTGTGCTGCTTCACTGGGATCCGGGGCTTTACCCAGAACTCATCAAGGTATTAGCCCTCGCACGTGCGGACGGCCTTACCCCAACCTCCTTACCAGCGGCATTGTCCTCCGATTGATAAGAAAAACCCGAGATTTTTTAAATCTCAGGCATACGGCCTACTCTGATGCTGAAGTCACTGGCATCCGCTCGGGACGAGGGTTTCCTGCGTGTCTACCCCGTTCCGCCCAACTCTTGGTGACGCCGGCTCCAAACTCGATTTTTCGGGCACTATCTTAGATCGGCCCAGCCTCCAGGTAACCAACCCGCTTACCCATAAATTTTCCCAGTTTAGCCCATTGAGCCGATCCACTCGTTATGTTAGGGTTAACACACTCATAAAATAGTTGCAGTTGCCAAATCATCCCGACTGGGATGAACGGGGGAACCAATCAATAGGGGCGCACCACAAGAGAGCACTTTCCGCTCTAGCCCGTCAGCTTACCTCGTCGGCGTGGAAAGCATGGAATGACACCTCGCGTTACGATAATGGCTCTCCGCGCCGTCTCCCCCAAAAAGGAGGCCAATAGACTTTGTCGCGGGACCAAGTGATTATCGCCAAATCCATAATATCGCCCGATCGTGATCAACCTCTAGGAAACGCCGTGCTTATTCGTGATGGCCGCGTGGTGGCCGTCGGTGAGAAACTGGACTTCGCGTGCGCAGGGCGGCAAGTGACTGACTTAGGCGATGCGTACCTATTCCCGGGGTTCGTAGAATCGCATGCCCACCTCTGGTGGATGGGACACCTTGCCACGCAAATTGACTGTGGACCGGAAGCCAACAGTTCGGTACAGGACATTCTTGAACGTGTGCGACAAGCGACCGTCAACCAACCTCCGGGAACATGGATACAAGGACACCACTGGGACGATACACGGTTGGCCGAAAGACGTCCCCCCAACCTCCAAGAGCTCACCGAAGTCGCCCCGCATCACCCTGTTTATCTCATGCACAATTCCAGCCACCTGGCGGTTGTCAACCAAATGGCCGTTAATGTTGCTGGCATCACACGCAACACGGACATCCCAGGAATCGTCCACGACCCGCACGGGGAGCTGACCGGTCTATTATTGGAAGCTACCGCGCTCGAGTCAGTTAGCCGCCATATCCCGCTCCCCTCGCAAGAAACCATGATTGAGGAAATCGCCAAGGCCGGCGTTCTGTGTCATCGCCAAGGCGTAACAGCATGCACAGACATGGCCATGGGATTGGGTGGAAACGAATCCAGCGTCGAGGCCGTTTGGCGAGCGTACCAAGTGGCCGAACAAATCTCACGATTGTCTGTTAGGACCACGTGTTACGCAAGAATTTCGGGAAAGCACACGTTCCTGCCTAAAGAGGGTCCCACACCGTTTTTAACCTTTGCCGGGGTGAAACTCTTTTCCGATGGTTCCATCCAAGGTCATACGGCAAGTCTGCAAGAAGGTTATTGGGACCAGGCCAACCAACGCGGCGTGTTGGTTCACTCTCGAAACGACCTCAGCGCAACGATCCAGTACTACCATCGGCAAGGTCTGCAAGTAGCGGTTCATGCAAACGGTGATCGAGCCATCGCGGAAACTCTTGCCGCATATGAGCAAGCCCTTGGGAATCAGGGGGACGCGTCCCGACGCCACCGGATCGAGCACGCCCAGATGGCCCGCCCGGAACACATCACATCCATGCGGTCTCTTGGAATCCTCCCCAATTTCTTCATTGGCCACGTTTATCACTGGGGCGATCGGCACCGGGATTTGTTTCTTGGCCCGCAGCGGGCCGCGGAACTAAATCCCATCAGAACCGCGCACGAAGCCGGTATCCGCTTTGCGTTACATTCAGATTCCCCAGTTACCCCCATCAATCCTCTCTTATCAATTGCCACTGCGGTGACCCGCCGTACCTCCACTGGTCAGATTTTGGGACCAGGGCAAGCCATACCTGTTCGCTCGGCGTGGCGCGCGTATACCTCTGATGCTGCTTATTTGGGGTTTCGCGAAGAGCAGGTTGGCGACATTCGACCAGGGCTTTGGGCGGATTTCGTGGCTCTTTCAGCCAACCCGCTAGAGGAAGGTCCGGAAACGTTGGACAGCACCCAAGTTTTGCGAACGATCGTGGGCGGCCGAACGGTATGGCAACCCTGAATAGCTAGGAGGCGGTCAAGAATGAATCGCATATGGCCTTTCATTATCGGGCTTCTCGTACCGTTTTTCGCCGTTGTGGCGCTCTTCCCATGGTATGACCGCGTGCACCCCTTGGTTTGGGGATTCCCTTTTCTTTTTTTCTGGATGTTTCTATGGTTTCCACTCACTGCGCTCTGTCTACTATGTGCCTGGCTTCTCGAGCGCCGTCAAATGGAGGGCCAATGACCATGCAAATGTTCGTCCTTATTATAGCGTTGCTGGTTTCTTTAGCGCTGGCCTGGATGTCGCGCCGGGGCCAAACTCAATCTCTTGAAGATTTTCTTGTTGCTGGGCGTTCACTTGGCACCCCACTATTCTATCTGCTTGCCGTAGGCGAAATCTACAGCATCGGCACCATCATCGGTTTCCCTGGGGGCATCTACGCGGGTGGGGCGGTCTATGCCATCTGGTTCCTCGGCTACATACTGTTAGCTTATCCCGTCGGATACTTCATCAACCCCCTTCTCTGGCGCGCAGGCAAATATTACGGTGCAGAAACAGGTCCAGACTTGTTCCTGCGACACTTTAGGAGCCGCGGGCTGATGCTGGTCATGGCCATTGCTTCGTTAATCTTCGTGATCCCGTGGGGGCAACTACAATTCTCCGGTCTTGAGGTGCTGTTGAAGGCGTTTGCGCCTCACCTTAATGTCACTTTGGGGTTGTCCTTAGCCGGAATCCTAGCCTTTGCCTATATTCTCATTGCGGGCATGCGAGCACCCGCGATGGTTTCGATCTTAAAAGATACGCTACTCATCGCCTCCATTCTGATTGTGGGGATCGCGGTCATAATCATAGCCGCTGGAGTTCTTCCCATTGTCCATCACGTGGCTAAAGCAAATCCGACCTTCCTGGCCGTCCCCAAGGCGGGTCCAAAGGACGCCATGCCCTATGTCCTTTCCACTATCGTATTTCAAGCGCTGGGATTTTACACGAGTCCGTTCAGTATCCAGTATAATTTCACGGCCAAGTCGGAGACGTCCGTGAAGAAGGCCCAGATGGTAATGCCTCTTTACATGATCATGTACCCGTTTTTGATTATCTCAGCCTTCTTTAGCCTTGCCTATCTTCGGGGCTTGAACAAAAACCCCGACCAGTCGTTTATTGCTGCCGCGATGCATGTGCTTCCTCCATGGCTGGTCGGCTTGGTTGCCGCTGGCGCTGCCCTATCAGCCATTCTGGTGCTGGCTGGAGTCAGTTTGGCGATCTCGTCCATCGCAGCCAAGAACCTCATTCGCGGTTATCTCGCCCCTCGCGCCACGGACGCCACCGTAGAACGTTGGACCAAAGTGGCGGTAGGTATTTACCTCTTGATTAGCATTCTACTAACCGTGCTCACACCGACGTTAATGCTGAATTTGATTAACACCGCATATTACGGATTTACCCAATTCTTCCCGGGGTTGATGGCCCTGTTATTCTGGCGCAAGGCCACTCCCATAGGCGTCGGGGCCGGGTTGGTGGCAGGCGATCTGGCAGCCTTGGCCATGTATTTCGCCCACCTGCAACCATGGGGCCTAAACTTGGGATTAGTAGCTTTGGTGGTGAACATCATCCTCACCGCCGGCGTATCACTAGCCACTCCCGGAGAGCGTACCCCCCTCGTCGCTTTAAAAGCGGCAGGCTCCCAAACTCAAGCCGTATCGGCCGCCGAGAGGTGACCCCCGTTTGCAAAGGAGGCCGGATTCCCGCAGTGTGTGGGGATCCGGCCTCGCCTCTGAATGGGGGGCAACCAACACGCGTTCTACCTTCCTGTCCGGCACCCGTCCGTTTCGGCTCGTCTTCTTGGGCCGGACCAACTTCAACCCCCATATTGCCAGCGAACAATCGTCCCCCGCTGGATAATGCCCGACGGTCCCTCCAACCTCGGAGGGTTTGCAGCCCATCGTGTGAGGTCCCCGAAGAGCCCCGGTTTGATTGGCCTGTTGGCAGACCCAACAACTTGGCCGCACGACGAATGGTAGGCCCTTGAAGGGGCCACGGCGGCATAACCTACTAAGTCAACGGCCCCCACTGACCTACGAAGAGGGCGTCGCATCATTTCTGGATCGCATACGACGCCCTCTTCGAACGATTGCACGTTCTGGTGCCTGCGACGCGCTAATGCGCACCGTCCTCCTGCCAGCGAATAATCTTCCCCCGTTGGACAATGCCCGATGGTCCCTCCAACAATTGGTGCAAGTCCTCGGTAGGATTTGTAGCCCAGAGTGTCAGGTCTCCCCAGAGGGCCGGCTTTAATTGGCCGGTTGGCAGATCCAACAACTTGGCCGCACGACTAGTGGCCGCTTGAAGGCTCTCCCAAACGGATAGGCCCGCCTGATGGAGATAGAGAATTTCTTGAGCGTTTTCCCCGTGAAAGTTGAAGGGCGTGCCAGCATCCGTCCCCATCACAATCGGCACACCCCCTCGACGCGCGCGCTCAACACTCTCGAAATGCGCATCGCGGGCCAGTTTCGCCTTTTCCACGGTGGTAGCCGCCACCTCGTCTTGGTGCTGTAAGATCTGGATCATGGCACTTAAGGTCGGAACCAACGCCACTCCGAGCGACGCCATGGTGTCGACGGCCCAGTCGGAGAGGTAAAACCCATGCTCAATGCTGTCGACCCCAGCGCGAATCGCATTATCAATCGCCTCGGCCGCTTGGGCATGGGCCATGGTGCGAATGCCCGCATTTTTGGCCACCTCCACAGCGGCCCGCATTTCGGCCTCGCTCAGTCCCAATTCGGTGCTCTTGTCGCCCACCGAGGAGACGCCCCCTGAAGCCATGAACTTTAAAAAGTCCACCTTGTCCCGCACCTGGCGTCTAGCGGCCCGCCGGGCATCGTCCTCAGAATCCACGATGGTCCCGCTCTGCCATTGGACATGGGCCGGCCAGCCGTTCTGGGGGTCGCCGTGTCCCCCAGTGATGCTGAACGGCTCCCCCGCCGCACGCACGTGCGGCCCAGGATGCCAGCCGGCCTCAATGGCCCGGCGCGCCGCCACGCCAATACCAAAAGAAGACCCGGCGTCGCGGACGGAGGTAATCCCCCGTTCCAGCGTCTTCCGACCGTTGGCCAAGGCGCGCGCCATAAAATCCACGGGGGTAAGCTTGGCATCCCTGTCACGATCCCCCACGCCACCCGACCTCAGATGCACGTGCGCATCAATGATCCCCGGCATGAGATATTGGCCGCCACCGTCCAGCACCTGCGCGGAACTGTGGCTGGGCTTGTCGCTCGCCCCGGACACCTCCTCGATGCATCCATCGTCACCAACGAGAACGCTTCCGGGGCGGATCTGTTGGCCATCCGGGTCGACGAGCATCACGTGGTAGATCGCTATGCGCATGTTTCCCCTCCTTCTCTTAGTCAGTGACAATGTTGCTTCGAAGCACAGGTCGGGTGAGAAAGGTTAAGACCAAGGTGATAAAGCTGGTGAGCCCCAAAGTCACCAATCCGGCCGTTACGAACCCAGCAGGAATCAATGCGGCAAAAATTGGGCCGCCAAATAGGGCCCCCACATTGAAGACCAAGTAAATCCACCCCGTCACTGACCCCGCAATGGCGTCGTCAGTTGAATCCTGAGCCAGCCCCACGGAAAGTCCCACGTAAATGCCCCACCCGGCTCCGAACAGGAAGGTCAAGATGTAAAGGAGCGGGACATTACTTGAGACCACAAACATGCCAACGCTCCCGATCACGATGAGAAGGGATGCGAGGCTTACGCCACGCTTTCGCCCAATCTTATCGGCAATATAGCCAATCGGGAACGCGCAGATGAGGCCGCCCAATCCCCCCATGGAGTAGATGCCGGCCGAGGTTCCCCCGGGCAAATGGAGCACGTTAATCAAGTAGTCCGAGTAGTAGCCTAAGAACCCGAAGAGAGTGATGCCAAAGAGAAAGATGGCCACGGAAAGAATGATGACGTTCCGGTTGAATATCCCGGAGAGTTTCAACTGCTGACGTTCCAGCACTTTATAGGTCCGGGGGATGAAAATCTGAAACAGCACCAAAGAGATGAGTGCGGCCACCCCCGACAATAAGAAGGGCGTTTGGTAGTGCGGCAAGAAGGGATTAATGAGATAGGGCCCGACGAAGAGCCCGAGGCCAAACAATACCGAAAACACCGACAACGCACGACCACGCGTCTCCCAAAAGATGTCCCCTAAGAGAGCCGCGCCGGCGGGTTGAAAAATACCCACCCCAAGGCCCACACCCAAGCGGGCGATCCAGAGGGTAGCGGGACTGGACACATAGCCCGTCAGCACCGTACATCCGGCAAACAACACAATCGAGGCCATGACCGTATATTTCACCGGCATGCGGTCAAAGAGGTAGCCGCCC
Source organism: Sulfobacillus sp. (assembly GCA_027343765.1). Classification (GTDB taxonomy): domain Bacteria; phylum Bacillota; class Sulfobacillia; order Sulfobacillales; family Sulfobacillaceae; genus Sulfobacillus_B. Next base: position 17,507 of record DAHWKG010000067.1, read on the forward strand.
ACCATGCTGAATACGGCGATACCGAGCGCATAGCCGGTGGCTACACTCCCTAACAGGGCGGCCGTGCCATGCACGTTGTGCACAATGTACGGGGCGCCATAGGTAAATAAGTTGTTGTCGAATCCCTCTAAGAACGCAGGAATGGCGGCGATAATGAGAATAAGAATGAACCGGGCTTGACTTTTCCGAGACGCCGAACGGACTGTTTCGCCGTGAGGCGTTTTGGACGCTGTCTCAAGATGAGCCATCAAACATACCTCCTAACGTGTCTACACTCATGGGCTCCTCGGCAAAGGCGAGAACGGTCTGGGCCATAATCCATACCCCAAGCGGCATGACCGCCTCGTCAAACGTAAAACGACCGTGGTGATGGGGATAGGGATGAGCCTCGGGTTGGGCTCCTAGATTCCAAAACACGCCCGGCCGCTCATGGAGATAATAAGAGAAATCCTCGCCTCCCATACGCTCCGGCACAGCCATCCAGACATTGGGGCCGGCGTGCTCCTCAATAACCTCTTGCAACAACCGCACTTCCTGAGCGGTGTTGACCACACTTGGGTAGCCCCGCATGTAGGTAAGCGTCCCCTGGACCCCGCTGGCCGCGGCAATGCCTTCAACCATGCGCGTCATCGCTGCCTCGATATGGTCTTGGACCTCTTTACGAAAGGTGCGGACGGTGCCCCGAATCTCCGCTGATGAGGGGATGGCGTTAAAGGCGGAGCCCGCTTTGACCGCGCCGATAGTCACCACCGCGGCATCCACTGGATCCACCATCCTCGATACCAACGTTTGCAGTCCTGAAATCATCTGACCCAGGACGGGCACGGGATCCGCCGTCTCGTGGGGTGCGGAACCGTGACCGCCACGACCCTCGATGTCAATCCGAAAACGGTCGGAGTTGGCCGACTGAACTCCCACACGGGCTCCGATGCGGCCGCTTTCCATCTCTGCTTGCAGGTGAAGGCCAGTCACGCGAACGACGTCATCGAGCAGGCCGTCGCGAATCATCTTCAAAGCCCCTCCCGGATGCCGTTCTTCGGCCGGCTGGAAAATCAGGCGGGCTCGGCCTCCCCTTTGGTCCAGCAATTCGGGCAGGATTGACGCCACCCCGAGCATTATCGCCGTGTGCCCGTCATGGCCGCAGGCATGCATGGCGCCCGCATTTTTTGACCGATAAGGGACATCGGCCTCCTCATCGATGGGAAGGGCGTCGATATCGGCCCGTGCCAGGACCCGCGGGCCCGACGACCCGATGTCCACCGCCACGCCGGTATCCCCAGCAGCGTAGGGTTTCAGCCCCATCTCCTTCAGTTGCTCCATGATGAATGCCTGGGTTTGATGCTCTTCGTACCCTAGCTCGGGGTTTTCATGAAGATGCCGTCGCCACCGGACAAGGGTGGGGAGCAAAGCTTGGACCGATGCGGGAATCATAAGCGTGCCTCCATTCCAAGGGGTTCCGCCTCGAGCGTCAGATATGCTAAAGCGGTCTCTGCTAAGACTGCCACGCCAATGGGAAGGGCTGCTTCATCCAGCGTGAATTGCGGGTGATGGTGGGGATAGATGGCTCCCACGGCGGGATTCCGGCAGCCCAAGGTCAAAAAGCTTCCCGGCAATCGCTCGAGGTAATAGGCAAAGTCTTCGCCCGCCATGAGCGGTGCCGGGTGTTGGATGGCCCCCGCCCCCAAGATTCGCTGGATCACCCGCTCAGCGACCTCGGTTTCCTTGGCCGTGTTCATGACGCTGGGATAGCCCGACACATACTGGAGCGTCCCTTGGCATTCGTGGGCTTCGGCGATGCGGTTGACCAAGACCTCTAAACGCTCCCTCACCCGCTCGCGATCCTCGGCCCGAAACGTTCGTACCGTTCCGGTAATCTCGACCCGCGGGGCAATGATATTGAAGTTGCTCCCCCCGTGAATGGTGCCGACGGTAACTACGGCGGCATGGCGCGGGCTCACGTTACGGCTTACGATGGTTTGAAGGCTGGTCACCAAGTCCGCCGCCGCAACGATGGGGTCCACGGCCGTTTCGGGTTGCGAGCCGTGGCCACCCCGCCCTTCAATCTGAATGGTGAAGGCGTCGGCGTTGGCCGTCACTGCACCGGCCCTAATCCCAATCTGGCCAGTGTCCATATCCGATGCCAGGTGAAGCCCCAGCACCCGATCTATACCGTCCAGCACCCCTTCGGCAATGAGCGGCTTCGCTCCGCCCGGAAATTTTTCCTCAGCCGGCTGGAACATGAGCCGAATGCGGCCCGGAAGGGCCGTCTGCTCGGATAGCAGGCGGGCCACACCCAATAGGATGGCGGTGTGGCCGTCGTGTCCACAGGCGTGCATCACTCCTGGCGACTTCGAACGAAAGGGCGTGTCCGATTCCTCGGTCAAGGGCAAGGCATCGATATCGGCGCGAATCGCGACACCGCGGATGCCCTCGCCTAAATCCACGACTATGCCTGTCCCGGCGATGGGACGTGGCTGAAGGCCCATGGCCTCGAGCTCTTTTAGAAGATATGCTTGGGTCTGGTGTTCCTGAAAACTGAGTTCTGGGAACTGATGTAGGTGGCGGCGCCACGCGGTTAATTGAGTACTCAACCGTTCCGCCGAGGTTAAGAGTGACATCTAATCCCTCCCACCCTGATTGTCGGGCGGAAGCGCCTTAAGGATCTATGGACGGGATTCCAATGTTTTCGCAATCATTTGGGGAATGTTACAAATATGCCCGTAGCTCCGACAGAAAAGCCAATCGAAGAAGGGCCGCCACCCGATCGTCCCAGGGCACTCCAAAACGGCGTCTCACCTTCTCGATGCGATAGCGGATAGTGTTCGGGTGAGCATGGAGACGCGCGGCGGTTCGCTCGTACGAACGGTCCGAGAATACCCACGCTTTCACCGTCTCCAGAAGTTCCCAATCGTCCCTAATTGGGGCAAAGACCGCATCGCGAAAGCGTAACCGGGCAGCATCCGGCAAGGCGGCGATGAGGGCCATCTCTGGGAACTGTTGAAGCTTCACCTCGCCTGCCACCGGGGGATACCCCAATTGTCGAGCCGATTCCACCAGCAACAATAGTCCTGCCAGTTCCGAGGGTAGCTCCCGGCTATTTCGGATTCCAGAACTCAGAAAAATCGCCTCTTCGGCATTCAACATGCCGCGAATCTGCGACAACGAAGCATCATTCGCCAACACCAAAATGTCTCCCTGACGTTGCATGACCGGCACATCCGGCATGCGCCCAAGCCTTCTGGAAATTCCAGATACTGCACTGGTAACGACTACGAGCGACAATGACTCCGTAGAAAGATGATACTGCTGCAACAACGCATCGATGGCCGCGTAATCCCGATCCCAAATTCGCCGAAAGGCTTCGGCCTGGACTTGCAAGCGCTCTTGGCGCTTGGCCGCTTCCTTGAGAAACTCGAGCGCGATTAAGGGCAACGCCTGCTCAACCGTGAGCCTGTCAAAACCGTAAACCGGCCCGGACAACCAAAACTCGCCCAAGACCTCCTGGCCCGCCAGAACGGGAAAGACGGCGGGTTCAGATAGCACGCCCCTCGATGCGACCTCCTCACCCTCCGCGTTCAATAACCGAAATGGGCGCCGGATAGTTGACCACACTGACCTCAAGAGATTGTCGAGACTTCCGTGGGCCGACATCATACTGGAGATGAGCCGTCGCTGCACGGTCATGGTCCGCTGTAGTTCTTCCGACAAGGTCCTTACTTCTTGGTATTCCTCCGCATTTAACACCGCAACCGCCGCGTGGTCAGCCAGTGAGGTAGCCACCGTGAGGTCCGTTTCGGTGAAGTCCCGGTCGGTATCGTAATTGTCGATGACCAGCACGCCGAGAATGCGGTCCTCGGTAGCCAGGGGAACGGCGAGCGAACTACGCACCGGATTGTCGGTCCTCCCTATCGCCCGACGCACCGCCCGATCATGCTCGGGCGCCAAATTTTCCTGGGCGCGCCGAATAGCGTCGGGATTAGGAAGGAGCAGCGGGCGCCCCTCGACGAAGGCCTTCCCGGTCATTGACTCGCCGGGACTCAACCGGATTTCGCGCAAAATCTCAAGGTCGAAGCCTGTGCCCCCGACAGGCACGAGCGCATTCAAGTCGGGGCGATAAAGAAACACGCAGACAAAGTCCGCACCGGGGATGAGCGCCGTGCTCCCATCCAGCAGTTCTTTCAATAAGCTGTCCATGTCGCGACGCGCCGTTAACCGCCGCGTTAAGGCTAATAATCGTTCTAAGGTTTCTGCCGGAACTCCGGTAAAACTCCCCGGCTCCATATCCACTCACCCCTGTCCAACCGGTACAACGCCATCATATCAAAGTCACCAGGCCAATAACCCAGAAGATACCCCAAACTAGAGTAGTCCCTCAGAAGGCAGAGCTCCAAAGCGGAGACTCCAGAACTCTCTTGCCTTCAATTGCTTAGGTGACCGTTTGGGGTCCCCGGCGCGGGCGGAGCCGCCCAGGCGGTGCGGCTCATTGATGAGACCCGTCGCGAGAACGACGGGAAGGTATTTCCGAGCCTTTCGAACACCCCAACGCTCACCGGTAGCCCTTCACCGTCTCAAGGCCCGAAGAAGAGCCTTTCTATTCACTAACAACCTTGGGGGCTAATCGCGGTCTGCATCCGGGGCCAAAACATCACCGCGACGATCGTCGACAAAAACGGCAAGGACCGCGATTTGCCAATACTTCCCACAATCCTGCTAAGTATGCTTTCCTGGAACTGGAGGTGGTAGGCATGTTACAAGTCTTTGACCCCACCATCGTGAGGGGTCTCTTGCAGGAACGCTGCGTCGATGAGCTGGCGCGTCAAATCGACACCGAAACGGTCAGAATCCGCGGTTGGTTGAACGGGCGGCGTCAATCCACTCTTGCGATTCTGGACCGTTTGGCCCCCACTCTGAGAATGGACCCGTTTTTGTCGACGACCGTCGTTGTGAGCGAGATTTAAAGGTCGTTCCTTTTTCGTCTAGGGGTAGTTATAAAATACTAGATACCGGGGACGGGAGGTGGTACACATGCGCATGATAAAGAAGCAACCGGTTGAGGTGAAAGTTCTCACGGGTAAGGCCGCAGAAGCCGTTTTGGAACAACGGTTTCAACTTGCACGTGCACGCCTCGCTACGCGTATTCAAGAAGCCAATCTTTCGGAAGAGGAAATCATGGCCGAGGTTAGAGCTTTCCGCTCCGGCAAGTGAAAGTTGTCGTTGATACGAACGTTCTGCTTTCATCCCTGCTCAGTTCGCAAACCGGCACGCTTAATCGATTACTAGATCTGATTCGCGCATCGCATACGCTCATTCTATCGCTAGCCATGGCTGTGGAATTGGGCGCAGTTATTGTCCGTCCGAAATTCGCTCACCTAGGCACCGAAAAGGAACGAGTTTCCATGGCTCAGTCGTTGCTGAGTGTGCCTCACATCATCGCTGTCGTGCCAAATTTTACCATCACCCATCCGGACTTGCCCGACGTAGATGACAATCGGTTGCTGGAATTAGCAGTCGCAAGCCATGCGGATTTGATCGTCAGCGGAGACAAAGAATTACTGGCGTTGCGTCAAATTGCACTGTCCGAAGCATTGAGGGCGGAACCACTTCAAATTCCTCTCCGCCTGTCCCCATCCTGTCGGCAGCGGACGCCCTAGACTTCCTGCTCTCGCTATGATCCCCGCTCAACCTCCCTCGATTTTAAGGCTCGATATAGCGTCGCTCTCGACACGTGGAGTGCTTCTGCAATTTCCACCACGCTACTCTCCCCTGCCATCATTAGCCGCCGAGCCATCGGCACCTGTTCTGATGTTAATCGCCGCGGCCGACCCCCAATACGACCTCTCGCCCGTGCGGCGTTCAGCCCTGCATTGGTCCGTTCGCGAATCAGGGCTCGTTCAAATTCCGCTAAGGCGCCAAAGATATGGAAGATCAGCTGACCGCCGGCCGTGGTGGTATCCAGGGCCTCTTGAACACTGCGGAAGCCTACGCCTTTGGCCTGAATTTTCTGAACTACATCAATTAGATGGGCCAATTAGCGGCCCAATCGATCGAGCCGCCATACCACCAAAATATCCCCTTCCCGGACGTACTCGAGCACTTCCATGAGCCCGGGGCGGTCGGTCAACGTACCACTCATGACGTCGCGGAAGCCTTTTTCGCATCCGACCTGACGTAGCGCGTCCTCTTGTAGAGCCAATGTTTGATCACCTGTGGAGACTCGCGGGTAACCGATGAACATGACCATTCCCCCTCCATGGCCGCCATGTTGGAGCAATACCGGGGAGCCAAGGATGTCGTGGTGGAATCGGCGCAAGCTGGCCTCTTCACCTTTGACCCGGATGCCAAAATTGCCAAAGCGGTGTTGCACCGGGTTCTCAGCGAGTGGTGTCGGCAGGTCGGCCGGCCGGTTCCGAGCCGGCGCGAAGTCATGGAGCGTCTACGGGCGGAGGCCCAGCGCCACGGCGTCGCCCTCCGCGAGGCCAAGGTCGTCCTGGAGTATTTCAATGCGAGTGACGAGGGTACGCGCACCAAGCGCACCAACGGTTGGCGCGGCATCGGGCTAGGCGCGGAAGGAGAGGCCCTAACGGTCGCGTTGACGCACGCCACCCACACGAGCGAAATCGTGATCGCCGAACGGGCGGTCACCGACATTGCCGCGCATGAAGCGGCCGATTTCGGTGACAGTCGGGACGGCGAGGAACTCGACCCGGATGCCCCCCTGATTGGGGTGACTTGGATGGACCGGTAAATTCCGGTCGTCGTCCTCTCAAAAAGCGCGCCAACACCGCGTTGTCCGGGATGTCCGGTCAACCGTAAAGAAAAGCCCTAACTCCTCTCTCTTACGGATTCGGGACTTTACCCAAAGTACGCATCCCCCCGGACAAGCAAGACACCGTGATCCGAGAGGTCTGTCTTGGCCCCGCTGTACCCGGCAGTTTCGCCCCCACGAACGGCCGGGTCGCGTGGGTCGGGCCCTTCCTAGTCCATCAAACACGATGTCCCCTCCCGGTGATAAGAAATGCGAGTCACAGAAAGGAGGCCCGACGATGGATCCTATTGAAGTCGCTTTGATTCACGTAGTCCGCGTAGTCTGGCGCTGGGTACGCCGACGAACCCTTCTTAACCCCACCCACATCTACCCTAAAGGAGGATTTTTAGATGATGACCACGTCGGGGCACGAGGCCGTGCCCCCAATGCAACGCGCCTTCACCAAAAGCCTACCAACATTCTACCATCTCGAGCAAGCCGCTTTGCAACAAGCTACCGAGCGGCTGACAGGCGACCCTTCGAACTACTGGACCACCATCGCCGAGGAAACGCGTCGCGTCCTCTCCGTGTTGTCGTTTTCCCTAACACTCCATGGGTTGGCCCACTTGGACCCAACGCAGGGAGGTGATGCAACATGAGTGACACCGTCCAGACTGAACGTCCCCAGGGCCTCTATGCCATACTCGCCCGGGCCTGTGCCCAGATCTCCAAGGTGCCGAAGGCCGGGATTAACACCTTCCACGGGTATCATTACGTGACCGAAGCCGACGTCGTCCACCTCATCCGCACGGCCCTGCTGGAAAACGGCCTCTGCTTCTGGTCGTCCGTGGTTGACCAGCAACGGGACGGCGATTTTGCGATGGTGTGCGTGGAATTCATCATCACCGATGTGGACACGGGCGAATCCTTGAGCTCCACGTATTGGGGATCTGCCATGGACAAGGGGGACAAAGCGTTATTTAAGGCCTATGCGGGCGCCACGAAGTATTGGGCGCTCAAATGCTTCTTGATTCCCACGTTGGGCGATGACCCCGAGGCGGACCATCACGTGGATGAACAAACGGCCACGGCCCCACCTCCACCGCCAAAATCCCCAAAATCCGCCAAGGCGGCCCAGGCGGCCTGTGTGGCGTGCGGAACCGTGTTACCTCCGGCCGTACGCACCTTTAGTGAACGACGCTTCGGCAAACCACTCTGCATCGGGTGTCAAAAGGGGGCAACGGCATGAGTGCGTTCCGCTACTCCATAAGCCAAATCCGGACCTATCTCGACTGCCCGCAGCAATATCATTACCGCTATATCCGGCGGGTCCCGGTCCTAGCGGCACCATCGTTGACTAAGGGTATTGCCATCCATCAGGCCGCCGAGACGGCGTTGCTGGCCAAGATGCGGGAGGAAGACGTCTCGATCGCCGACCTGATGGTCTTCGTGGATGCGCAGTTAACCGAGGCGCACGCCACAACCGAGTGGACGCCCGAAATCGAGGCGACCGTTCATGTGGAGAGCCAGGATCTGGTGGCCTTGTATGCCACGCAAATCCTTCCGCAGATTCGCCCCGCGGCGGTGGAAGTCCCCATCGACTTCACGCTCGGGGATGTCCCCATGGTGGGCCGAGTGGACGTGGTGGAAGTGGATGGCACCATCCGCGACCTGAAGACGAGTAAACGCAAGCCCTCCCACCATGACCTTGACGCCAGTCTACAAGCCACAGCCTATTGGGAGGCGGTGCGGCAGTTGGGCGGTGAACCACCGTCCACGGTAATCTTTGACTACCTTGTGCAGACCAAGACGCCGGCCGCCGCATCCCTGACGACCGAACGCGGCCCGCAGCAGGTGCGAGAACTTGCCGCCACGGTGGAAGGCGTGGTCAATGCCATTGAACAAGGCCACGTCTGGCCCAACTGGCAAAGTCCGTACTGTGGTCACTGCCCGTTTCAGACGCTTTGCCATCGAGAGCATGGCCTGGCCGATGCGGACGCGACTATGACCGACACCGACGAGGAGGTGGCCTAAGATGTGGATCTTCAATGCCGCGGCGTTTCGCGACCGGGCGGAGGCGCTCGGCCTGAGCATGGCGGCGATCGCCCGGGAACTCCACACCCCCGCGACCACGGTCCGCGGTTGGGCTCAAGGCCGACATCGGCCCACGCTCGGCAACATCGAACGCCTGGCCCGGATCTTGGATTGCGATCCGGACGCGCTGTGGAAAGAAGTGACCGACCTCACACCGGGAACCACCGGGGCGATACCGCTCACGGAATCCCAAGCCCTCATCCTGGCCGTCGCGGTGGCCAGCGTGCAGCACGCCGATGCCGACCGCCTGGCAGCCGACTGGATGGCACGGCTCAATCCCCGTGACCGCCAGGCAATCCGCGAACGGCTTATCCTGACACCCCACTGGGCCTGGGCCTGGGACAAGCTCGTTCGTTTAGGAGAGGGCACCCATCCCCTGCAGAACTACGACATTCAGGTGCAGCTCACTCCGCCGCCCCGCAAAAAAGGCCAGGTGACGGCCTAATGACCGACCATTGGCAAGCGTGGGTCGACCGCTATTTGGATCACCTCCGCACCGAGCGGGGGCTTTCACCGCACACCGTGGACGCCCGGATCGTGGACCTACGCGACATGGCCCATTGGTGGGCGGCGGAGACGCACCAGGACGTCGGGGCGCTCGAGGTCACGTACCTGACCTACCCCACCTGCCGTGCCTATCTGGCCCATCAAACCGCCAAAGGGTTGAAACCGAAGACGGTGAAGCATCGCGGGGTGACGTTGCGGAGCTTTCTGGCCTTTCTCGGCGACGAAGGCGCCCTGCCCGAGCCGCTGTGGCGGACGAAATTGGTGACGCCCAAGGTGGTAGAGCGGCGCGCGAATCCCCTCACATTGGAGGAACTGCAGGCACTCGTGGCCGCCGTCCCCCGCTACACGCTGGTCGGCGAACGGGATCGCGCGTGGTTGCTGTTCGCGCTATGGACGGGCCTACGGATTAGCGAATTGTTGAATCTGGACCTCGCCGACCTCCGACTGGGCGCGGAGCCCGTTTGCACCGTGCGCAAAGGCAAGGGCAGCAAGGACCGGGTGGTGCCGCTCCATCCGCACGCAGTGCAGGTCATCACGCATTATCTCCAGGCCGTGCGGCCCGCGTTGACGCACCCGCACTCACCCCCCGCGGTGTGGCTGTCGACCCAGGGGCATCGGATGGCGGCGACGTCCGCGCGGGACCGGATTCGCTATTACGCCGACTTGGCAGGACTGTCCGCCCGCCACGTGCATCCCCATCAACTGCGGGCCAGCTTCGCGACCTTCTTGGATGCGGCGGGCGTGAACCTCACGGTGATTCAGGAGCTCATGGGCCACGCCAATATCCAAACCACGGCCCGGTACGTGGGGATTGCCGGCCGGGAAATGCGGCAGGCCGTGCAGCACTTGCCGAGTCCCGTTTTACTGTCACACTAATCCCCCTGCGGGAGGGCCAATGGCCTTCCCGCAGGGGCACTAATCGTAAAGGAGGCACCCACATGTCCAGCCGGGATACCTCATTGCCCGATGACCTCTACTTTGACCGTCGCACCGCCTATTCTCGGTCCTTACCCATTCTCATGGCCCTCATTGAGTATTGGGAACAGCATCCGGACGTTCATGTCCTCCGTACGGTGGGACCTCTGAAAACGACGCTGCGTTGGGAAGGACAGGAGACATCCTGTTATAAGGTCGTCATCGAAGCCCTCCTGCCGACCGCGCTCATGAACCTGTTCAAGGATTGATGGATTGATGGCCGAGGCCCCGTACAGGCTCCGGCATCTCCGGGATAAGAAGGGATGAACAACAGCCCGCGAACGCATGTTTTGAGTTCGCGGGCTGTTGCCATCTGATCGCGAAAGGCGGTTTAGCCCATGTCAGACCCACGCATTGAATCCACCTTGCACCACCTCATCACCCTGCTGGAACGCGACGATCTCCCGGATGCCGTGGCCCGGACCATCATCCCGCCGCTTCAGACGGACATTCCGGCCGCGCATTGGAGCCTCGGCAATCGCCTGCTCATGCGGCTCCAGGGCACCGAAGATGCCTGCGGCTAACGCCAATGGGCGCAGGCGGGCCGCCATCCCATCAAAGGCGCGAAAGCCTTCTACATTTGGGCTCCGCGCTTTGGCCGGCTCGATCCCGCCGACCCCGAGGCCGCACCGCCCCTGATCGGCGTTCGCCCCGTGCCCGTGTTCCGCTTTGAAGACACAGCCGGGAAGCCACTCATGGACATGGACTTCGTGCCCACCGAGCTCCCGCCGCTGTCCGAGGTCGCTGACGCCTTAGGCGTCACCGTGTCCTATGCGCCCTTTCGGGGCCATGCCTATGGCTCGTTTAACCCCCAGGCCCGTATCATCACGTTGGCGAGTCCGGATGTGTCGGTGTTCTTTCACGAGCTGGCGCATGCCGTGCATCACACCATCCAACCGCTCGTCGGCGGCCAAGTCCCCACCCAAGAAATTGTGGCCGAGCCAGCGGCGGCCGCATTAGCGGCGCTGTATGGCGACCCGATGCCGATCGGGATGCAGTTGCAGTATGTCTAGCACTACGCCCGGGATGGCCCCTCAGGAGGCGTTGCGCGTCATTCTGGGCACCCTCGGGCAGGTCAAGGCGGTGGTGCAGCGGATTCTGGGGATGACGAGGCCAGCCCCGGCGTCCGACGGTGTGGTATTGCGCCATTAAGACTCGACGATGGTGGAAAACGCAAAACACGGAAACCCGTGGGGCCATAGTGCCTCACGGGTTGTGTTCTAATCCGCCACGGCAAGAATGACAAGAACCGGACGATTCCCCTGATGGAGGTCCGGTCCCAGCACGTGAAAGACGATATGGAGCAGGTGCGCCCGGCTTTTGTGCACCCGACCTCCCCACCGAATCTCTTTGTCTCAGAACGGGGGCGGCCGATGCACCCCTGTACCATCCGCGATAAGGTTGGCTGTATGCGCGCCGGGTGGGGATTCAGCGCCGAGTGTATCCCCATATGTTCCGGGCCACGTTTGCGACCCGCTTGGACTTGGCCCAGGTGAACTGGACGGTGATTCAGGAGTTGATGGGCCACGCGAACATCCAGACCACGGCCCGGTATGTGGGGATTGCCGGGAAAGAGATGCGGGCGGCAATTGAGACGTTAACTTAGGCGCAAAAAGCGAGAACCGCCCCGAAGGGCGGTTCTGGTGTACCTTGTTTACTCACTTATGGTCAGAGTGGACGAAACAGGCGACACTTTACCCACCTTAACGGTAATCGTGTTGGTATCCCCAGCGTACGTAGTTGTCCAATGCGCAGGCGGTGCCCACGTGAAGGTCACTTCGCCGTTCGAATTAGTCACCAACTGCTCCGAACTCAAGGAACCTGCGGCTGCACTCGGGCTACCGGTGAGACTTAGGTACACGGTCTGGTTCGCCAGCGCATTGCCGTTGCTGTCCTCAACCTTAACTGTGTACGTTTCAGCGCCGGTGGCAGTGTCCGCGTAAGACGGAGCACTGGTAGCCGAAAAATTCCCCGAACCACCAGTAATTACCGCGGCGTTTGCAACCTCCACACCCGACAGAGCTGCCGACAACGTCGCGGAATTAGCGCCAATAGTTCCATTGTTTCCGGACGCATTAACCAACTCAACAGTTTGTGCGCCCTGCCCGTAACTGAAGGACAGTTTGTTATTGGTTAGAGCCGCACCGCTCGCGTTGTCCCACGTGTAACCGGTGACCGTTGGCAACGAAACCGTGTAACTAGCATCGGCACTGACCGGGTTCCCAGCTACATCTACAGGCGCAACCGTGAACTTCGTCGTCGTTCCGTTGTCGACCGTGTCATTGCTTGTGGCCGTCGACAGGTCATTGCCAGACGCATCGAACAACGCGAACCCGTGCAAGGCACCTGCCGTCACCGTAAAGCTCGTGGTCGCTGAAGGCTGTGATGGAACCGATGTGTCCGTAACCACCACGGAGTAGGTACCAGGAGCTGTCGGATAAGCAACTTCACCAGTATGAGATCCCCACTGGACGGTGTTGCCAGATAGAGTACCCGTTTGGTCGTAACCATTTGGTCCTGTAATTTTTACCGATAGGGAATCTCCTGATACGGGATTCCCCGACGAATCCAATGCTTTACCCGTAATCGTCAGTCCGCTGTCCGATCCCGCCACGTAACTAGTGTTACCGGTTCCATAAGAGACCGATGCAGAAACACTCGTCGCATAGGCCCCTACCACGTTGATAGCACCGGTGGTGGGTGTAGCATTCTCAGCGGCGGCCGTAACGGTACCACCCGACGCCAGAGCGTCCACCGTCACGGAAGCCTCTCCCGACGCGTTCGTGTCCACCACCATGCTTCCCGATGTTCCCGATCCGCCACTCAGAGTGTCCTTCGTAGTGTCGCTAGTAAAGGTCACTGGAACCCCAGATTCGGCAACAGGATTTCCTTGCGAGTCTACCAATTGCGCGCTCACGGTCGTGGTAGGATTACTCGCCAAGACATCCGTCGTTCCTGTCGGCGTGACGGTCAACGAGGATGCCGTGCCCGCATCAATGACAACCGGAATTGTCGTCGATAACGAACCATCTGTTACCTTAACCTCATAGGTGCCAGCCTTAACATCGCCGGTCCCGTGCGATAAGCTCACTGTAAATGCCCCCGAGGGTGAAGGGGCACTAGCCGATGCAGTCAAGTCGGTCGCCGTCGAGCCGTTGTACGTTACCGACGCCGTTGGTGCAGAAGATGGTGCGGCAACCGCCAGACCATTGGCATCTTCAGCCTGCACGGTGGCAATCTCTTGCGAAGACCATGCTGCCGCCGTTGAAGCTGAGTAGGCGGTTGTCTGTGCTGGCGTAGCCGATAGCTGTGAAGCCGTTCCAGGAGTCGCCAGCGTCATAGTGGTTGACCCGGAAGCTAACCCACTCACCGTCGCAGTCAGCGTAACACTTCCTGTCTGCCCGAGCGGGCTGACGGACACCGAGCCAGTCGGGCCGAGACCAACGACCTCTGAAGCCCCACCGTTCAGCGTGGCCGGTCCACTGACAGACACGGTAGCCGTGTACGCTCCAGATGGCATTGGGTTACCGAGTTGGTCAAGAACTGCCAAGTTAACAGTCGTCGCGGAATTGTCGCTAATTACGCTTTGAGGCTTGACAAACCCGACAGATGTCGCCACCGGGGCCGTCGTGGAAATTTGGGTATTGCCCGACGAGATCGAGGAGTCGGTCGGTGTGGCTGTTATTGTGTCAGTTACATTCGCCGTGTTTGCTGCTCCGACGTCGAATGTAGCCACGCCGTCCTTGAATGTAATGGTATTGCTTGAAAAGTCGCTCGGTTGATCTCCAGCGCTCGTTGCCGCGGCAATTAATCCTTGGCCGTCGCTAACCGTTGCGGTTCCGTTGTAGTTCTTGACCACATTCCCGTTTTTGTCGACGACCGTCGCGGTGATGGTGTCGGTAGCCTTACCATCGGCAACCAATGACGAGCTGGCAGCGCTCAACTTGACGGCCGCAGGAGCTCCCGCCTTAACGGTGAGGTCCACGGGCTTGGACTGCTTCTTCATGCCCCACTCTTGGTTTTTGTACTCTGTCGCCGTCAATGCACGCACTTCAACCTTGTAGGTGCCGGCCTTGGTGTCCGACGATGGTAGCGTGTAGGAGTCTTTGGAGGAATAGGATCTCACCCATTTGAACTGGCTACTTCCCGGCTTCTCCACCAAGAATTCATAAACGACGTTGTGATTGCCATTGGTGGAAGCCGCAGCTGTCGCCGTAGTGCCCGCGCCCACCAGCGAAACGCTGTTAATGGGGTTACCAGCGGGCACGGTGTTGGACTGCACATGCTTGTTCCACATCTTGTGAGCCAACTGCCATTCCGTTAAGGCGCGTACCTTTACCTTCACGGCCCACGAAGGCGCCGTGAATTGTGCATCTGGTCCATACGCCTGCATTTTCCACTGACCCTGGGAGTTCTCGGCCATGAATTCGTACTCCGGCTTCAATACGGTACCCTGAATGGTGGGCTTGGCGGTAAAGACATTGCCCGAACCGGTCACGGTAACGGCAGTAATCCCGTTCACGGTTGCCGCAAATGCGGACGCCGCCGGCAACAGGGTCATCATCATCATCGCAGAGCCCAGTGCCAAAGGAACTGCTTTCTTAATTGTTTGCTTTTGCATCGACTTGCAAAAACCTCCTCATGATACCTAGTGCATGACGCACCTAGTTCTCACTTGTACCCCCAAGGGGGCTTAGTGCACCCCGTCTCCACCATTTGAAGCCGATGGAGGCGAGTCTGGATTCTCGGGCGCAACATTCGCAAAGTAATTTTCCAGCGCCTCATTGACGATAGCCACTTGACTCTGGCCGGTCTCAAACGACCGTTTCATCAACTTCTCCTTCAACTCCGGCGTCAGACGGACTTGGAATGCTACGTACGCGCGAGACCTTCCGTAATAATTCGCCACGACGTACCACCTCTCACCTCCTGCACCCCTTCCGCACAGGAGGGTGCTGCGGATTTAGACGCGAGGCCGTCCACAGAGTTTTGGTTCACGTGAAAGGTTGGCATCGATCGACATCCTGAACGATTGCATGATGGGTTGATACCAACTTTCAACTAACCATTTCTATACTACACCGGAAACTCCTGCTACTGGAAGCAACTATTAGCAAATCTTTTTCATCTCGCTAATAGTATCCAAAGCCTTATGATATAAGGGATTGGGCTGTCTCATGAGTGATTGCTTGAAAAATATTTTTTCGACAGGCGAAGAAAATTAATGGGCCGCCTTCGCGTGAAAGGCGGCCCATTCGACCTTCCCCCTATTTAATTGTGACAATCAAGGGCAAGGATGGTTTCCATAAACCATCCCCATCCGACACGACGATGTCATATTGTCCCGGTGGAGCGCTCACGTCAGTGAGAAGCACCGTCTGGGACACGGCATAGAACTCATTCGGACCCGTGGCCACGGAGAAGCTTATCGGTTGAAAGTAAGGGGCTCCCCCGAGGTCAAATCCTGAGGCCGGATCACCTTGACTGTTCGTGATGCTCACCACATAGGCGCTATTGTCGAGGCTTGCTGGATCCGGCAGTCCCCCGTTTTTCGGCACTTGCGTGAGGGTGAGCGTCGCACTCTGACCCGCCGTCAGGGTCGATGCGTTGGTTGAGACGCCCATACGATAGGGTTGGCCGCCGAAGACTGCCGGCAACGAGGAGCTGGCCGACTTTAGCCCGTGATAGGCGAGTGAGAGAGTCACTTTGCCGGTTTCTGCAGCGATCGAGTAGATGGTCAGTGGCGTCGCACCCTCCCCTCCGGTATACGTGACCGTATTAGGCCCTTGCCCGAATCCCTCAAACTGTGCCGGCCCCTTGATGGCCGCGGAAAGTTCATAGGTTCCAGTCAGCATCGGCTTGCCAACCTGGTCAACGACCGCCACGGTATAGCCCGCTTGGTTGGCGCTTTCGTTGGCGATGAGGTAGGTGTCGAGAGCCGTAAGCTTGATGGCGGAGACTTCTTGACTCACTGCACGAACCTTTGTCGCTCCAAAGAGCGACGTAGATCCTGCTTGACTCGCGGTGGAGGCTTTTAGACTGTCACTTCCCACTTGACTCCCAGCTTGGAGGGTAACGGAGGCGATCCCATTTTTGAAGGTCAGCGGCAAGCCTGAATACACCCCATACAACGATTGGGTGCTACTCCCCCAGGCGGAGATGGCCCCTTGGATATTGGTATCCGTCAGCGTACCGGAACCATTGAAGCTCGTTACGATGTCCCCTTCGGCGTCCACGGCGTTTATGCTGAGGGTTTGTATCTCGCGGCCGTCCGCAACCCAGAGGGATCGACTTTGCTGAAAGGCCAAGTGAGTGGCCGGGCCATACACGTCAAAGCTTACCGGATGGCTGGCGATGATGGGGCCATCCGCTGCCTTCACGGCGAGAACCGCTTCATAGGCCCCGGGAACCGACTCCGTCTCCCGAACTTGGCCTCTCCTCTCCCATGGGGTGGACACCCAGGTTCCCTTGGGCGTCTTCAGCCGAAATTGATAGAGAGGATAGGCAATAGCTGGGACTTTCCCACTGAATTTTACGGACGCACCGAGCGGAATACTTCCGGCACTGACCGTAAGCATTGGATTTGCCCCCACATACAATACTTCTGGGGTGCCATAGGTGGTGTTTCGCCATTGATGCTTCCAAAGCGCTTTCTGAGTCATAGCCCGTACTTGAATCCGATAGGTGCCGGGCTTGGAGACTTTGAGAGCCATGCGGCTCTCAGGACCCATGTGCTTCAAAGCCTGCCAATGGCCATTCGGCTCTTCTACCCACACCGCATATTCCACCGGCGCGGCAATCCCCGTGGCTCGAGCCTTGATACGAAAGGTCTGCCCGACCCGAACCGCATGACTTGATAGCTGAAAGGTGACCGCGGACCGCCCCTTGGCCTCGATAGCGTTGGGCAAAAACGACAGCAAAACCCAGGGCAGCGCCACTGCCGCCCCTATCCATGCGCGCATAGAATGCGCCTCCTTCATTCGTCTTTTATGGAACATTCGGGTATACACTGGTTGTCTATTCTCGAGCAGCGACAAGATTCGACACCACTCTTAACCGTCGTGTTCGCGTAATATTTTGAAATTCCTCTTTTTTCGTAACGGAAATATTAAAGGAGATGAAGATCTTGGAGCGTACTGAGGAAGGTTTGGTGGATGGTATCCGCCATTTTCCGCCATGTTTCCCTCGTCGCCGATGCCAGGCCCTGGTCGGCGATATGGCGGGCATGGTCGGTTTCGTCTTGGAGACGGGAAACGGCTGCCAACAGTTCTTGGGACGAATCGGAAGCCTCCACCACCGGGCATCCGGAGGACTTTGCCAATAGACGGTTCCAAGCCGACTCGGCCGTCGATCCCCCACCAATGTATACCAAGGCCGTTTGAAGCGCATTTTGGCGCTCCGACTCGGATCCGGAGATGAGCGGTTTGACTGCGAGCCTTTCCGAAGCCAATATCTCTTCAATTGCGCCGTAAATGGAGGGTTCGACGAGCACATGGTCCTCTTTTGGAAAGTGGGGCGTTTCGATTACCTGCCGCACCCCCGCGGGAGCGATGACAATGCGGTGGCTTTCGATGCCGAAACCAGCTGCCTCCTTTTTTAATGCCTCGGAGGCGGCCACCACACGAAGGGCTTTTGAAAGAGCCCGCCTTAGCGTGAACCGTCGGTAGGCGGAGGATTCTTCGCTGAGCGGTTTAAAGAGGGTCACAATCGCCGGAATGCGGCTCAATAGGGGGCGCACGCCGTAAACGAGCGCTGCCCCATGCATCGCTTGCGGAAAGGCCATCTGATCCCAGGTCAGAAAGTTTGGGGTAATGAGAAGATCGACCGGTAAAATCATGCGCAGGCGACGGAGCACCTCGGGATCGGCCGTGAGATCCCCGAATACATGGAGGTCATAGGGCCGGGACATAAAGCCTAACTCCGTCAATAGGTGGTAGAGGTATTCGCCCTCAAAATCCCGCTGATCCCGGAGTGCCCCTCGCCCGTCCACGGCGATGACCGGCTTCTCATCTCGCATGCGTCTCCCCCATCCCCGTCAAATTCTACCCAATTCGCGGAGTGGAGAAAAGATGGGAACCGCGCAAAGAAAGCCTTGCGGCCACAAGGCTTTCTCAAGACATCTGGTGGAATTAGTGGCAGTCGCCCAGCGACCCCGACAAAAGGCTCTCACCAACCGCTCCCGTATGCGTGTTCACCGGCTGAATGGCAACGCTCCCCTTCGGAATTTCCTTCACGCCCGGCGAGAAGGTTCCCGCCCAGTCTCCGGGGTTGCCCGTGCCCTGCACTAAGAACATCGGTTCGGTTTCGATGACACTACCGGTGCTGGGATCCGTCAGAGTAAACTGATAGCTGTTGTAGGATCCACAGGCGGACGGAGGATTCAGCATATTGCCCACCACATCCAGACTCTCAAAGCCTTCAGCGAGATTAATCACAAGCGAGGCCATCCCATAGGGGTGTAGGTCTGAGGTGGTGCTAGTGAGTTCTGTCGTGCACGTGGTCACACCGGGCGTGGGGATGGCCGGCCAAGCTATGCCGAACGGACCCGGCGCGGCCACCAGGTTGTTTAGCCCAATGTGATAGAAGGTGACGGGTCCCACCACCCCATCATTGCTAATCCCCTCGGAGGTCTGAAAGGCTCGGACGGCGGCCATGGTGGCGTCGTCATAGTATCCTGTGATACGGCCCGAATAGAAGCCCAAGGTCGTCATCATCACCTGCACAAACACCACATCGAACCCGTTCCGATTGGGATAGAGCGCCCGTCCGCCGGCGAAAGTATATATCCATGTGGCGTCATAATAGCCATAGCCAGCGATGGCATTGTTGGGAAACCCGGTATCCCCATTGGCCTCGGCATCACGTTTGAACGCCAGCACGGCCGTGCTGGTATCTGCATTGAAATAGCCCGTGGCCGGGCCCCCGAGCATGCTGGCATAGCGAAAGCAATTGAGGCGGTTTTGTAAAATGGTCACATCGCCGCCCGATTGTCCTTCTGATAGTTGCCGGGAACCGTAGACAGGTCCTCCATACGTGGTATGGGAACCCACTCCTTCACCGAACACAAAATAGGTGGCCGGTCCCACCACCCCATCGGCCGTGAGGCCAAAATAGCTCTGAATGTTCTTAACCGCCGCCACCGTACTGGCATCCATGGTCCCGGTAATATCTATCGGTGACCCCATGGGCCCTTCGGGAGGGTTCATCGTCTTCAACATCAAGTCGTATACCGCCTGCAGAACGGCGACATCCGTGCCCCTCATTCCCGATGACAGATTCCGGCTGCCAAACGGGTAATAGGGCGCGAACGTGGTGTCAAATAGCGCCACATTCTCTCCTCCTTCACGTGTATTCGTTCCACGTTATTCCAAGGTGAGAAAATGGTGCCAGAAAAAATAGAAAGACTACTTCCCTCGCAAGAGTCCGGCATCTTAGAGAATAGGGGCATTGGATTCATGGCGAAAAGGTGAATACACGGGCTCGATGGCTCAATGGGACGGGACCTAAATCCCATACGATACCCTCACGGGAGGCTCCTTTGGGTGGGGGCTAATGGCCTTGGGGCGGGTCACCGCTATTGGGGGCTACTCTAACGCTTTAATTCGCGCGCGGGAGTCTTGCTTTTGTTGCGGTACGTGTTGGACCTACCGTAGGTATTCCTCGGCTAATCCTTGGAACTGGGGACGGAATTCTTCCTTTCCACGGGTCCACGTCGGCCCGAGTAGCGACGGCCGAAGTCTCCCAACAAATGACCACCATCTCACTCGCCGTCATCGAAACGCTTTTGGGCCGCCGTCATCCTGGTCCGCATCGTGAGTCTTTCTATGACGACCCCTGGCGAGACCGAACTAGAGGTCCTTGACCCCAAACCGCCATATCGCGAGCATTAACATACCAGCCGTGTAGACAAGCGCATAGAAGACCATGCCCTCTCCGGGGGGATGCACGGCGCCAAACGGACCGAAAAGTTCCACGGCACCGGGATAGACGTGGTTTCCGAGGATCTGATAGAGGGCTCGGCGATAGAGGGCATCGGTGGGAATGAGAAGGCTCGTCACCCAGCCGATGACGGAAAAGGCGGGAGCGGGGTTGGTGAGCGCACCCAATTGCTGCAATGCGCCTCCAAGAAAGGCGATCAGCACGGCCGAGGAGACCACAATACCGTTCGTCATGGTGGCTGCCAAAACGGAACCCAGTAGTGTGACCGTCCCCACCAAAAGACCTTCTAAGAGAAAGTCCCCGTAGGCAGCCAGCAAATTAGCAAATCCCCCGGCAACACCGCCGAACTGCGCCTGGTCAATGACCACCACGCCCCAAAAGAGTAACGAGGCATAGACCAGCGTGATGAGCGAAAGGCCGGTCCATTTCCCCAGGATTATCTCAAAGCGGCGAATGGGACGGGGGACGATCGCCAAGAGGGTGCCATCATCAATCTCCCCAGAGATACTGGCCACAAAAATCAGGACGGCAAAGAGGGCAATCATCACATAGGCGGCAAAAAGGCCCAAATCAAGGTAGGTCAGTCCCGCAATGTACGTGGCTCCCGGTACGTTGGCCGGAAGGCCAACCCACTTGAGAAAGAGAAAAAAGAGCAACAAAAAAAGGCCGGTGAGGCCCCCGGCCGCCACTAAAAGGCGTTTCCGGAGCGTCTCTTTGAGGGAATAGCGTGCCACCGTTCCCATTCAACGCCCGTCCTTTCCAACACGAGCCAGAAACCAGTCCTCCAATGATGAATGGTCTGGCACCACTTCGTAGACTTCGGCCCCCACTGATACGCAACTTGACACCAAACGGGGCAATATCTCTCGCATTAAGGTAGCGCTCAACACCGCCGGGTCCGCTCCTTTTCCCCATTGTATCACGGAGCCGGGAAAGGCGGCGAGGAGTGTTCGAGCGGCCTCTTCGGTCAGTTTCCCCAGATGCACCCGATAGCCCCGGGCACTTCCATAAATGGCCTCGTCCAAGGAGCCTTGATAGAGGATGCCACCCCTATCAATCAGCGCCACCGCGTCGGAGAGCTTTTCCACATCGGAGAGGAGGTGGCTATTAAGAAAAATGGTTACCCCGCTCTCTCTCAGATCCCCTAAGATTTGACTCACTTCATGGCGGCCAATCGGATCCAAGGCGGAGGTCGGCTCGTCGAGAAAAATGAGCTCCGGGCGTCCTACCATCGCCACCGCCAACCCCAGCCGCTGTTGTAACCCTTTGGAAAAGCTTCGCACCCGATCCCCTTCGCGGCCCTTCAGCCCCACTTTCTCTAATAGCTGGGCCCGTTCTTCGGCGTCTACCGGAACCTTTAAGAGCCGTTGGTGATAGCTGATCACCTCGTCCGCCGTGAGCCAGGGGGGAAAGCGAAACAATTCGGGGAGGTAGCCAATGTGGCGGCGGGCGGCCAGTTCCCGAAAAGACAAGCCGAAAACCCGAGCGCTTCCCGCACTCGGGTTCACCAGCCCCACCAGCATTTTCACAAGCGTACTTTTTCCCGCCCCGTTGGGGCCGAGAAGACCAAAAATTTCCCCTTGATTCACCGACAGGTTCACATCTCGGACCGCCTCAAAGGTTCCGAAATTCTTGGTCAGTGCCAGCGTCTGGATCGCTTTCATCACGGAAGCCAGCGACTCACTTGCGATTCAAATTGGCTCAAGGAGATGGGCTGACTTTGATGCTTGGTGACCAAAACCACCACGCCCTTTTGAATCCACGCTTCCCCCGCTGTGTGCCCGCTTGGATTCTCGTCGGCAATCCGGCGAGTGCCAGACACCTGAAGATTTTGCGGGTGGCCCGGCAAGGGCACAATCAAGGTATCCTTCCAGTTCACCATCCGGGACACGGCATCTTTCAGGGACGTCGGCATGAAGGGTAGATTCTCCAGCGCCTTGGCGACCGTCTTAACCGGCACCCGGCCCGGCACGGCCACCGTGGGCTGCGGCACTTCCTGGATGGTCCAGGACCCGTGGGTCATCGTAGCCTCCGCCGGTATCACCAAGGTAAACGGGCGATTATTGAGGCTCATGGGGAAGAAATCTCGGCCCCCCTCCCGCTCGATGAGCTGGTTAATGTGCGGGACGTTTAGTCGGAGCGTGACCTGCATCCCCGTACGAACTGAGGCTGGGGGCTCCGAACCCCATGCGGCCGGCCAGAGGTTCGTCATATGAAAATTCTTCAGTTGGCCGCCCGCCACACTCTCTTTCTGCACGGGACCGGAAACCTTAACCGATCCATAGTGCGCGAGCGTAACCCGGCCGCCCTGGGATAGGGTGCGGGAAAGCGCCGTAATTTCTTCGGGTGATACTGGCACCGTCCCGATGCTCTTCACTTGAAAGAGGCTTCCTACCGCCGCCATCACGTTCTGGCCGGCGGAATGAAATCCTGCACCGAGGCCAAGCACCAGCGCCGCGGCCGCGGCGCCTGCCCACCACTTGCCGTAGTGACGCCGCACTTTTGCCGCCGGGTGAATCGTATCGAGCGCGCCGTCGGCCACCCACACCGCGTTCCCAATTTCCTCAAAAACATTTTGACAGGCCACACAACCCCGAAGGTGCGCGCCCAAGCGCTCCCGATCGTCCGGCCGTCCTTCCCCATCAAAAAATGCCATCCACTGCCCTTCGTCCGGGCAGTGCCGATCCCACATGCTGGTCGTTTTCATGCCTGTACCTCCCGGGCCGGACCGGCTCCCGTCTCGTCATCGAAATAGGCCATCTTCAACTTTTTTAGTGCGCGAATCAGAATGACTCCCACCTGTTCCGCGGGACATTGAATCTTCTCAGCAATTTCTTTATAGGAATACCCCGAATGACGGAGCAGCAACGCTTGTTGGTCGCGCCGGCTGAGCGCTACTAAACTCTTTTGCACGCGCTCTCGGTCAAATTCAATCATAGTGACTTCCTCCACAGTGGGGGTTCGATCGACGGTCGACAAGCGTTCGGTGACCCGTTCCTCCACCTTGACCCGACGAACATGGTCCAGTGCCAAGTTGTTGACAACGGTACGAAGCCAAGCACCCACCCGCGCGTCGTCCCGGGGCGGCTTGGTCATCAGCCGAATAAACGCCTCCTGCACCAGTTCCTCGGCAATTTCACGACTCCCCACGATATAGGTGGCGTGGCGTGTCAGCGCCCCGAATTCCGTCTCGTAAAGCCGTTGGATGGTTGCCTTGACATCCGCCATCAGGGAACCCTCTCCCTTCTTCAATCCGTCAACGTAGTCCGTCATGGAAATATAACCGTCTTCGAAAAATTTGGCCAAAAATGCCGGCCCCGCCTCATTATAGCGAAATCACGCCCATGCATCGATGGACCACCCATCCAACCGAGTAAAGCTTTACCGTCTGGGGAAGACTTTCAAAAAACCTAAGATTTTATCCCTTGGAGGAATAATGAGCGCGCACTCGACAGCCCGTATGGAACAATGGATGCGGGCCGATTCCTGGGCATTCTGGGCCTTTGGCATTGGCATGCTGATGGAAAACTACATCTTCTCATTGGCCCCTATCGCGACCGGCTGGGTCGCCAACATGCCAAAAAATCTCACGTCCCTGTTACTCTCCTGGGCGCCGCTGTGGCTCATCATCGGCATTGCTATCGCGGGACCGGTATCCGACCGATTGGGACGAAAGAACACCTTTTATGTGACCATGGCGCTCTATGGGATTGGCGGTCTGGGTCTCATCTTTCTCAGCCAAACCTATGTCACCCTGCTGATCTTTTTAGCTATCTTGCTGCTCTCGTCGGGTGGAGAGATGAACACCATCATGGTCGCCTCACACGAAATGATGCCCCGACACCATCGCAGCAAAACCATGATGCTGGAACTGAACTTCATTAACCTGGGCGGCTTGTTGCTGGCCATTTTATCAATGAGCACACGAGCCTGGTCGCATTCCGTGGAGCTGGAAAAGGTCAGCGTCGGGATTGCCCTCTTAATCGTGCTGGTGGTGCTGCTGTTCGCCCGGGTGAACACACCGGAATCGCTCCGCTGGCTCATTCGCCGAGGTGACAAAGAACGTGCCCATCAGGAAGCGCTCCGATTTTACGGGCCCGAGGAGGGTGAACGCCGCTATCAGGCGATGATGGAGGCACGCGCGCCAGAATCCCGGAACGCCTACACCCGGGTCAGCGCGGGGGTGCGGCTTTATGCCACCATGGCCACTGCCTTTGCCGGGGCGGCCGGATTCGGCATCTTCACTTATGTGGTCGCTCCCTACTACTACAAGAATCTCACCAGCCAAATTATCTTTGTCGCCGGGTTGGTCGGCTTCATTACCGGCTTTATCGGCCTCTGGGGCGACAGACTGAGTCGGAAACACCTGTTGTTATGGGGGTATTTGGGCACCTTCGTCTTTGCCTTCATCATCTATCTCACCACCGGAACTTGGACGAAAAATCTCGCCATCTTCTGGTTCCTGGTCGTGCTCTTCAACATTTTCGTGGCCGTGGGCTATATTACTGAGGACACCTTGAAAGGTGAGGTCTGGCCCACCAAGTCTCGAGGCACCTACACCGCCCTGATCCGCTTTGTCTCCATCGGTCTTTACATCGGCACCATTTACCTGACCGCCCATTACAGCTTAAGTCACACTCTCCTCTTCAACGCCATCGTCTGGGCGATTGGCGCTTCCGGTGCTGTGCTCTGGTTCTTTAAGGGGATCGAAACCGGCCGCGGTGTCGCCATCGAGGAAGCATCCTCAGAAACCTAAAGCCAGGGGGCGCATCGCGCGCCCCCACTCCCCATCCCCTGTCTATTGTCCGTACGGTACGGCGGTGGGAAAATTCGTTCCCGGCAGTCCCAAGATGTGCGACGGCAACCCTAAGCCTTCATAGCCTTTGAGCGCATTGATGGTAGCCGGGTCGGTGGAAATAGCACCGTTAGTGAGGTTCACCGCCATATAGGTGCCCGCCGAGGGCAACCCGAAAACCACTTGGTCCCCGGTGAAATTGAGTACGCTAAAGACGGGCGAAGGACCGTAGCCAAAATAGAGCGGCTGATGATTATAGGACACGCCAACGGCAAGACCGTGGGGGTAATCTTCGTAAATGGCGAATTCAAAGGGGTGGCCCTTTAACGTCCCCGAAAACGCCTCTGCGGGCTGAAACTGTTTCGACGAATAGGCGATGTTTTGACCGGGCATCTGATACCCCGAGGGCACATTTACCGCAACGCTGGACCCGGTGGTGCGGACCACGTGACTTCCATTGAAGGGCGGGGTTGAGAAAGTCGCACGCGCGTCCAAATTTAGGGGTGCTGCTGATGGCCAGCTCTCCATAGACATTGCCATTTCCATGGCACCCACGGCATGGTGGTAGTCGGAGACGCGATAGAGGGTAGGTCCAGCCTGCCAAGCAATGGTGGTGTGGTCCCCATCGCCGGCCGCCATGACCACCATCACTCCCCGCGTTTCCGGCAATAGGTGGGTGTGAAGATATTGGACAATCCGCTTAGCAAGGGCCGTATCTTGGCTTGGAACGCCGACCACCTGAATGGTCCACTCACCCTCCTGCCACTGGATAAGTCCCGGAGAACTGTACGCCGTCCCGAGGATTCCGGTGCCCAAGTTGATGCTTTCGGCCGACGAATTGGCCGTGGGCTGGTAGAGACCGTGCTCTAGTGCAGCTTCGGCTTGGCTTGACGACGCGTACGCGGTGAGACCGAACCCGCCGAAATCCTGGGCTAATCCTTGATTGGGATTTCCCATGATGGCCGGGTTGTTGACGGACAAGGGCTTCGACGTAAGTTGCAAATGGACATGATATGAATCCGACGACCGCGTGGTGGTCGCCCCAAGATAGTCATGCGACTCGCCGCCGGTGATGGGAATCGTGGTGGGAGCCGCCAAGGTTAAGAAGGTTTTGCCCCGAAAGGTCATCATCGCCTGATTGACCACGGGGTTGAAATGGCCGGCGCCAGGCATTGGAGAGGTTGTCTTCGAGGGTGAGGCGGATCCGCCCGAAGATCGGGGGGGTCCGATCTTTGCTGTCGAAGGCTTGGTGCTAAGGGAGGAGGATGAGACCTTCGCCGGAACCGATGGTGTGCCACCCGTCGCCTGCGACGACACACCACAACCCGCCATTAGCCCCATCGAGAGAAAACCGCCTAACATTATGATCCCGGTGCGCGTACCCATGGTCGGCCTCCTTTATTTACTAAAAAGAACGGAGGAAAGTCGCACAAGGTTACAAGCGTTTTCATGACCAGTTTCCCCCATTGTCTCGTCATTACCCCTCGCACCAACTCATGTTGTGACAGAAAAAAACGCCCCGATTCCCCTCGGATGATAAGAGGTGTGCTACTATGTCATTGAATAATCTGATTTTCCGATTTGCGGGACTTTGTCCGGAGCGTGTTTCATGTCGGCCTCCTGGCGGAGCGTCTCGCCCAGGTGGAAGGAGGTCCCGGAATGTCCCTGCCCCACTGGAACCGTTATCGGATTCGCCCTCACGCCGAGATACGCTGGCACCAGCGAGCCCTTCCCTATTTGGATGCGCCCCTCGACCTTCGCCAAGCCGTGAGTCAATCCCGCTTTTGGGGACGGTGGCACCATCTTTATGTTCATACTTGGGGTGAGTACGCATTTTTATTCTATTGGCACGAACCCTGGCCTACCGGCAAACCCGCCCCTGCAATCTTAACAACCGTGTGGCCGCTCCGCTGGGTAGAGCAAAAGGTGTCGCGCTCCCCAGACGGTGCTTAGGTCCCCGTTCTTGGTGGGCTGCCATGAGACACGTCCTTTCGCTACAATGAAAGGACAACGTCCGTATCGGGAGGGTCACATGGCATCCGCACCACTATCTGATTCGCGTGAACTGATTTTTGTCATTGAGCGATCGGGATTAACCCTGGACTGGTCTCCAGCCGATGTCGCCAGCGATCCTGAAATTGCTCGGGTCGAGCGCGCCTTTTACGAAGAATGGCTTCGCGATCCGGATATGGCCTGGCTTCACGCCGGCTTCCGAAAGCCTTTATTACCCGAGTCAGAGGGGTTTCACTTCATTTGGGAATGGTCGCGGCAATTTGTTGAAGCGTTGACGCGCGTCGACAATCTAGAAGCCCAGCGAATGGCTGTGCATCTGAAGCCCTCCGCCACCGCCATAAGGGAGGCACTCTCCCGGACTCCCGACTTTCCCGGTCAACACGTTTTGGATGCCCGCTGGCTGGAAAATTTCTGGTCTCGTTTGGAACAGGCTTTTCACACCGAAATGACGCACTATGCTGGAACGGTGTTTGAGTATTTTCTCGCCCAAGGCGCGGACATCCAGCCTCAAGGACGCATCTTCTTTCATTTGGTCGAGAGCAAGGATGCCGACACACCCTTCGCGTTTTTAGCCACTTATGCCCCGGAAGAGTCCGGCCAGGGCCGTCACGTTCCCTTGAAAAATGCCTTGACCGCCTATCAAGATGCGCCCCACCAGCTCTTGACGCTCTTGTCGTCAGTGAGCCGAGCTGCCGAAGACAGCGGATTTTTAGCCGCCCTGTTGGACTCCGGGGAAATCTTCCAACCGCTTAAATTAAGTCACCAAGACGCCTACCGGTTCCTCAAGGATGTCCCCCTCTACGAGCGGGCCGGCATTCGCTGCCGAATTCCAAAGTGGTGGAAGGGGACGGCGTCGCGCGTACGCGCGACCGTCGCGGTAGGCGAGAATCCCCCCTCGCGGGTGGGAACCGATGCCATCCTGGATTTTCGCGTGGGACTCGCTCTAGGCGATGAGCCCATCACCGAGGACGAATTACGCGCGTTACTCAACGAAACCGAGGGTCTCGCCTATCTCAAGGGCAAGTGGGTTGAGGTCGATCATCAGGCGCTTCAAAGCCTCTTGGAAACTTTCGAGTCACTCACCCAAAGGGCCGATTCGATGACCTTCCTGGACGCGCTGCGCTTTGAACTCTATCACGGCCAGGCAAGCGAAGACGACGATCCCACCCCGGTTCAGATAAGCCACGGGGCCTGGCTCCAGGATGTGATAAACCGCCTAAAGCAACGCACCCTCGATACCTCGTTTAATCTGGGTCCCGAGTGGCGCGCCGAGCTCCGGGAATACCAAGAGCGCGGCGTGGCCTGGCTCTGGCAGATGCGGCAATGGGGACTCGGTGCCCTTCTCGCCGATGACATGGGACTCGGAAAGACCGTGCAGGTGCTGGCGCTGTTGACAGCGCTCCGCCAAAACGGTCCCCTGTCAGCACTTTTGGTTGTGCCGGCCTCGCTCTTGGGCAATTGGACCGATGAGATGGAAAAGTTTTCGCCTGGTCTAAAAGGTGTGATTGCGCATCCCTCCTCGTTGGGGCAATCCGGTTCCCAAGAGGACTTAGATGACGCTGATGTCGTCATGACCACCTACAGCATGGTGCAACGCTATGACTGGCTTCGAGATCGCACCTGGGATGTCTTGGTTTTAGATGAAGCCCAAGCCATTAAAAATCCAGGTACCAAGCAAGCCCGGGCGGTGAAGGCCCTGTCGGCGAATTTTCGTCTAGCGCTGACGGGGACACCCGTGGAAAACCGCTTGACGGATCTCTGGTCGCTCTTCGATTTCTTGAACCGAGGGCTTTTGGGGGCACCTCAGGAGTTTTCCCGCTACACCAAGGAATTGGCGCAACGGCCGGAGGGCTACGGACCACTCCGGCAAATGGTCAGTCCCTTCATTCTGCGACGCGTCAAAACGGACCGCGCGATTATCCAAGACCTGCCGGAAAAGATTGAAATGACGGCGCGTGCCACCTTGGCACGCCGCCAAGCGGCCCTCTATTGGGACGTGGTGGAACATTTCAACCGTCAATTAGAAAAGGTCGAGGGCGCGAACAGAAAGGGCCTCATTTTGGCGACGCTCATGAAGCTGAAGCAAATCTGCAACCATCCTGACCAATATCTTGGCCAGTCGCTCTTTGATCCCCAAGAAAGCGGCAAATTTGAACGTCTGAAAGAAATTGTGGAAACCATCCGCGATCGCCGCGAGCGCGTCTTGGTCTTTACGCAATTCCGGGAAATGACCGATCCCCTGTCAACCTTCTTGGGGTCCACCTTTGGCCGTCCGGGCCTCGTTCTCCATGGTCAAACGCCGGTGCCCGAGCGACGGCGGTTAGTCCAAGCCTTCCAAGGTCCAGACTACGTTCCGTTCATGGTACTCTCATTAAAGGCTGGCGGCGTGGGCTTAAATCTGACCCAGGCCAACCACGTGATTCACTTTGACCGGTGGTGGAATCCTGCCGTGGAAAATCAGGCCACCGACCGTGCGTTTCGCATTGGCCAGACAAAAAATGTGGTGGTGCATAAGTTCGTCACTGTCGGTACAATCGAGGAAAAGATCGAACGCATGATTAGGGACAAGCATCAGTTGGCTCAGGACATCGTACCCACCCTGCAAGAAAAATGGATCGGAGATTTGGACAACGAGACGCTGATGCAGTTGTTTCGATTAGAAACGAGGGAATCTAGTGTCGCGCTATGACGATGGGAACGAGTTTCCCGCTTATGTTCCTGTGGCCGAACGGCGGGCCCGAAACGCTGAGGCAGTTAAATATTTGACCCAAAAGAACCCCCACATCCATCCGATTGTGGTCACGGGACGTACCCTAGCCAGCACCTGGTGGGGCCAAGCTTGGAACAAGAATCTGGAGCGATATGCGGACTTTGCCAACCGGATTGGGCGCGGACGGTCCTACGTGCGTCATGGGGCGGTTATAGACCTCTCTTTGAATGGAGGCATGGTGACGGCTCTGGTCCAAGGAAGTCGGCAAAAACCGTATCAAGTCGAAGTCGCCATCGAGCCCCTCAAAGCCCAAACCTGGAGCGCCATTGTAAAAGCCAGTGAAGGACAAATCACATCGTTGAGCGACCTTGTGCAAGGCCGATTCCCTAAGACCTTGGCGACCCTATTTTCTGATCATGGCGGTCTCTTTCCCACCCCCGCCCAGATCCATATGCGCTGCTCATGCCCGGACTGGGCCACCCTCTGTAAACATGTGGCCGCCGTTCTCTATGGAATTGGCGTCCGTCTCGACGAGGACCCAACCCTTTTCTTTGGGCTTCGCAACGTCACCGTCAATGATCTCATTAGTCAAGCGGTGGCGGACAAAGCCGACACTCTCTTAAAGAAGTCGGAAGCCAAAAGTGCGCGGGCACTAGACGCGGACAACACGGAAGACCTAGGCGCCCTGTTTGGGATCGATTTGGATGACGGGAACAAGCCCTGAGAGGCGTGTGCCCACCTACGCACGGGCCGCAGCATGATTCTCCGTGCATGTCCCACCTTTAACCCCGGGGAGCCCGGCCCGCCGATCCGGTAGGCGGAGGCTCCCCGTGCGCGCCCGAGCCTCCAACCCACCCATGAACACGGGCCGGCCTTTAAAGACTAGGATCCGGCGCGTGGCTTACGGCGTCCGGTCGACTTGGGCGTCGTATCACCGGTGGCCGCAATCCCCAGATCCACTGAGACCACCAGGCCCGTCGCGGGATAGCTCTCCACCAGTTCAGCCAATCCGCGAAACAAATCGGCGGCTTCTCGACGCGTCATGCCTTTCTCTGTTATGGGCAACAACGGACGCGACACCACAACACCCCCTTTGGAATGACGCGAGTGTGCCATGCCTTGGACGATTCAGCAAGGGTCTCTTGAATTCCACGCGAAGAGAGCCCGGCGAAAATGCCACTCCGATGTAGACCCATGGCGAACGTCCATTTGCCTGAGGCGAGGACCAGAGGCCCTTGCTAGAAAAGCCACGAGAGTCGACTCTAGACGGTGCCGGACAAGAAAAGCATCTACAGGTCACCCAGTTCCATCACGACGATATCCTTCAACTTTCGACGCTTCGAAACCCATCCCCATTTCATCGCCAAGCGATGCCTACGGACTGGGGAAGCACTTTCTGCGGTGCGGATCTTCACCCGGGATAGGTCGTCAAAAGTCGAACCGCGTCGACCAAAATGTCCCATTGAAAGCAGGGGACCCGAATCGGTCGGAGAAATAGTCTGGCAGTTCCAAATCATTCCTAACCGGGAGGGTTTCTCATGAAGGCTTGGGTCATTGCCGCTCCGATAGGAGTGGCGCTTTTCGCGTCCACAATTCCCGCAGCGGCGGCCACATCTCTCTCCGCATCCCCCCGCGCGGTGCAAAAGAACGTTGTGAACATCCCGCGGGTCCACGCCAAACAACCCAGCACGTCGCCGAAAAGCTATGGGTGGTCGGCCAGCAACTGGTCCGGTTACGCCATCACCGGTACCACCTATCATTCGATCACCGGCTCGTGGGTTGTTCCCAAGGTGAGCTCAAATCGAGGGAAAGAGTACTCATCATCTTGGATTGGAATCGATGGGTTCAATAATAGCGACTTAATCCAGACGGGTACGGAACAAGACGCATCCTCCAATGGATCGACCAATTATTACGCCTGGTGGGAAATCTTGCCGGCATCGGAAACCACCATATCCAGCATGACGATCCATCCCGGCGACCACATGTCCGCCAGCATCGTCAACAACGGCAATGGCACCTGGACCATCTCGCTTAAGGACAATTCCACCGGACAGAGCTTCACCACCACCCAAGCCTATAGTGGCCCTGCACAATCGGCAGAATGGATTGAAGAGGCCCCGGAAGTGGGTGGCCACATCTCCACCTTGGCCAACTACGGAGAGACCACGTTCAATCCTGGGACCGTCAACGGAGGCAATCCGAATCTCACTGCGAATGACGGCGGCGTCATGATTCAAAAGAACAAGCAGGTCTCGACCCCTTCATTGCCCGACTCCGACACCGACGGATTTAACATCGCCTATGGATCAAGCGCACCGTCGGCCCCCAATTCCTAAACCGGGACACCAAGCTTACGGAGGACGGGCCGCCCGTCCTCCGTTCGCTTAGGAATCCTGTGAGGCATGTTTGTCCCCAAGGGGCACGTGGGTATCCACCGTCAGCACACCCGGCCGATTATCGAAAGAAACACCCGTCCGCCACTGTTGGGCATGGTGCTCTAAAAAAAGAGGCCGTGGCTTGGACGGCCTCTCTAAACGGCTTAAGCTGGGTCCGTAGGAATATCCCTGACATCCGGTGGAGCCGCTTCGCGCCGTTGGATCTCTGCCTCAATAACCTGCAGCATGTCCGCCAAATCCGCTTGTCGAGCCTCCAGATGGCGTTTTAAGGAGCGCAGCGCAAACGCGTCCATGCGCTTGACCATTTCCTCGCGGGGAAATCCCACCATTCCGCGAAGATTTCCCGACACCTGACCAAACATGTCTTGCAGCCAATCCACCCATGGTCCTGGATTAAATGGACCGCTGGTCCATTCCCCCATGCCGATCGCCTCCTTTTGATTCGCCCTCATTATATCAGGATGGCAACGTTCGCCCGCTGGGTAAAAATATCCCGTTCCGTGCAAAAATATGACAAAATCCCCGACAAATATTTACAAGGGGTTGCGCGAATTGACAGACATTGCAATAATGGGGGCAATGAGGGCCCGCCACGGGTCCTGTCTTTTGGCATCCGAGTTCTGATGGTCATTGGATTTATCGCCGGAAAAGGAGGCATTCTTCGATGATGAGCGTTCAACAACAACTCATCGGCCCGCATTTCTGGGTCAAGCGCACCCCCGAATGGAGTGCGGTTCTGGACACGGTTGCCTTACCGCTCTTTCGCGATCACGAACGCGACCAGGTCATG
This sequence comes from Sulfobacillus sp., assembly GCA_027343765.1. Taxonomy (GTDB): domain Bacteria; phylum Bacillota; class Sulfobacillia; order Sulfobacillales; family Sulfobacillaceae; genus Sulfobacillus_B. The sequence continues at coordinate 50,474 of DAHWKG010000067.1, forward strand.
GAATTCATCGATTTAGACAGCCGTACCATTGACTGGGAACGCATCCACGCCCAAGCGCAAAACTTTTCCCAGGAAGCTCGCATCTTGTTGCGCATCGCTCATGCCCTATATAATGGTGGGGACTGCCAGCTTTCGGAGTTAGAACGTCTGTCGAGTGCTGGTCGATCTGCCGCGATACTTCTCATTGCACAACGCTATCGCGAGTAACTCCTAAAGGAGTTCCCCCATGCCGGTCATCTATGCCTTGTCACATGTGCCCCCCGAGGTCAGTGCCTACGGGATGGCGAAGTATTCCCGTTCCAGTGCCTCCATGCGAGACAGTCTTTTAGAACTTTCTCAGCAAAAAGCCGAGGCGTTTCTTAACACCTTCTACTTCGCCTATGGTCATGCGTCTATTGCCGACTTGGCGCATGTGCCCTTGGCAATCGAGGAGATTTCCCTGTTGGCCGCCATGGAGATTGTCGACGAGCCGCTTTGGGATGGACAAGAACGATCCACCCGCTATCAGGATTTCTCCGAAAGTCCCTTCTACACTCCGGAATCGGCCAGTGCCCAGTATGAGGCGGGGATTCAGACATTGTTCCGCCTATACCGCTCGCTCTTTTCGGAGGCAGAAGGGATTGTTCGTGAACGCTGGCCGAAACCGGACGATATGAAATCAGGGGCTTATGGTCGCACCATCCGTGCCCGTGCCTTTGATCTCGCACGCTATGCGCTCCCTCTGGCGACCTTGACAAGTCTCGGGCAAGTGACCAACGCGCGGGTATTAGAGCAGCAAATCCGCCGCTTGATGGCGTCTCCTCTCAAGGAAGTCCGGGACATTGCGCTCGGAATGAAAGCCGCCGTCACCCATGAGGAGCCCTTCAATCTTTTGGAAGCACGACTACGGCACCTCGACATCCCTATCGACGATCGCGCTCTTCGTGAGATGAACCCCGGGGCCATTGCCCCCACGCTCACCAAATACACGGATGCCGACCAATACCTTCTCGAACGGCGAGATCGCCTGCGGGCTATCGTGAAAAGCCAATTTACGGGCGTGAGCCCCGCAAATCCGGGCGTCGTGCTGCATGTGCTGGAAAATCCCCTCGATGATCTCTTGGCCGGCCTGATTTATGGAGAATCCCATCTCTCCTATCACGATGTACTGGACCGTCTCCTATCTCTCACCGCATCGGAAAAGAACGACATGCTGGGGGAGATTTTGCAACGGCGCGGACGCCATGATGCCTGGCCACGAGAAATGCAGCAACGCCCACTCATTTTCGACGTGACGGTGGATGTCGGGGCTTTTCGGGACTTAAATCGGCATCGACGACTGGACAAGGTTTTGCAGGCGGTGGACCCCACCTTGGGATATGATATGCCGCCGGAAATCGCTGAACTACCGTTGGCCGGACATTACAACGCCGCTCTGTCCCGCCATTATGAGAGCTTAAAAGACCATCCGGCGGACGAGCGGCCCTATCTTTTGCCGTTGGCCTCCCTACGGCGTGTGCTTTTGCGCATGGACTTCGCCGAGGCCGCCTATCTCATCGAACTCCGCTCGAGGTCGAGCGGCCACTTCAGCTATCGCCGCATTGCCAACCAGATGTTCGAGGCACTGAAGTTCCGGTTTCCGACCGTGGCGGACGCCGTGCGGGTGACCCCGATGACGGCCTTCGATCCGTTTGAACGATAACCGTCGCCCTAGAAGGCGAGGCTCCCCCATTTCCCCCACCTTCTAAAATCGCGTATGATAGGGATAATTGAGGATGGCGGAAGGCCGTCCAATGATGTATTGGGGTGCATGCATTGAATCAGAACATTGCCTTAACCGGGATTAAGCCGACCGGCATGCCGCATCTGGGCAACTGGGTAGGTGCCATTCGACCGGCGGTGGAGCTCTCCTACGATTCGGCCAAGCAAGGCTACTATTTTATTGCCGACTATCACGCTTTAACCGGATTAAAAGACGCGAAAGAACTCCGCCACTACACCTATTTAGTGGCGGCGGCTTGGATGGCCTTAGGCTTGGACCCAGAGCGGGTCATCTTCTATCGCCAGTCGGATGTTCCGGAAGTCTTTGAACTGAGCTGGATTTTGGCCTGCTTTTCCCCCAAGGGACTCATGAACCGCGCCCATGCCTATAAGGCTCAGGTGCAACAAAATCAGGAAAACGGCCAAGAGGATTTGGACGCCGGCATTAACATGGGACTTTATACCTATCCCATTTTGATGGCAGCCGACATCCTCATCATGCAAAGCCATTGGGTTCCGGTGGGAAGCGACCAGCAGCAGCATGTCGAGATTGCCCGGGACTTGGCGCAGTATTTCAATCGGCAATACCAAAAGGATTTGTTTCCCTTGCCGGAAGCCCTCATCGACGAAAAGGGCGCCGTCATCCCCGGACTCGACGGACGAAAAATGAGCAAAAGCTACGGAAACACCATCCCTATTTTTGCCCCGCCGGAGCAACTCAGAAAGCTCGTCTTTCGCATCGCCACCGACTCCTCCAAACCTGGGGAACCAAAGGAGCCGGAAGCGTCGACCATTTTTCAACTCTACCGCCTCTTAGCCACCCCCGAGGAAACCGAGGCGCTTGCTGCCGCCTATCGAAACGGGATTGCCTGGAAGGATGCCAAGGAAGCGCTCTATGCGCTCCTCGACGCACACTTGAGCGGACCCCGGGCCCGCTACGAGGAACTTATGGCCCATCCCGAGGAACTGGACCGCATCTTCAAAGCTGGCGCCGAGCGAGCCCGTGACGTCGCATCCCGCACCATGGCAAAAGTCCGACGCACCATTGGCATCAACTAAGTAAAAGGACTCCCGTGGGCTCTACGCCATGCCGCCGGGGGGCCACTCTCTTCGCAGAAGACCGTAGACCGCATGGTCCACAAAATGATCATGAAGCCACTCGGCGTCGCGAATGATGCCTTCTTGGCGAAACCCGAGACGCTCGGAAATGGCGCAGCTTGTGTGATTTTCGAGGGCGGCGCGGATTTCTACGCGATTCAACTGATAGTCGGAAAAGGCCATGTCAATCACCGCGCGGACGGCGCGCGTCATGAGCCCACGTCCCTCGAACTCAGAGCCCAGCCAGTAGCCTATACTGGTACGACGATTAGACCAGTCAATGCCGTGGAGCCCGACCACGCCAGCGAGACGCCCATGAACGCGGAGCCCGGTTTGAAAGCCATCTTGGCGAGCGAACTGGCTTAGGGCGGACACGATGAACGACCGCGTATCGGCGGTCGATCGGGTTGTCGAAACCCACGGCAACCAGGGAGTGAGAAAGTCCCGCGAGGAATCGGTGAGCAAAAATAGCTCGTCTACACTCTCTAGCGTCAATAGCTCAAGGGAGAGTTCCTCGTCAACTAAGCGGCAAAACATCGGATCCCTCCCCAAGGTGCTGAGCCAACCGAACCATGTCCCGGCAGCGAATGCCGTTTTCAACGATGGGCTCAGGATAGTGGCGAAGAAAAAAGTCGGGGTCCACCCCGACGATGCGAAACTCACATTTTTGATAAAGAGCCAACTGGCCAATGGAGGAATTCCCCGTCCCAATTTCGACCGTGCGGATTCCTCCGCGCCGTGCTTCTCCCAGCACCGCCCCAATCAGAAGACGCCCAAGCCCCTGTCCCTGGTGGGCCGGCCTTACGGCGAGATTCACAATTTCTAGGGCCTCGGGTCGGGTCGGAAGCCAGACAACTTCGCCCACGGTCTCCCCCTCTACTTGAGCGATGAGGGCTCTCCCTCGAAGTAGATAAGAGGTCACCAGCGCTTCCGACGGATCGGCCAGGTAGAGTAAGTCCCTCGGTAGGCTCTTCGGGTCGACTTCTAGGATGCGACAGGCGTACAGGACGATTCCCTCCCTTCTTTCCGGCATCATAACCAACACCGAGACCTTTCAGCAACAACATTTTCAACAAACGGAATTAATATGGCGCCTTTACTGTCGCTCCTTGGTATAATCGGAATATTACCCCCATCTAACCATATTTCAGCTAAAGGAGCGACACCATTGCCAATCAAATCCCCTCGGGGAAAGACTTCGAAAATTGGTGCGATAGCCCTCATGACCGCCGGCCTTGGAATTTTAGCCGCCGGCTGTGGGTCAACCCCTACCGCCCATAGTACGACTTCATCAGGTAAGCCGACGCCCGGCGGAACGTTAATTTTCGCCCAGGTGCCTCAAACGACCTATAACTGGTACCTTCCCATTGTCGATGCGCAATATGACTACAATGCGGGCCTCTATGACGAGATCTATAAGCCCCTACTCTGGATAAACAACAACTATTCGATTAACTGGAAGTCATCGATTGCCAAGAAGATTACCTACAACACCTCGGGTACCGTCTATCACATATACCTACACAAGAAGTGGCGCTGGTCGAACGGCACACCCGTGACTAGCAAGGACGTGATGTTTACCTGGAACGTCATTAAGGCGGCATCGGCGTCCAACGCGCCCTCACCCTGGCCCTATGTGGGAGCGGGCACCGGTGACATCCCCAACGGGGTTCAGAGCGTCACCGCCAACGGAAACTACGAGGTGACCATCACCTTAAAGCAACCGACGAATCAGCAATGGTTCATTTATAACGGCATTATCCAGCTCGTACCCATGCCGCACGTGTGGGACATCAAGAAAAACATGACTGATGAGCTCAAATATCTCGGCCAAGAAGCCACCAACCCGCATTTCGTCTCGTTGGTGGACGGCCCCTTCAAGCTCGGGAAGGTGGTCCAGCACCAATACTGGACACTGTTGCCCAACAAGAATTATGCGGGTCATAAAAGCATCCTGAAGAAACTCATCTTGCAATATCAGGGATCCAATGCATCGGAATTGGCCGCCTTAAAGACCGGGGCTGCCAACATGGGGTATTTGGACGTGAGTCAGTGGGGATCCCGTAGTGAACTCACCTCTCAAGGCGACATCATTACCCCCGAATACTACTTCGCCTTTTTTGATACCGCCTTAAACCTCTTTCCAGGGTCGCCGGTGCGCTCCATCTTTAAACATCTCTATGTCCGACAAGCCTTACAGATGGGGATAGACACCAAAGGCATCGATCAGTCGGTCTATCATGGGTTTGCCCCGCCGATGGACGGGCCCTTACCTAAGAAACCCATGACCAAGTTCTATGACCCGGCGCTAAACACCAATCCCTATCCGTTCAACCCGAAAGCTGCTAAAAAGCTATTGGAATCCCATGGCTGGCACGAGGTGAACGGCGTCATGACCCAGGGGAGTCAGAAGCTATCGTTCACCATGATGTACCCGACCGGAACCACGTCAACCGTCACGACCGCCGAGATTATGCAGCAGGACTGGGCCAAGGAAGGGATTCAAGTCTCCTTGAAGCCGGTGACGTTCAACAACCTCATTAGCGTCGCGAGTCCCGGCGGTTCCCCTAGCAAGTGGGACATGGCCATGGGCACCGGCTGGTATTACGATGGCCCGGGATTTTACCCCTCGGGAGACGGGCTCTTTAATACCAATGCGCCCTCAGGCTTCGGGTACTCAAATACCACCGAGGATGCCCTCATTAATGCCACCCACCGGCCATATGCCAGTTCGGCCGCCAACATGAAGGCATTCTTCCGCTACGAGGACTTTACTGCCCGTCACCTGCCGGTCCTTTGGATGAATAACCCCGCGGCCTTAGTGGTGCACGCGCCAACCGTGCACAATTCGGTGAAATATGCCGATGCGTCGCCCGGCATCCCGCAAATGCAGTACTGGTGGGTTTCAACCAACAAGTAAACCGATGGAATTAGAGCGGGCCGCCGAAAGCGGCTCGCTTCCACATTCACCGGGTCATGCCAGATCCAGAAGCACCCGGTGGCGGGAAAATACTCGGAAGAAATCCGGAGTGTTCAGTGGAACAATCTGGTGTATCTTGGTAACCTGGGTCTCAAATGCCGCGTTGGTGCTATGAGAGCTACCATGGTGGTCTCAAAAGATCTGATGGGAGATGTTGATATGCATCTTAGACCCCAACCCCTGCCTCAAACGAAGCCCCCCATGAGGCGCTTTTTCGTTCCCTTAATTCTGGGCGGCGCCCTCTCCGCGATGATTTCCGGCTGCGGTTCCCGTACCCAGCCGAGCCCCACGGCGGCCGCCGCCCCGCCATCCATGCACACCATTCAACACCTATTTCCCAAGGGCGAGACCATTGTCAAGAAAGAAATTTTGCATTTTAGAGGCGCCTCCCCCGAAGAGGTCGTGGTCAGCACCACCGCACCCCAGTCGAAAACCAGCATACTGGGCAGTCTTCAGGTTTCCACCATCACCTGGAATCGCCGCACGAATCACTGGAGGATCCGTTGGACATCGCCGAAGCTGGCACTCCAGCAGAGCCTTCAGCCAGGCCATCCGGTGGTACCGGCTGTGTCCGCCTTCAAGGTCGATTCAGGTCCGCACGGTGCCTTGCTTGGCCTTCTTGATCCCGCTTCCATCGGTGCTGATGCCGTGTGGAACGACGGCCTTCTCTTTTGGATTCCGTCCAATGGGTCTCCCAAAACCCTCTGGACGGCCCACGGCCATCATATGGTGGTTAACGGAACGCTAACCAAGACGCGGCACGGCATTCGCGTCATCCAGGACGCCTGTAGCGCCGTTGAAGCGGTGCAGCAAAACCAGCGGGCTCATGTAAAGACGCTATCCTGTACAGACCTGACGGCCGAGACCCCGGGCACACGTCTCACCTTCACGCTCGGTCCAAACGGAAACGTCCACCCCGCCAAGACGGCATTGACGGTAAGCCAAGGGAGCACCCTAGTCTTTTGGCCGGCCAACCGTACGACGGCCAAAGCGGTAAACAACGGCAGCCTTGGCCTTTACGGGGGGAATTTCGGAACCAGTGTTTCTCCAGGAGAAGTCCCTTTGGCCAATGCCGATACGCTTAGTCATTGGTCCTATCATTTCACCAAACCCGGCACCTACCAATTCGCCATTGTGCCGAACACCACGCCTGCCCCAAGTGTTCCGGTGACCTTTACCGTAACCGTGACGGGGTAGTGGACGACCTGGGAGAGGATGGCTCCTCACAATAACGTCGTCTCTTCCCGAGACCTTTTCACCCATGCCCCCGTTAAGCTGATGAAAGATGGAACGGACGGACCTTCCCGTTCCCGATGAACGGTCCGTTCGTATTGACTGGGATATTACCAGATGCTCTGATTTTTGATTGATGCCTATGTCTCGCAACGAAAATAGGTCAAGGAACCTAATCCAAGGCATGCGGGCAACCATAGAGCTTCTGGGACGACCAAGCCGTTGAGGCAGAATACCCTGGAGGCATATTAAGTGAAATTCGTTCTGATTTTTGGCCCACAAGCCGTGGGAAAAATGACGGTCGGACAAGAACTGGCTAAGATTACGGAATTGAAGCTGTTCCACAATCACATGACTATTGAACCGCTGATGGCCATATTTGGGAACGCCGAAGACACCTGGCGATTGTCCGATGTGTTCCGCCGTCACATCTTCGAAGCGGCGGCCAAAAGCGACCTGTATGGTCTGATTTTTACGTTCGTTTGGGCACTTGACCTGTCCCGCGAATGGGATTGGGTCGACAGTACGTGTCGGATTTTTGAGGACGCCGGGGCCGACATTGACTTTGTGGAGCTCGAATGCGATTTGGACGAGCGGGAGCGGCGCAACGCCACGGAAAATCGACTCGCACACAAACCGACCAAACGAAACCTGGCACGGTCCCACCAGGATCTGGTCGAAACGGCCGCTCGACATCGGTTGAACTCGTACCCTGGGGAAATCACTCGGACCAATTACCTCCGGGTCGACAATACCACCCTTGATGCCCGTGAGGTGGCCCAGAAGATCAAGGTAAGGTTCGGGCTCTAGAAGGATGACGAGACAGCGAATTACCCGACGATCGGGCACGATCTCGTTCTTGACACGGCCTCAACCTAAAACGCGCCAGCAAGACGAAGACTCTCGAGAATCCATGAATACCAATCGTGTGGAAACACTTTTCCGAGGGATTCCGTTTTGGAAAATAGACGATTCCCGAATGGAGGTTCCTCGATGAAATCCCCACTTTATGCCGGTATTGGGGTGCTGGCCGCCGGCCTCGGTGCGACCACCCTCTTCTTAAATTCAGCGTCTCCGGCCGTGAAAGCGGCCGGGTCCACGGCCCAAAAGACCATCACGGTATACGGCAGTAGCACCACTTTGGTGACCCCGAACATGGCCCAGATCACCCTCGGAGTCGCCAATCAGGCGTCCAGTGCGCACCTGGCCCTCGCTCAAAACAACACCGTGCTGGCCCGAGTAGTCCACCGCATCGAGGCTTTGGGCATTTCAAGCCAGAACGTCCAGACCACCGGACTCAATATCAATCCCTACGACAATCAGGCCAATCCTCCGTCCATCACCGGCTATCAAGTTGATGACAATGTGACCATTGACGCGCCCATCGCCAAGGCCGGCTCCGTCATTGACGCCGCCGTGGCCGCGGGAGCCAACCAACTCAACGGCATCAATTGGGTCACCAACGGCCCCTCGGCCTACCGCCAAACGTTTCGTGCCGCCATGAAAGACGCCAACAATCAGGCCCAGGCCCTGGCGTCCGCCATGGGTGACAAAGGCGTCTCCGTGGTGTCGGTAACGGTAGACCCGGGTGGGCAGCCCAGCCCCACCAATTTTCGATCGGTCGTGTCCGCGACTCCCGCCTATCCCGGCCAGCAACAAGAAAACGTCACCTTAAAGGTGGTCTATCATCTAAAGTCCTGAGGCTTTGGGGGTTGTCGTTTCCGTATGTGCATTATTTCCCTTCTCCCGACAGAGATTAGTCGTGAAACCCGCGGCAAAACGTTAGCTGAAGCGAGTCAAACAGAGTAGTGGATTAGAAGGGGCCGGCCGTAACCGACCGGCCATGAGCTCTACCCACGGAGAGCTTCTTCGCATGTCTTCGATATTCCGCTGGAATTCCGCATGGCGGCCACTTTGCCGACATAGATTGATTCAGCTTCCTGCCAGAACTCCTGCTATCTCCCGGTCCCACGATCTGGTATCATCTTGACTGAAAGGAGCGATTTGAGTGTCAAGTAACGCAAGCGCGAGTTATGGTGCCCATCTCATTTCTCGCTTGGACCGTATTCCCATTTGGCCATACGGGCGTACGGTTCTCTGGGTTGTGGGAATGGGATTTCTTATTTCTTTCTACGACATCACCAACGTCAGCTTCGCGCTTCCCGACATTGCCAAGCACTTTCACCTGAGCGCCGGAGCTTCCGCCATTCCCGTGACCGCAAGTCTCCTCGGCTATATTCTCGGTTCCTATCTCAATAGTACCCTAGCGGATTTGAAGGGCCGGCGCACCGCCATCATCTCAGCTACCATCCTCTTCACGGTGGGCTCACTCGCCACCACGGCATCTTTCAATTTAAGCTGGCTCATTATTTGGCGGTTTATTACCGGTGCTGGCATTGGAGCGGAAATCGCTGCTATTGCCACCTACATTGGAGAAATGTCGCCCGCCCCCGTGCGGGGGCGTTACACGGGCATGGCCAACATTTGGTCGTTTACCGGCCTCGCGGTGGTGCCGTTCGTGGCCTTGGGTCTCTTAACGGAGTTTTCCTGGGGATGGCGGGGCATGTTCTTTGTCGGCGCCTTGGGGGGACTGACCCTCTTTTGGGCCGTACGCGTACCGGAGTCACCCCGTTGGCTCATCGCCCACGACCGTCTGGAGGAGGCGGAAGCCGTCGTACGGTTAGGCGAAAGTCGGGCAGAAAAGCAACTCGGCTCCTTACCAGAGCCGAGGTTGCTAGCGGACGAACCACGCCACCAGTCCTTCCCAACCGGTGCCATCTTCCGGCCGCCCTACGTCTCGCGCTGGATTCTCTTGTTGTTCATCTGGATTTTCATGTATCTAAGTGACTACGCCTGGCTGGGACTCGCCCCCACCCTACTCGTTGACCACGGCTATTCCCTCGGAAATAGCATCACATTCCTTTTGGTGACCGGCATCGGCTACCCCATCGGGGCGATTTTATCCGCCGTCTATGGGGATCGCTTTGAGCGAAAGTACTCCATCCTTGTCGGCATCATTATCTATGCCCTGAGCTTGGCGGCCTTCGGTCTCTTTCCGAGCGGGGCTACCATTCTTATCGCTGGCTTCATCCTGTCCGTGGCCTTGGTGTTCTTCTTCCCGCTCATGTATGCGCTAACCGCCGAGAGCTTTCCCACCCAGGCCCGCGCAACCGGCGTCTCCTTCACCGACGGGATTGGCCACGTAGGCGGAGCCTTGGCGCCCATCTTTGGTCTCGGAATCTATGCCGCGTTCGGCCATGCCGGCTTTTCCATGGCATTTCTCTATATGACCATCACCGCCCTTTGTTGCGCGGCTCTACTTCCCTTTGGCGTTCGCGCTACCCGAAAGTCCTTGGAAGTGGTCCACCAAGAACCGGCGGACGAGGTCGGCGCTATTCCCTCGTAATGAGAAACGGACCGTTAAAAGACGGGGAACTGGGTTCCCCGTCTCCCCAATCTCGTCGCTCATTTTTACCCTACGCGGTGTTAGTGCTGGTCTGGGGTCTGGTGTGGCCTGCGTCCAAACTTGCCCTAAGCCATTGCCCGCCGGTTCTGTTTGCTGGTCTGCGCGTGTTCTTAAGCGGCGTCGCGCTGCTGCCGTGGATAATCGCCAAGTGGGACCGAGAAACTCTTTGGGTGAATGGCCTCTTGGCCTTTCTGAACGTGTTCTTTTTCTTCGGCCTGCAAAATCTAGCGCTCATCCACTTGGATGCGGGCCTCCTATCTCTCTTAGTCTACATCCAGCCCGTAGCCACCGCTGTGTTGTCGCGGGTGTGGCTCCGGGAAACCTTTAACCCCACGAAGGTCATCGGAATTGGACTGGGCTTTCTTGGGGTGGCGTGGATTAGCGTGGGTCAGTTGTCTCATCACCCTATCGGGGGCTTGGCAGTGCTTTGGGGGCTTCTCGCCGGAATTTCGTGGGCCCTGGGCACCGTGTTCTATAAGCGGTTCCGAACCCGTCCCCGCCCACTTATGGACACAGGACTTCAACTATTTGCCGGCGGGCTCTTCTTGCTCCTGGCTGGTTCCCTCCAGGAACACTGGGGCCACGTTCAGTGGAGCGCGCCATTCTTGGCGGAACTCATCTTCGCAGCCTTGCCAGGGACGGCACTTGCTTGGGTCATCTGGGCCAATCTCCTCAAAAGCGGTCAGGCTTCCCGGGTGGCCTCTTGGACATTTTTGGTCCCGCTCATCTCCACCATCCTTTCTATCGTATGGCTCGGCGAGCGGCTTTCCCTGGGGGTGGCACTCGGCGGGGCGTCGATTCTCTTGGGTGTCTATCTTGTTAATGGGGCAACATTTTCCGGAGGTGGTAGTCATGCCGAAAACACTGGTTCACGCGCTCCTTGAAACGACAAAAGGAATGCCCGATAGCCCCGCTCTCTATTACTTTGATACCGAATGGCGATACCGAGAGCTGCTCGACCGGGTCGCCCGGGCCGCTAAGGGACTGAAACGGTTGGGCGTGGGGCCGGGCGATCGGGTGGGATTAATGCTCCAAAATGTTCCATCCTCGGTGGTTCTCCACTTTGCCGTCTGGGCTCTCGGCGGAGCGGTCGTGCCTATCAATATCATGATGACTTCTCGCGAGCTATCCCATCAAGTCGAGGACGCGGGCGTACGAGTTTTGGCCGCGATGGCCTCGGTGGCTGACCGCGTGCGGGCTCTTCCCCCGCTCTCCCATGTCATCCTCGTGGATGACCGAGAAGACTTTCGCGGCCGTGAACCCGCCTGGCTCCCGCCTTCATCCCCCACGCCAACCGATGCCTTAAGCTATCGCGAGTTGTTGGCGGAGCGACCTCTTCCGATAGGGGACTTTGCCCCAGTGAACCCTTCCGATCTGGCGCTTCTCGCCTACACATCCGGAACCACCGGAGTACCTAAAGGGGCCATGAACACCCACCGCCAAATTCTTCACAATGTCGATGTCTACGAGACCCTAGCCAAGGTGGACCCCACGACCGTCAACGTGGCTTTCGCACCCCTCTTTCATATCACCGGTGCCGTGGCCGGCCTAGCCACGGCCGTCACGCTCGGGCAACCGTTGGTGTTAATGTATCGGTTTGACGCGGCGGTGGCCGCCGAAGCCATCCAACGGCGCCGGGCGTCCTTTACCGTCGGTGCCATCACCACCTATCTCGCCATCTTAAGCTTACCGGCGCTCGATCATTTTGACCTCTCATCGCTTACCCACGCCTATAGCGGCGGTGCACCGGTCGCGGCAGCGACCGTCCGCGCTTTTTACGACCGGACGGGCATTACCATTCAAAATGTCTATGGACTGACAGAAAGCGCTAATGGCCTCATTATGGTTCCCTGGGGAGCCGAGGGCCCCATTGATCCGGAGTCAGGCGCCCTCTCCATCGGCATTCCGGGAGACGGAATCGAGGCCAGTATCCGCGATCTGGCCCATCCCGAGACACTCCTTTCGTCCGGCCAACTCGGGGAGCTGGCCCTTCGCGGCCCTTCACTCATCTCCGGCTATTGGAATAACCCTAAGGCCAATCGAGAAAGCTTCGTGGACGGGTGGTTCCTCACCGGCGACGTGGCCCGCATGACGGGAGAGGGCTGGATTTTTATCGTCGACCGTAAAAAAGATGTCATCATCTCGGCCGGCAACAAAGTCTGGCCGCGCGATGTTGAAGACGCTCTATACCAACATCCGGGGGTCAGAGAGGCGGTCGTGGTCGGACAACCGGATCCCTATCGCGGGGAGGCGGTGACCGCCTACGTGGTCCGAAGCCCGGAGGGAAGCGACTTAACCGAAGAGGCGCTAAGCGCCTTCTTACGCCAACACTTATCCGCCTATAAGATCCCGCGACGCATTCATTGGGTGGATGCCATTCCCAAAACCGCCAGTGGGAAGTTCCTCCGGCGGGCATTTAGAGAAAGGGAGGCGCAACGCTAAAAGCGAGCGGGATGTCCCGCTCGCTCCAAGGCTTTCGTCAAGACTTTTGGGAAACCGCCTCTTTGAGGCCAAAGGCCCACTGAACGACTAGACTTGCCAGCGAGATCACAATCAGCGCCGCTCCCGCCCAATGGTCAACCCTGAGCGCCTGATGGCCGGAAAATCCTACCCAAGTGGGTGCAATGAGGAGCCACACCCCGCCGAGCAGTAAAATCATGAGGCCGATGTGGCCCGGGGAAAATCGTCGCCGATTATTATTCACCGCCATCACTCCCCTTTCGTAGAGGTTCCGGGGCCCGAGTGCGCTGAATCTCTTCTAAGAGGCTAGTGGCCATCTTCAGGAGATCGTTTTCACTCACCAAGGCCGGGTTTTCGCGAGAGGCCGCCCTGGGCTCGGCTTCAGGAGGCTTGGGCGCCTCGGGCTTCTTCTCATCCGGCTTAATCTCCGCCAAAAGGGCCGTCGCCAGGCGCACCAAATCGTCCTCACTGGGCGCCTTTTGAGAGACCTGTGGCGGTTCGCTCTCATGCCCCTCCAGGTCGTTCACCATGGCGTTGACCAGTGCCAAGAGATTCTCGTCGCTGATGGGCCCAGCCGGAGCAGAAGTCGGTTCAGACGGAGCGTCAGACTCTTCAACCCGCGCTTCTGGGGTAATGACGCCCGCTTCCACCATCTCCCGGCGAAGGCTTCCTTGATAGAGAAGCCAGGAAGCCAGACTCACCACCAATACCCCAAGCCCACTCCAAAAGTCGGTCTTCGTCGCCAGCGACCAAGACCCGTTGGCGCGATTCAAATGCGCTGTCCAAGGGCTAATCATCAAGAACAGCCCCACCAACGAACCGGCCGCACTACCGGAAACCGCGGCAATCGATCGTCCAATTCGCATACCTTCCCCCCCTTGCAGAATTAAATCGTGCTAGAGTTTCCTGCCATCTCCGTTCGCGTGGCCGCACTTTCCTCGCGACGAATGGATAAGGACTCTTGATATGCCAAGTACTGCCGCAATAGCTGAATCGCGAGAGCGTGGGCGCGCCGGCGTTCCACCTCACCCGAAAAACCGCCCGCCTGAAGCCTTCGGGCGATAGCCAATCCCAACACCGCCCGTGCGGAATGGGCATTCAGCGGCGCGGTGCGAGGCATATCCCCGCTCGTCTTTTTGAGAGCAATTTCCTTGAGGAAGAACAATGTCACCAACGATGCCGCCAGCAACAAGGAGCCTAAGAAGAACACCCGATCGGCACCCATGGCGAGAGACAGCCGAACGCCGTGTAGCAACTGTTTGGCCAGCACCGCCCCCTGGGGACCAAATTTGGCAAACGCGTGATGTAATTGGCTTGCCGCAGACGAGCTCAAGAGAGTGGACGGGTTAGATAGCCCGGACAGCGCTCCATGGGGAACCACGCGGGATACCGAGGCCGGGATTTTGTGAGGCAATTCATGGGTGAAGCGAGCCGTCAAGACCGAGCCAAAGATAGCGATACCGACGGTGCTTCCAATGGACCGGAAAAACTGTAGGGTGGATGTCACCGCGCCCATCATGCGGAACGGGAAGGCATTTTGCACCACGATGGTGAAAAGGCTCATCATAGTTCCCATACCCAGGCCGGTAATCACCATGTTGCGCACCACGAGTCCGTTATGGATCCCAGCTCCCATGCGCGACAGCAAAAACATGCCAAATACGGCAACGGCCATGCTGACGATGGCAAGCACCTTATACTTCCCAGTGCGGGAGAGAATTTGTCCACCAATCACACTGGAGACCATAAATCCTAGCATCATCGGGGTCAGGACCATGCCCGAGTTCTGGGCCGAGTCTCCCACCACCGCCTGCGTAAAGAGCGGGATGTACATGATGGCTCCAAACATCCCCAGCGCCACCAAAAACGAGGCGGCCACGCTCACCGAAAAAATGCTGTTTTTAAAGAGCCGCGGTTCGATAATCGGCTCTTTGGTATGCATCTCCCAAAGAATGAAGGACACCCATGCGACAAGACTTAAAGCAAATCCACCCAGGACGTGCCAGTTGCCCCACTGATATTGGTTGCCGGCCCAGGAAAACCCTAACAACATCGGCACCGCGGCGACGACCAAAATAGCGGCACCCGCGTAATCCACCACGTGCTGAGTCTTTCGATATACCGAAGGCAAGGCCGACACACAGAAAATCAAGGCCACCACCCCGATGGGCATGTTGACATAAAACACCCACCGCCAACTCCAATGGTCGGTGATGAAACCGCCCGCCCACGGTCCTACAATCGAGGCGAGACCGAACACCGCCATCAAGAGGCCCTGCCATCGTCCCCGCTCAGCGGGAGGGAAAATGTCGCCAATAATGGCGATGGCAATGGGCATCATCGCGCCACCACCAAGCCCCTGAATCCCGCGAAAGAGAATCAATTGGGTCATGGTGTGCGAAGTTCCCGACAGTGCCGAACCCAGCAAGAAGAGCACCATGCCCAAAATAAAGAAGGGCTTTCTGCCATAGATGTCGGAGAGTTTTCCGTAAAGGGGAACCATGACCGTGGAGGCCAAGAGGTAGCTGGTCGTGACCCAGGCGTACTCCTTCAAACCATTCAAGTCGGCAACGATGCGCGGCATAGCCGTCCCAACCACGGTTTGGTCTACGGCTGCTAACAGCATGCCCAACATCACGCTAATTAAAATAAAGATCAATCGCTCGCGACTGACCTGGGAGCGGATCCCGAGTGACGGATCAATAGCACCCATCCTACGGCCGCCTGTAGACCGACTAATCGCCATCCTGTTCCTCTCTTTCCTGTCGGCTCCGAAGAGCCTCGTCGAAAAGGGCGTTCAGCCCCCGTTCCAAGTCCATCAGAACGTCAGGCGCCATACGTTCTAACCATTCTCTGAGGGCGCGTGGACCCGCGTCCAATTCCCGTTTCAAATCTTGGCCTTGGGGACTCAATACGCATTGGGTGATGCGTCGATCGTGGGGGTGCGGGCGACGCTCAACCAACCCTGCTTTCACCAACCGTTCGACCACGTGGCTTGCGGAGGGCAAGCCAATGCTAAGCTCCTTGGCTAGCGATCCGATTGACGGATCCCCGTCCTTGGCAATGATGAAAAACGCTTTCAACTGCGACATCGTCAGGTCGGCATGCATCAATACGTGTTGCTGCCGACTGGAGATTTCGCGCGCCAAGGCCCGCATCCGTTCCCATACCGCATCCATACGGGTCCCTCGCTGCACCGAATCTGCCATGCTTCCCACCTGCCTCGATAGTTATGCTAAGGCAAATGATTACTGTCTGTCAAATACTTTGTCACAGGAACTTTTTCGACAAATAGGGGTCTAAAAATGAGGGCGCCCTAAATCAATCAATAGCAGCAAGACGGTCAAAAGTACTAAACTTGCGCCCCAGTGCGCTTCCGGGCCATAGGCTTCTCCCTTGATCTCCCGGTGGGCCGGGGCCGGCAGATAGTGACGATTTTTCGGCCCGCTGACATTGAAACCAAGGCCCCATTCGGCGAGATTCCAACCTGCATGGGCGGCCGCTGCCACCCAAAGGC
The DNA here is from genome assembly GCA_027343765.1 of Sulfobacillus sp. Classification (GTDB taxonomy): domain Bacteria; phylum Bacillota; class Sulfobacillia; order Sulfobacillales; family Sulfobacillaceae; genus Sulfobacillus_B. The sequence goes on from DAHWKG010000067.1 coordinate 66,968, forward strand.
CCCAACGGAGATATACAAACCCTAAAATCACGCTCACCACCAGGAGGTTCAACACAGCCCCAAACGACATCCGTCCATTGGCGCGATGGGCCAACGTAAAAAGGACCACCGAAAGAAGAAAAGCCCCGGCCAGGCCCAAAAACCGTGAACCCTGACCAATCACCAGCCAGCGAAACAGTCCTTCCTCAATGACGGCCATCAACAAAATCAGCACGGCAACGCCTAAAAAAGTTCCCCCGCCCAGCCGTTTTTCCTGCGGAACCCGTTCGACCTGGCGAGTCAGACGCAATATCGCGGTGACCGCCAGGAAACTAAAGAAGCCGGCGGCCAGCGCCAGCCCCATGGCATTCTCTAATCGCATCCAGGCCCCTCCTTATCACCATAAAGCCAATGATATACCGCATCGGGGTTGGATGGAAAATAGAGGTGGGCGTAGCCGGCCATCAAGGTCGGCGTAAAAAATCCATCGGTGGCCTGTCCACGGGTCCCTTCGAGGTGATATAAAGCGGGGGTGGGGGTGTTGCCCACGATGCGCGAATGATGGAATTCATGCCCGCGAAATTGGGTCCCCTGTGACCACAAGGCCCCCGATTGGGCAACGGTAATGGTGCGATAGCCAAAACCTTGCAAGCGTTTTTCCATCCGCGTCTCAAGAGGGATGACGCCCACCATGGGCCAACGCCGGCCCTCTCCGTCCACGATAGCATCGCCAAGAGCCATGTAGCCCCCGCACTCGGCCAGGGTTTTGAGTCCCTTGCCAATACGCTCTCGGTAGCCTTCGAACGCCTGTCTTTGGCGAGACAATTCGGGAAGGTACGCTTCCGGAAATCCCCCTCCCCAATAGAGATGAGTGGCCTCCTTCGGGATTGGCTCGCCGCAAAGGGGGCTGAATTCCCGAATTTCGGCGCCCATTTGCCGTAAAAGGGCCAGATTTGCCGGGTAATAGAACCAGAACGCATCATCCTCTGCGACGGCGACCACCGGGCGAAAGATGGACGGCACCACGCGCGCCACGGGCCTGCTTGGGGCATCTACCGGCGGGGCCGACGCCATGACCGCTTCTATGCCATGCCAATCGAATGTCTCCCGTGTGCGGCCAACCAGGTCATCGAGAATAGGTCGCAGTTGCTCTTTCGGAAGACGCGCGAGTCCTAAATGGCGCTCGGGCACGCGAATGGTGGCCGCATTTTGGAGGTATCCGAGACAGGGCACGCCGGTTCGGCTTTCGATGGCTTGTTTTACCAGCGTATAGTGACTCGCACTCCCGACACGGTTCAGGATAATACCCCCAATGCGAACGCGAGCATCGAAGGTTTGAAACCCTTGAACCAAGGCGGCCGCGCTAGCCGCCATACCACTCGCATCAATCACGAACAAGATCGGCGCCTGAAGAATGCGGGCGACTTCCGCAGTCGACCCGACCTCATCGACTCCGTGACCGTCAAAGAGGCCCATGACCCCTTCAATCACGGCCACTTCCGCCGTTTCTGCGGCCATGCGGAAACGCGCCCTAATAGCCTGATGGCTTGGCTCCATCCACCCGTCCAAGTTCCACGATGGCCGTCCCGTGACCGCCTGATGAAAGTTGCCATCAATATAATCGGGGCCCACTTTGAAGGGTTGGACCGCGCGGCCCTCTGCCGTCCAATGCGCCAAGAGAGCCAACGTCACGGTGGTCTTGCCGCTCCCACTGCCTGGGGCCGAGACCACCAAGCGCGGAATTGTCATCTCATGTGCCATTCACGCCCGCTCCTCCTAGCGGCATTCCTTCACCGTCCGCTCATCTTGTCCCTTCGCTTCATTCCCGCCCAGATCCTCTTTACCCGGACAATTGGATCTGGCCACCACCCACTCGTGCGCCGCGCGACCCCTGCCGTCGCCGTTCATGGACATTCGCCTTCGAGAAGCTATGTAGCCCCCGCGCGAGCGGGGGCACCGGTTAATAAAGCTGCCATAGGGCGGCCGCCAAGGTGGCGGCCCCCATTAAGACGGTCAGCCAGAACGCCATGGCTAGTCCCGAGAATCCGTAGATCCACGGAGTTAGGGCCAAGTATAAGCCGAACAACGCCATGAGCCAATGTCTCCAGGGACGGCGGGCAGAGTCGCCAAGGGCCCAGAGGCTCCCAATCAATGTGAGCCCTCCCAAGATGAGCGCCGACCATAGAAACAACGATGATTGCATGGGATTCATGGCGAACGCGGAAACCACGAACCATGCCCCGAAAATAGCCAATGCGGCATTGCGCCAAGTCATGGACAAATCCTCCTTTCGCGTATTCAGTGCTCTGTAATACGCTACGACGGAGGTTGGCAAAAGGTGCGCATGGAGGAAGGATGTGGGTGCATGGGTTTCCTTTGGGAGACCGCGACCGCCCCACCTTAACTGGGAAGAACGTCGCCACCGTTAACGTACACGACTTGGCCGGTGGCAAGGCCGCGGGGAAACTTTATCAGGGCCACCAGCACCTCGGCTACGTCCTCCGGCGTCTGCCAGCGCCCTAAACGAGTGCGTGAGGCAATCCGTGATTGCTGCTCTTTCGTCAACGAGTTCCCCCAACGGGTGCGGATCCAGCCCGGGGCCACGACATAGACGGTGGCGCGTTCTGAAAGCGTCAACGCCAAGCTCTTGGCCCAAGACGTCAGCGCCCCCTTGGCAAGCGCGTATAGCTCGCCTGGTTCGCCCGCCTTTCCGAGACTCGCCCGATCCCATCCCATGACAATAATCGTGCCGCCATAGGAGAGTTTGGGCAAAAGCGCCTGCACAGTCTTCACGGTGCCAGCCAGGTCCACCTGATAGAGAGCATCCAAGCGCTCAAGATACGAAGCCTGGCGAAGCGGCGGGGAAAGGATGTCGGCTCCGGCCAAGCAGCATATGACGTCGAGCGAAGGCACCCAATCCACCGCCTCCTGAAGGCGCGACGGGGGCCATGTCACATCGAAAACATGGTCGTGGGCCGCGGGCCGTCGCGCCAGCCCTTCCACCACCCAGCCGGGTTCGTGGGCCGCTCGCTCCCGAAAGGCCCGGCCGATACCCCCGCTAATCCCGGTGACTAGGATGCGCATGGTGATCCCCTCTTTGGCCAAATAAATTGTCCCGTTCCTCTTGAGCTTTCTTGACCGCCGCCTCGACGATGGCGATAAGCTCTTTTCGCGTGCGATCAAGATTGGTGCCAAGGGCATTCGGTACCCGTGAAACGGCGCGCGAATTGGCGTTCATGGTGCGGATTAGTCCGTGACGATTCAGCAGCAGCAACACCAGTTCCGGACGGTCGGCGGCCCGGCCAAGCCAATTCCACACCAGCGACCCCGCATGCCAGCAGGGCTCCTCTCCACAAATGCCGCATTGGCTGGTGAAGTCGAGGGAAAGGAAGGGAATGCGGGCAATGGAGGATGTGGGAAACCACTGATCAAAAAATGCGTTTTCCCCAAGCCTCCGCCCCTGAACCATGGCCTGCCACTTTTCGTCACTATCCCACGGACGCACCTGGAGACGTACCGTCACCGAATCGTCCAGTCGGAAGGTTCCGCGGAGTACCCCGCCGAAGCCTTGCATTTCTTCCGGCACCAATGCCGCGAGATTACGAAAGCGGTCTTCGCCGAAGACTGACTTCAACACTCTCTCCAGTTCGGTGCTTAGCACCTCCATCATCGTGAATCCCTCCTCCCTAGCTGGGGCTAATGGTGAGGCTCTGCCGAAGTTCCACGAGTTCCCTGAGCTCACGATTGGAGAGTTCCGATACCCAGGTGTCGGAGTCGCTCTCAGCCAATATCTGCCGTGATAAATGCCGCTTTTCCTGAATGAGGGTATCGATCCGTTCTTCAACGGTCCCCCGGGTGACAAATTTATGCACCGTGACCAAAGAGGTTTGCCCCATACGCCATACGCGGTCGGTAGCTTGATCCTCGGTGGCTGGATTCCACCACCGGTCGTAGTGGATCACGTGCTGTGCCGACGCGAGATTCAACCCCACGCCGCCCGCCTTCAAGGACGCCAGCAAAATGGGCGGTCCGTCGGGGTTGGTAAAGTCCCGAATCACTTGGTCTCGCTCTCCCTTGGTCATGGAACCGTGAAAGGTGAGAACGGGCACATGAAAATGACGGCGAAGGTAGGGAGCCAGCAACTGCACCCAGGCCACGTACTGGGAGAAAATGACGACCCTCTCCGAGGCTTCCAATATTTCAGCCAACAATTCTTCTAGACGCTCCAACTTGCCCGACCGGTCCTTCATGGGACCGTTTTGGTGCAAATAAAGGGCGGGATGATCGACAATTTGCTTCAAGTGGGTCAGCGCGGCAACAATGGCCCCGCGGCGTCCCATGCGGGTCATGGCACCACTCACCTCTTGGAAGAGAGTGTCCACCACCGCTTGATAGAGGCCAATTTGTTCGGGGGTAAGATGCGTCCACACCTGAATTTCCACCTTGTCTGGCAGGTCAGGCATGACCTCGGGATCGGTCTTCATGCGCCGGAGCACAAAGGGTGCTAAGAGCCGCCGCAAATCTTTGAGCGATCCCTCGGTCCGTTCAAACCGCTGGCGAAATTCCCGTTCCGATCCGAGGTATCCCGGATTCAGAAATTCCATCTCCGCCCACAGGTCCTTTAAGCGGTTTTCCACCGGCGTGCCGGTTAAGGCGACCCGCCAACGAGCGGGGATGCGGCGGATGGCTCGCGCTCGCTTGGTATTAGGATTCTTAATCTGTTGCGCCTCATCCGCCACCACCCCTAGCCAGGCGACTTGCCGTAGCCAATCCACATCACGAAGGAGAACATCATAAGTGGTCAAGACCGCGTGATACTGGGAGACCCAGTCCAACAGTTCCTCGCCCTCGACCCGTGCGGTCCCTAAATGACTCCCTACCTTGAGCGTGGGATTGAAACGGGCGAACTCCCGCTCCCAGTTGCCCACAACCGAAAGCGGCGCGGCGATGAGCACCGGCCCCGCAAATTCTCCATCCTGTTGCAGGCGGGTTAAGGCGGCGATCACCTCCACCGTTTTTCCGAGACCCATGTCGTCCGCGAGCAAAGCCCCGACTGAGGCCTGCATCCGCCGCACCAACCACTCTACGCCTTCCTCTTGATATTGGCGCAAATCTCCACGAAACCGAGGCAACGGTCGAAAGGCGGGATAGGGGCCGGTGAGCTGAGACAGCATCTCATAGACCTCACCGGACGAGACCACCTCGACCCCTTCCTCAATGCCGCCGACCGCCCACCTCAGCGCATCCGCCATCTTGACGCGATGTTTTTTGGCACGCTCATAGGCCCGCCGTGCCTCCTGGATGGTGTCCGCATCCACCACCACAAATTGGCCACCGAGCCGTATCAATGGCTTCGAGGCGCGAACCAAACCCTCCAATTCGTCAAGACTCATCGGCCGGTCGCCTAACAAAACCTCCCAATCCACTTCCACGATCTGATCCAGACCCAGACGAGATTTGGTGGGTTCTCCCATCTGATGCACCGCCCCACGCACTCGAAGGCGCGGATTCTGCCATTGGCCCGGCATCTCCACCTTGACACCGTCACCCATCAAGGTGGGCAGTTCCTCGCGCCAAAAGACCTCACTTTCCTGCTCCGTGAGCGTCACCAACGCCTCACGCCCATGAGCCGTGAGCCGCTGCCACGGGGAGAAGCGAAGTGCCCAATCGGCTAAATCACGTTCCGCCACATGCGACGCCTGAACCGTGAGCCGGCCACTGTCAATACTTGTCAACCGCAACAGGGGTGTGTTGGGGCCAGTCCTTTGGGCTAATTCCCGTGCCGTCGCCTGCCACTCTTGGCTTACGTCGGCCAACGCGCGCCGATCGCTAGCGTTTACATCCCATACGGCACGTGGCCGGATCAAGCGCGCCACCAAGCGACGGCCCAACGGTCCTCCAATAGCTCGCTTGGCCTCCAGATCCGGCGCGTTTTGGCGGACAAAGGCATCCGCCCAATCGTTCAGAAAGCTGGCCAGATGATGGATGTCATCATCCGTCCACTGATCCGTGTCCCCATAAGTCCGCACCATGCTCTCGGCGTCGAGAAACCGCCATACGGGTACGATACCTTGGCCACGGGCTTCAATCGCGGGTAAAAGATCGCTGTCCAGCATCCGATCGATAAAGAAGTCCCACCACAAGAAGACTGGCCGGTATGGGTCCTCAAGACGCGTTAGCGCCCGGTCAACGGCCGCATCTCGCTCGAGAAATTCCCCCTCCAACCAAAATCCCCAGGTGCCTTCAACCTGAACCGGCCAATCCGGGCGCGAAATATCCGTTAGGCTCATAGGGCTCGATCCAATCGGCCTAAAATCCGCCCCAGCATCTCCCGGTTATTCCCATAGGCAAAGATGACGCCGTCCGCGTAATGGAGGGCAACTCGAGCCGCGTGGCTGAGAGCCTCCTCCCCCACCCCAAGCGCATATAGTTCCACCAAGAAGGGCCGAGATAGCCGCTCCTGAAAGCCCTGGGACAAAATTTCCAACCAATAGGTGGTTGCGTAGTGGAGATCGTAAATAGGAACCACAAAGCGGTCGACAACCCTCGACAGGCGTTCAACATCAACGCCGAAACGATGCTCTAGATGACCGGGGAGCGGATCGGGAAAGAGGGTCATATCGATGTTGGGAACGATCGTGCGGACCTCCTCTAAAAAGGCGGTGATACGACGCAACCGATATTCGTCAAACGTCTCGGTCGGCGCCTTTTCCCGTTCACAGGCGGCGCAATGGCAAAAGCCTTCGCGGGCAAAGTTGGCGTCGTCTAATCTCAGACGGTTCACGCCACTCAAAGCGACGGCCTTCCGAATCCAGTCCAGCGCGACTTGTCGCACTCCCGGGTAACTCGGACAGAGAGCATCCCAATCAAAATAGGAAAGCGTCCGCTCCGCTCGTTCACCATCGGGGCCGACTTGAAGCCACTCTGGGTGAGATTCTCCAAGTCGGTTGTCGCCAAAAACGCTCACCATGGGTATCGCGCCTGCCACGGGATCGTGCCAAACACCCGAAACGTCTTTGACTTCATAGTATGCCAGCTCAAAGACGTCTAGGTGTTCGGGAAACCGGCTCACCACGCCTATTGTCTTCCCCATCGCGTCCTCCCATCCATATCCGTTCTATTTTATCAGATGTTCGACCTAAATCGCCGACTTAGGCGTTGATTACCCGGATATGCCAAAAGCCGACGTCCTTCACGGACGCCGGCTCGGCCTTAACGGTTGGACCCTATGCACTTGTGTTTGATACAGCTCTCGCTCGAGGCGCCGCCACTTTTGAAAGAAATCCCACCACCCGAGAATATTTCCCGAGACCGCCAGTTCCACCAAGGTCTGACGGAAGACTTCCCGGTCTGGTCCGCTTTCCATTCTCACCCCTCCACTCCCGACCCCAAATTATGCAAGCTAGGGCCATCCTGGGAGAGGCAATTCCTGGCACGAAAAGACCCGCCTCTGAAGGCGGGTCTTCAACGGCTATCGCCCCGGCATGACGGGATGATGGAACCGGGCGACCGTTTCTGAAATCTTTTCCCACCGGTCGGTGGTGAAACGGCAGGCGGGATATTCTGAGCACTGAATCACGCCCTGCCCGTTTGTCGCCACAATCTCCTCCAAATACCCAACCTGGCAAAGCGGACACCGCTGTTCCATCCTAATCCCTCCTTAAAACCAACCTCAATCTCTAACATGTGATGCAAAAATGCGTGTCAGGAAATACAAAACGCCTAAAAGCCCGGGTATGGATGACCAAGAGGCCGGCGAAAGGTTCCATAAAATGGGGTCATATCTCCCGCGATTATACCAGATGATGCCCCTGAGTGTTAGATCAAAGGAAGAGTACGTTTAGCATTCCCGGCATCTTTTCAGACTATGCACTGGATTACCATGATCCTATGATGCAAAACCTCTTCGGGTGCCTCACTCATTAAAAAAACGGGGTATCCGGAATACATGATTGATCACAGACTTTTCACTTACCGTCAGAGTGGCGCATTTTAGGTTGATCGGGGCAATGGTCTCGTTTAAGCTTTTCGGCAAAAGAGGTGGACCGAAGTCCACCTCTTAGTGTACTCCCTCATAGATTAGTGTTTTTCTCCCGTATACTCGCGGATTCGCAGGATTTCACCACCCAAGGGTCGACGAAGTGTGCGACTGGCGTCCAAAGCCCAGATCCAGGCGGAGAGGCGCAGAGGGGGAACAGAAGTCGTGGTTCCCACGACTCCGGACCATCCAGATGGCACGGTCTCTCC
>DAHWKG010000078.1:0-27735 GCA_027343765.1 Sulfobacillus sp.
ATAAAACCAGCCGTCCGTGGGAATCGCTCCATGCCCGCGTGGCCGTGGGCCCTCGTGAACAATGTCCGATGGTTGCAGGCCTAGCGCTGCAGATACGGCCTCGAAATCCAGACCATGGCCCCGGATCATGAAGTTAAAACTGCCGTGGATATTCATCCATACCCTCCTGACCCTGACCTGTACATCAAGGCACATTGGCACACTGCCAGCGCTCCCGACCCGTCGGAGGGGACAGAGACGGTAGCCTGAACCGTCCTGATAACGACAAACCGGGTACTACACAGGGGCATTCTTTCCCGATGATGAATTTATATGAGGAAGAACTCAGGTAAGTGGCGATCCTGTCCAAGAACCTGTTATCGGCTGGGGCGCTCTCGCCCCCGTATCCCGGCTATTGATACTGCGAAATATTGCACATTGTAACAACAGCCCACCTCCCGAACATTGCTTAGCGCCAGGTGTACGCCGAAAATGACGGCCTTAGGGGACGTCTCGGCGGGATTTTGTGATATGCTCTGAGTAAATTTGGCTACTAAGGATGAGCGGCATGAGATCCGGTGCGATGAACGACGACTACTGGGAGCCAGGGTTTGGTCCACCGACACTGCAAATTCCATTTTGTCTCCGAGGAACAGAAGGACGAGCGGTGTTCTACTACACAGTCAATGAGGATCCCTTGTTCTGGGGCTTCGATTTACTGGGTCTTCCCTTCAATATCGAGCTCGCTAAAGGCTTCCCCGTGTTCTTGGCTCGGACAGACCTCCCAATGGCCGGATACCGGGGGGTCGCCGGATGGATGCAACTCCTCCAAATTTCGTCGCACGAAGGAGCGATTCGAGACATTGCGCTAGATATGGATGAGAAGCACTATCCCGTGAGCCTCTCGTTTCGTCCGTCACTGTTCGACGCGCCCGGCCCGAACCCCCCTCGGGACCATGAAATTTGGGAAGCGGAAACCTACCTGGTAGCGTGTCCTGATGTCAGCCGAAGTTCGCAACTCTTTGCGGTACTAGGGGTGGGATGGGGATACAATCTCGTCCACGGCGTGGTGTCCGCTCGACCTTTGCGTCAACTCTCCGAGTCTGACTGGCAACACCGACTCCAGTTCCTCCGCCATCAGTGTCCAGGATGGACGTTCCGGAAATCCTTCGGTATCGGATAGCTATGCCTCCAGAGGGGATGGGAATATGCGGTCATGGAGGTGCCACGTCAGGCTGAGGCTTACTGCACACTCGCCCCCGTATGTCCGCCATTCGCCATGGTAATATTTGTTCCGATCAAATAAAAAACGGAGTGGGTAAGTTGTCCCGTCACCCCATCCCGTGACCAATCTATCCTTGCGGATATCATACCGGCTCGACATCAAAGGTCGGTCGCTAGCGAAGCGCTGCTGCACGCTCGTTCTCGCCGAGAGAAGGTCAATTCGGGGACTGAGTCCGTTCAATGACGTGCTCTCTTGACGACAAGCAGTGAATCGCAGCCCTCGACCGGCCAGCACTGTCCGGGGATAGGGAATAGAATCGTGTCCTAGCAACATGTTGTCGCTAGGACGCAGCTGCCCTATGGAATTCACGAGACCCCGCCCGGCTGAGACACACCGCGGCCAAGACCGCTGCAGAGAGAACCATCGCCCCGGTGGCCCCGACCATCCACAGGCGGACCCCCACACGGCCCACTAACAGCCCACCGCCCGCCGTGGTCGCAATCGTGAGGGCGGCGAACAGCGCTCGCACGGACGCGGTGATCCGGCCCATGGCCTCGGGAGGCAACGCCCCTTGTGTGAATGTGCCAAAACCCGTGGCGGCGGCCGCTTGACAGACTCCGAGTGCCAGAAGACCGGCGGCGGCCCAGAGAAATCCGGGGGCCAGCGCATAGCCCAAATAGCCGAGGGCCGCGCCGACCGACCCGAGCCCGACGAGGAAACGCACGGGTACCCGCTCCGCTAGTAGCCACGTCGCCACAGCCCCGAGTGCGTACCCCACCCCCGCGACGCTCACCAAGAGGCCGTAGCCACTACTGCCGAGGTGTAGCGCTCGCCGGGCAAACACCACTTCTTGGGCGTCCGCCGTGGCTCCAAACACCAAGGCGAAACGAAACAATAGCACCACACCGGCCACTGTCCCGCTACCGCGAAGAAAGTCTGCGACACCACGGAGGTCGCGCCACCATGCCCTCACACCGTGCTGGGCGGTCCCTGGCCGGTCACTCCGGGGTCCATTCAAGGACGGGATAAAGAAGAGACACCCCGCCGAGACCAAGAGCGCCGCCGCGACGGCACCGATAACCGTGTCGGGTCGCCCGGTCAGCAATAAGGCCCCGGCAATGGCCGGGCCCACGACGAGCGCCCCGTAATGTAAGGCGCCGTCGATCGCGTTGGCTCGGACGCGCATCGGCGCGGGCACGAGCAGACGGAAATAGGGATTGAACGCGGCCCGAAACACACCGTCCACCACCGCAAACAGCCCGAACACACCATAAATGGCCCACACGTTGGGCGTGATGAACAGCCCAAGCACTACGAATCCCCCCAGCGCATTGCTGGTCCATAAGGTACGTCGCTTGTCCCACCGATCGGTCCATCGCCCGACCAGCGTACCGGTCGCTAGCGTTGCCACCTGCGGCACAACCCATAACAGGGCCACCGCCGGTGCGGAATGCGTGCGCGTCAACATCAAGACGTTCACCGCCACCAGGAGCATCGTTTCTCCCAGAGCGCCGGCTGCCGAGCCGGCCAAGACGACAGGCAGCGCCCACCGGTCAGACGTCATGAGCCCGCGCCCAAGGGGGCATCGTCCGTCCCGTTGTCACCATCGGCGGAGGCCACCCGCTCAAACCGCACCATCACCCGCCACGTTTGGGCCTGCTCCGGCTCCGCCGAACCGACCCGCTCCCAGACCCCCAAGAGGGCCTCGAAGGTCTCGAGCAACATGTCTACCTCCGCCGCTGTGCGTTCCAACCACGTTTCCACAGCCCGGGCATCACGCGGCTCATCCGGTTGTTTGGGCCGACGAAAGCGGGCCGTGGCCGCGCGGTAATACCGCTCCAGGATGCCACCGTTCGGTTCCGTCCGCGTCACCTCCACGAGCCCGCCGGCGTTCAACTTTTGGATGTGGTAATGCACGTTCCCGCGCGTTTCGCCTAAATGATCGGCTACTTGCGCAGCGGTCAATTCGCCCGAGCTAAGGGCATGCAAGATGCGAATCCGCAACGGGTGGGCGATCAACTGATATTGGCCCTCGGTCAGGGGGGGTCCCAAGTGCTTGGGCATCGTGTCGACTCCTCTTATCAATCTAATTTCTAGATCGAACTATAAAGCAAAACAACCGATCCCAGCAAGATGTTTTTGGATGAAAACCCTCGCAAGCTTCGTGCAGATACGCCCCCATTAACTCCGGAGACATGGCCCCCAAAACCGGGTCTATCAATCCGTTCGGGCAACAGGGGGTTTGCCCCTGATACGCACTGACTTGCGTCACGTGAACAAATAGCCGATGGTCGTCCCGACCAACCATTCAACCCAGGGCACCGAGAATACCTCACGCCAAGTCATCCCCGGATGGGATGTCGTTATGTGGCACGCCCCTGAGACGCGTCGAGGTGACAGGTCATCACGAGATGGTTTTGGCCCTGTTCCCAGCCCTTCAATATGCGTTCCATCGCGAATCCCATTTTGAGGTATACCCCGATCGCTCGAAGATTCCGGCACGCCGTATCGATGGCGACATGAGTCAATCCCAGCCCGGCAAGCTCGCCCAGAAGCAGTCGGACCACCGCTTGGCCGATTCCCCGGCCCCACAAGGCCCGATCCCCGATGAGCAGGTCGAATCCACCCCACGGCATCGTATTCGGTAAGTGATATCCGCGAATGTCCGCATCCGTCAAGGGATAAAATTGGGCATACCCCACTGCCGTGCCATCATACACGATAATCCGGGGTCGGACGCGCGAACCGGCTTGGGTTCGCGGGCCGTACTTCGCCCGGATGTTCCGGACATCAGGATCCTCACGATAGAACTCGCGAACCGGGGGGCTGGCGAACCACTGCGCCAGGCGTTCCCAATCGTGCGCGTCCTCACCAAGCGCCCGTCACCCGATCATCTGAGAACGGGCTACAGGCTCGTCAGGTGTGCTTGCTGATTCAATCGGCGGTCGCCAGACTAACGCTTCGGGCTCCGCCTGGAAACCCAATCGGCGGTACCACCGCGCACTCGTATCACTGGGCCATAGTATGAGAAATTCTAAACGTTCATCAAACGCCCATTGCTGCACCCGTCTCATTAGCTGGGCACCAATACCCCGCCCCCGATAGGGCGGATACGTGTACACGTCGGTCACGTAGGCCCAGCGCGCCTCCCAAGGATCTGGCCAGGGCACCTTCCGGATGGGGATGACCCAGGCGGTCGAGATAACACGCTCCTGGTCTTTGGCGATCCAAACGATCGCCTCCCGGTTCTCAATGGCCTGGCGGACGAACGTCGACATCCGATCGAGGAAGTCACCGACGATGGGGGCACCGCCCGTTTCCTCGGCATAGTAATCTCGTCGTTGCACGGCCACGGCCCAAGCGTCATGGGCCTGGGCTTGTCGAATGACTAAGGATTCCGTCCCGAACCCTCCTCTCTATTTCCCGCTCTGCCGGGGGGCCGACCCCACAAAAGGGCTAGAGGGCGCGACGCTACAAATCTATCCATGCCAGCTTACCAGGCGTTTATCTAGGATCCAGGTTACACCTCGCGAGCAAGAACGCTGGCGCCGAGGATAGCGATAGCCACCATTGGACCGAAAAGCGGTTGGCGCGAAATAATTCTCTTCGCGCTATCATTGCCCAACCCGAGCGTCCCGCACCTCAACGCAAATCCTCCCGGGACTCTCGCCCCCATATGTACGCCAGCGTGGCCTCGACTCGCGTGCGAGCAAGCGAGTAGCACCGTGAGGCTTATTTGGCCATCTCCGTGGCCACCCGGTTTAAGGCAGCGCGGAACGCCGATTCGGGAATCTGGCCGAACCCCTCATGACGAAACGGTGCCAGCGCCTGATGGAATGCGTTGAGCACCGCGCGTTGGTGTGCCGTAGCCGTACCGCCCACAAAATCATATTCCGCCGCCTGCAGATAGTTGGTGAGTTCCGAGGCGCCGCCTGTCAGCCCCGACCCAATTCCCAGGAGATGCAACGGCGTCGCGGCGCTAAACAAAAGTCCGGCGGCTTCCGATGCACTGGTATCGGCATTCGCTCGATGGTGCAACGCCAATTCGTGATTCGCTTGATTAATGATCGCATAGGACTCCATGACATCGTACTGGCCGATTTGGCGGACGGCCGCTGACGGGCCCCAATGCCCGAGCCCAAACCCGCCGACCCCGGCGATGATCAGCCCCACGGTAATTGCAATCCATTGAGTTTTCGTCATCTAAACGTCGCCTCCTGCAGAACGAGTCACGATTCTACAAACCATTCGATGAAGATTTCGCGATTTCACCTGCGGAATCCTTGTGGCACTTTTGCCCCCAATAGTTCGCCAGGGGATCTCCGATGCGAACTCTACATTTGGCAACCGAACGGATAGCGTCATACACTAAATGTAAATGGTCCGGCGAGAGGTGGTTAACGAATGCCGTTGAAGGTGGGCGTATTGTTTGGAGGCCAATCGCAAGAGCACGCGGTGTCCATGATGTCAGCCTATGCGGTGATGGAAGCCATGCAGGGTTCCTACGACATCATTCCCATCGCCATTGACAGAAGTGGCCGCTGGATGGCGGGAGACCCTGCGCTAGGGCTCATGAAGACGGAAACCGGACGCGCTCCCCAGTGGCCAATTCACGTCGCTTCGGCGGATCGCCCTGCGGTTAGTTCCGGGAGGCCCGACGAGATCGTGCCATTCCGCCCTGAGTCGTTGACCGAGCTCGTCGATGTGGTCGTCCCGGTGTTGCACGGACCGTTGGGTGAGGATGGCACCGTGCAAGGCTTGCTGGAACTAGCCGGCTTACCCTATGTCGGGTCCGGCGTTTTGGGATCGGCATTAGGCATGGATAAAATCGCGATGAAGACGATGTTCGGGGCCATGGGGATCCCGCAGGTTGCCTATCAAGGACTCACGCGGTATCAGTGGCTCCACGATCCCATCCGGACACTCGATACGCTAGAAAGCGGCCTGTCCTACCCCATGTTTGTCAAGCCGGCCAACTTAGGATCCAGTGTGGGCATCTCGAAAGTCACCAACCGTCAGGAACTTCAGGAGGCCATCGACGCGGCACAGCAGTTCGACCGTCGGGTCATCGTGGAACAGGGAGTCAATGCGCGCGAATTCGAGGTGGGCGTGCTGGGGTGGGACGATGCGGAAACCTCGGTCGTGGGCGAAGTCACCGTGCACGGACACGACTTTTATGATTATCGGGCGAAGTACGAAGACGGGTCGACGGAGCTGTCCATCCCGGCAAACATTCCCGACGAGGTCGCGCGCCAGATGCAAGAACTGGCCGTCCAGGCTTTTCATGCCTTGGACTGTGCCGGATTGGCCCGTGTCGACTTCTTTTGGGAACGTGAGTCCCAGCGAGTCTTACTCAACGAGATCAATACCTTGCCTGGATTTACGCCGCACAGCATGTATCCCGTGCTGTGGGAAGCGACCGGCGTATCCTACCCGCAGTTAATCGACCGCCTGGTCCACATCGCGCTCGAACGCCATCAGCAAAGACCATCCCGCAATAGGTAATCACTGAGAGTAGATGATGATGTTACAGCGCATACCTCCCGAATCCGTATTATTTCACTTGATCAGAGACGGGGATCTGGGGTTCAGTCTACAAAACCGGGGGTCCCGGCGTCCGTCACGTCCCTGCCTGCCAACGGCATTGAAAACGTTCGACACCCGGATACTTCGCTCCGAGGGACTGGATGGAAAACCCATAATGCTGGTAAAACTCCACGGCGTCGTGGTCCGTCTCCGCCAATACTTCATGAGGACGCTCTAACGCGACGGCCGCGTCAATCAGTCGCCGACCAATGCCTTGATGCCGCTTGCCTTCATCCACCGCAATATGGAGGATTTCCAACGAGCCCCCTTGGACCCGCCAACCAATCAGCCCAACGGCCTCCCGATCATCCTCAATCCATACGTACAGCTTGGCGGGCGCACCTGAATACATCCTCTGGAGGACATGACTCAACTTTTGGTCCGACCCGTCCCCTACGGCGTACGCTAACAATTGCGTGATCCGCCTTGTGGCAACCCCACTCAAGCGATAGTCAATAAGCACAACGAACATCCCCTGTCCGTGTAGAATGCTTGTAACCGCTATTGTCGCATATCAACCGCCTAAACCTCCGGAGCCCTTCCGGGGCTCTCGCCCCCGTATCTGCATGAGCACAAGCCTGCCTATCCGGGCCATTAGTCAGAATCGAGGGCCATGCCGTACGTTACCGTGTGCCATACATCACGAAATCCCAACCCCTCATACAGTCGGCGAGCGGCCTCATGGTTCACGTCGAGCCCCGTGAACACTTTGATGGAGCGCATCCCCTCAGACCGCAGGGTAGCGATCGCGTATTCCGTAAGCGTTCGTCCGATACCGTACCCCTGGAAATCCGGATGCACTGCTAGGTTTTCCACCTCGCCCACCCTGTCTGTGGCGTTTACGCTCCACATAACAAAACCTGCAATGCGATTCCCGACTTGGGCGACCCGGCACCGCTCGGGGTGAATTTCCACGAACCAGCGGCTCCGGCGTTTCTTTGAAGCCCAATCTTGGCCGTCGATGAATCCCATCGCCCGATCCCATGCGGACGTCCCATCCACCGGCCAAAACGCCGCCAAAGCACACGCTACAATGCCCGGGATATCGCTACCCCCGGATGCACGATGCACTACGCTACTGTGTCCGTCATCGAACGACTCCTTTCCTGATGTCTTGTCCTATCAAGCCCCTCGTCTATGCGGATGGCGATGCGAAGAGCTCGGGCATAGACACGTGCTCCATTCGAGGTGCGATCGCGCCTCGGACCCTGTCCGAATGGGGCGTTGCGCCTGACTTCTCGGCCCCTGTTATAAGCCGAGACTCGTCGGGTCCGCTTCCATTTGGACGAACTCGTACTGGCCGCCATTGGTGTTCTGCACAAATGTTTGGGTAACGGAGAACCCCATCCGCTGATAGACGGTGATGGCCCGTTGGTTGAATGTGGCCACGGCGAGCGCGAACCGTCGTGGCCGAAAGCGCTCCGCGGCGAAGCGTAAACCGGCGCGCAAAAACTCCTGCCCCAGGCCGTGGCCCGTCAGGTCTGGACGTAAGCCGAGACCGACCGCCGTCACCCCATCGCGTGTGACAAATTCGAAGAACCCCACGAGGTCTCCGCCGCCGTCCGCGACCGCAAATTTCGTGTCGGGCACCCACCCATCGAAGTCTAGAAACTCCCGGAGGTCTTCAGGATCTGCGTCCATGTCGTAAAACTTATATGCTCCTGGATACCGCCACTCGCATATCGCCCGCGCATCCGCAGCGCTCATCGGGCGTATATGATAATTCAACGGTGGCACCTCCGACCGTTTGTTGTCTCACCGGGATCGCACCCGATTTCCCGTTTTGTTCCCAACCGAATTGGGTGACATCGTCCGTCCACGACCGCCCCGACTCTGCATCCTTGCCCCCGGGGGTGCCTTGTGGGACATTCGCCCGCCCCCAAGAGCGCCTTAATCTCTGCGTCCCTGAGGTCATTCATTCAGAATCTCGCCACAATGGCCTCGATCACCGCATCGACCGGCCAGCGGTTATCCCGCGCCTTTCGCAAAAACCCAGAGTGGAAAAATTCGCGGCCGATGCGGGTCGCCATGAGACTGTCTTGCTCGAAACTGCGCAACAAATCGGGTGTACGTACCGAATTGGCCTGCAACGTGCGATCGGTCAGCAATACCAGCGAGATGATTTCAACGCCAGCCACGGGTCCCGATACCTCAATCTGTTTCTGGGCCATATACGGAAACTGCTGCAGCCACGTAGTAGCCCCGGCCCAGTGGTCGTAGGCCGCAAAGGTAACATGACGGACGCCAGACATGGCAATCGCCCCCACGCATAATGGGCACGGTTCGAGGGTCGTATAAAGGCGACCCGCCGCCATCTGCTCGAACTCGCCCGCGGGAATCTGGGCGAGCACGTTGACCTCGGCATGCGCGAGACGGGTGCCCGCCAAGACAGGGGCCGACGCATGGGCCTCTCCGATACGGCCCCGACCGCGGTAGCGGATGTCGCCCGTGGCGTCGACCCACACGGCACCAATGGCCTGCGAGCCCGCGCAATAACCGGCCCACGCCTCCTCCAAGCAGGCATACCAGATAGGCGAAATTGTGATCATCAAATCCTCCCAGATCCCGGACAGCCACCGTAATTGGGTTATCCATCATTATGACTATATCACCGAAAATTGTGATTCGCGCCGCTAAGTATTCCTTGCACATGTGAGATGGATATATGCCCCATTAGGTCGCTTTGGGTTGAGATACTCATTGGCATCACGCCACGATCTCGTCGCCATATCCTAGCGGGCCCACCGCTTTCCGTCCTATCGGGGCGGCCGGGCCATTTGCGCCACCACCTCGACGACAGCCAAAGGAACAGGGGCCATCGCCGTTGGTTGCACCGCCTTAAATCGCTGGACTCGGCCGTCGCCCCACAAGGCCGCGATACTCCGCATCCCGGCCCCGGAGGCCGCCAGGACATCCGTGGGTTGATCCCCAATGTACACACAGTCCTCAGGCGGCACGCCTAGGCGCTGCGCAGCCAGCAACAGCGGAACGGGGTCCGGCTTATGCCGGGTGCTATCTTCTTGGGCAACGATCACATCAAATAACGGACGCAGGCCGTGGCTCTCTAGCTCGCGAAGGACATGGACACGGCGCTTTGATGACACCATTCCCATCACGTAATCCGCTTTTAACTGTCTAAGTGCCTCGGGAATTCCCCTGAAGACAGGAATTTTGTGTGCCCGTTCCTCGTAGTATCGGGTTCCAACATCGAGAATTCGTTGAGCGAGTTCGGCGTCGAACCATTCTCTGTAGACCACCGGCACGGGGCGCCCCACCAGTTGGGCAAGTTCGGCGTTGGTGGGTTCCCGCCCTAGTATGGTCCGAAACCCATGGCGAGTTCCCTCCTGGGCCACGCTTTCACTATCTTGAATGGTGCCGTCAAGATCCCAGAGAATGACCACGCGTATTTACCTCGCATTCCATATCAACGGTCCACGGGAGAACTTATCAATACCATGGCTCTCTTTCGCGCGAAGCCCAGCTAATGGCCCCGTTGCTTCCTGGCGTATCCCACAGATCACTATATCTTTGTTAATTCGCTGGTGATAGGGGAATTTCCTACAGCGTATTCGCCCCCGAGAGTTCGTCAAGGATTTGGAAGTCTTCGGATTTTCTATTGTCGACGCTGCCACTCTTGGGGATAGCGTCGCACATGCAAGACAGCGATGACCGCGATGTGGTCGGAGGATACAATAAAGTAAACGGCATACGGAAACCGGCGCACCAACGCGCGACGCACCTCGGTGTCAATCACGGGGAATTGCTGGGGATTTTCGGAGACACGGTCGATTAACCGATCGAGTGCCGCGACGAAACGTCCTCCGAGTCCGACGCGCTGCCCTTCATACCACGCGACCGTGTCCTCTACATCGTGTTGGGCACCGGCGCTCAAACGAACCGGAAGGCTCATGCCTTTGGCTTCGATTGACGCAAGTCACGGATAATTCGATCCCGAACCTGATCCCAATCCATAGGGTTGGCATCCGGGTCAGCTAGTCGTTGCCGAATGACGTCTTTGTGCCAGTCGGGCACCGGCACCCGGTCTTCGCTCGCCGTAATACGGTCCCACAGGGACTGGACGTAATCGACCTTTTCTTCGGGTGACAACTCATCAAATCCGGACGGGGGCCACGGAACGCCTGCAGACATGCCCACACCTCCATTTCATTCCATGATACCACGCGCCCATCGACGCGCGAAAAACCCGAGAGGAGGAATCGCTCGACATCACTAATTCGCTTCCATAGTGCATGGCCAGCGTCTCTCATGAGCCGCACTGGGTTAACTGCAGATACGCCCCCGAAAGTCCCGCAGCCTCATCAGGTTGTGCTCGCGCCCGGGCTATTTTTCCCCACGGGTACCGCCGCCTCGCGGGCCGGTGGCGTCATTTCAATCTTCACCAGAGATGGCATCGAGTTGGTCGTGGAGCCGTTGGACTTGCTGCTCCAGTTCCTCGACCCGATGCGCATTTTGTATCGTCATGCCCCACTGGATAATCCATGGAACGACGATAAAGAGCAAAATTAGGATAATGATTACGAACCCCGGTACCATGATGAGTTCACCTCGCCGTCATATTAGCGCTTGCCTCGCGTTCAACCCAGCGTCCCACACGCGATGGCGGCATGGTCTCGCGGAACTCGACCGCCCGCGCTGCCAGCCCAGGGTGCGGGATGACCCAACCCCATCCATAGCACGACTCTTCTCCGGGGAACCAATGCGTCGTATCTGGGCTCGCGTGCTCCCTCTCCGTCGAAGCGATCGCGGGATTAGCGGACAGTCTTGCCTACGCGTCGGACGTCATCGCGATGCGCGCTGGCCTCCTTCAGCAGGCACCAGGGCCTTCTTCATCGTGGTCGCCGGAAGCTTAGACCCGTTCCATTCCAGCGTGATATGCTCCACCGCCTGAAACCCGTTGCGGATCCAGAAGTCTCGCACGCGATCATCATAGCCCATCACGACGTCAACGCGGATCATGCGGCTTGCATAGGACCGGGCATAAGCTTCGAGCGCTCTATAGACGTGTTGGCCAATTCCTTGGTGCGCATAGCTCCGGTGGATTATCAGCAATGAGAGATAGGTCTCGGCGTCGATGTGGACGTCAAGAAGCCCGATCACACGGCCTGTGGATTGTCGCACCACCTTGCATGACCAAAATCCCGCATCCCTGCGATGGGAATTTTCCGATCCATCACATAATCCGGGTTGACCTGCATATGACGGGCCGACTTGATCCATCACAAAATCCGCTTTGGCCCCCACATGACGGACCCCGCGACAATGGCCCGATCCATCATAGAATCCGCATACCCTACTTTTTCAACAAATCACTGGTTCAAAAGGGGTGCACTTTCGGGGTCCCCTAAGCTATAGTGGAGAAAGAATTTCACCGTTCAGGAATAGCGGAACCGCTACCTGGTGCGGGTATTGGGAAAGGCGGGGCAATCATGCGCTTTATCGCAACTCTCTTTATCGTCGGCCTCATTGTGGTTGGCGGAATTTTTTTGGTGATGAGCATGCAAAATTACACCGCTCTTCACCATCAAACCATGATGGTCACCTCGTTGATGATGTTTTTCGTCGGCGTCGTGGGGCTGGGAGCACTGCTTACAAACCGAGTGGAGCACTAAGAACCGGTCAAAGAAAAACAAGGCCTCCGACCCCACGGAGGCCTTCGACACCATAGGGGTTCATCCTCCCCCATATTCTGGTACCATGTTTGATCCCGCATCCCTATGGCCCGTTAGCGACCTCCCTCTTCACGGTCCATTGCTTTTGTTCTTCTGTTGGCACAAGACGGCCGGGCAATTTGAACGCGTCAAGGTATCGTGATCGTGAGGTCGTCGGGAAGCGCATTCCTTGCGCCGGATGACCCGGGCTCGCAGATTTTCCGCTGGCGACAAAGAACAACGTGAGAAAGGACAAGGGAGCGAAAAAATATCACCGGCCTGGCTGAGCGGCCGTCTCCATCTGGTAAAGACATAAAACCCGCCTCAAAGAGACGGGCTCCTCCCTATACATCATCGATACATCGCCGCGCGCCGCTCCATCACAAGACCAATGCGGCCGATGCCGAGACTCATGATGACAAAAGCGAGAGCCACCATGGGGTATAAAACCCCGGGCTGATCGGTCGTGTTGGCGCCTGAGGTGGCGGTAAACATCGCGTCGGAAAACCCGATGAGGTAAATCAGCGTCGTGTTTTTCAACTGAAGTACCACAATGCTGGTCAGGGCCGGCAACATGGTGACTAAGGCCTGGGGAAACACAATTTTTTTGAGCGTCGTGAACCACGGCAACCCCAAAGCGGCCGCTGCCTCCCACTGTCCGGCGGGAACATCCATAATGCCCGAACGGAAGATTTCGACCGTGTAGCCGACGCCATAGGCAACCAGCCACAACAGCGAAGCCGTGAGCGGCGAAAACATAATCCCGAACTGCTGAAACCCAAAAAAGATGATAAAGAGCTGCAAAATCGCTGGCAATCCCCGGATAATCTCCACGTACCAAGAAATAAGAATTTGCAGCGGCTTGGGCCCGTAGAGACGGCCCGCGGCGAATAGCACACCAATGACGATGGAAACGGCAACCGAGATCACGGTCAAGCTCAAATCCTTGAGCGCGCCGATACTCATGGGTCCCGCGTAGTTCGCCACAATATGCCACACTAGGCCTCCCCCTCCTCTCCCTCTTCACCGGCGTCCTCGGTCGGATGAAGCACCCGACGCAAGAATTGCTGGGCTCGGTCTGATTTTGGATTCTCCAACAACCCCCGAGCCGGGCCTGTTTCGACCACGCGGTGATCCGCCATAAACACCACCGTGTCGGCCACTTCCTTGGCGAACTGCATTTCGTGCGTGACAAGGATCATGGTGCTACCCTGGCCGGCGAGCCGCTTGATGGCCGTTAACACTTCGCCCACCAATTCCGGGTCGAGCGCTGACGTCGGCTCATCAAATAGCATTAATTCCGGCTCCATGGCCAATGCCCGGCAAATGGCCACCCGCTGCTGCTCACCGCCCGAAAGCCGCTTGGGATACATGGTCGCTTTATGACCCAGTCCCACCATCTCCAGAAGTTCTTGCGCCCGTTTGGTCGCGTCCTCCTTGGATACCTGTTTGACCTGCATGGGCGCGAGCGTAATGTTTTCCATCACGGTGAGATGGGGAAACAAATTAAAGTTCTGAAACACCATCCCCACCCGCGTGCGAATATCCAGCAACACGGACCGTGACGGTTTTTTATTCCCCTCCAGCGTATGCCCTAAAAGCTCCAATGTCCCTTGCTCGAACGGCACCAAGCCATTGACGCAACGGATGAAGGTGCTTTTTCCAGCACCGCTGGGACCAATGATGGCCACCACCTCACTCTTATGGACATCTAGGGTGACATCTTCGAACACCAGGGATTTCCCAAATCGCTTGGTCACATTTTTTGCACTAAGCACGACGTCGTTGGACATTCAACTCCCACCTCGCTAAGAGTTTGGACAAAATGATGTAGAAAGCGAAGTACAGCACGCCCGCCAACAGGAAGTCGTCCATGTACTGGAAACTGTTTGAACCAGCTAAATACGCTTGAAACATTAAATCGGTGACGGAAATGGTGTAAACCAACGAGGTATCCTTAATCAAATTGCTGAGCTGATTGGTGGCCGGCGGTAAAATATTGAAAAAGGCTTGGGGCAGGATGATCTTTCCCATGATGGCCGTGCTCGATAGTCCCAGGGCCTGAGCCGCTTCACGTTGGCCCCGGTCGACTGCGAGAATACCGCCCCGAAAAATTTCCCCATACTGGGTGGCGTAAAACACCCCCAAGGTTAACGTGCCCGCCGCGAACCCCGACAGCTTCACTCCCCATTGGCCCATGCTGTAGTAGGCCACAAACAAAAGGACAAGAACCGGGATTGCCCGAATAACCTCCACAAACACCATGGCCACGAACTCGAAAACCCGCACCCCGGATAGGCGACCGAGGGCCAAAACAAATCCCAACACCAATGCCAGCACTAACGCCAGCCCCGTAATCTCCAGCGTCACTTTAAGTCCCAAAAGAAAGTTTGGCAGCGCATGAATCCACGTCACCCACAACACGTGCATGAAGGAGCCTCCCGTCTACAGTCTCGTGAACGGGTGCCAAACCGGGGAACCAGTGACCCTGGCCCCCAGTCGTACCCGCTGGCTCAAACGTCTTCCCGTTAGGGAGTGTACGAGTTGGGAGCACTCGCGATTCCCTGCAAGAACACGGGGCTCGTTAAGCCATACTTATCGAGAATTTTCTGCTCGGTACCGTTCTTTTGGATCTTTAACAGGTACGCGTTGAGCTTCTTCAAAAAGCTGGCACTGTATTGGCCCTTGGGCACCGCGTAATACCCGCGGAGCCCCTGGACGGGCGGCGCAACGGACTGCGGCACGGCCCCGAGTATCTTAATGTGCAATGCGGGGTTCTGTGCCTTGGACCACGCCGGGTCTGTGCTCGGCTGAATCGTCGCGTCAATTCGCCCGGTCGATAGCGCTTGGAAGCAGTCAGAAATATTGGGGTAATATTTAACGTCGCTCGGGGTTTGCTTTTCGAGCGCTACCGCCTCAGCGACCTCCGCAGAACCCGTGACCACTCCAATGGTCTTTCCTTTCAAAGCCGAAACCGAGTCGGTTGTAATCGCCGGATGCTGCGAATTGACGACAATGGCATCATTGTAGTTCAGCATCGGCCGGCTAAAAGACAGCACCTTGGCTCTCGCCTTAGTTTCGTAAATGTCAATAGTGACGTCCGCGCGCTTTTGGGACACTGCGGTAATAGAGGCGGCAAACGAGAGATGATCGAACACGAGCTTTGCCCCAAGGGACTTCGCAAATCCCCGTAGGATATTCACATCATACCCCGTCCACTGCTGTTTGGAATTCTGAAAATCCTGGGGTGCAAACGGAGAAATCGCAAACACTAGTTGATGCGTAGACTTCACTTTGCTCAACAAGGAGGTGCTTTGAGTTGAGGTCGATCCAGAGCCACACCCCGCCAGCAAAGCTCCGCTGGTGGCCAAAACCACGGCCGGAACTGCAAACTTCGATATGTGTGCCAATTTTAGTCCTCCTTTGATTGCGTTTTGTGGTCGCCGTGACCTCCGCCATGCACCAATAAGGAAGCACATTATCAGGTGGCGATTCCTCTCGCCACACGCATGACGAATAGACCGTATCGCTCGACGGCGAAGCACGGCACCTCATCAACCAACCGGGTTTAAATTGGGCTTATGTAATCCTTTACGCCCTGTGGCGAGTCGCGGCACGCCGTGAACCCTGTCAGCCGTTTTTGTCGGCCCCCGGGTGGTCCGGTAGTCTGCCTTGCTTCTTCCACAAGCGCTCAAGGAGCGCTCGGCTGCCTCACGGGGCAGCGATGCTAGAGATAGATCCGGGAGAACCCCGGCCAACTACTGCAGTCTCAATAACTTCGAAGTCCGTCTTTGACCCATTGCATTTTGTTGGCTCCCAAAGACAATACTTACGGTAACATGATTAACCGACGCCGGCAACTTTCCGACTAGTTGAAAAAGTGGATCCGACATTTTGTGCAGATTGACTACAACTTAAATGAGGGCGCTCCTATGGACACCATTCCCCAAGGTTCCTCAGGGGTTAGGCCTTCCTCAGATGCTCGATCACGCCACGGGACGAGTCCTTTAGCCCATAATGGCCGTGTGGAATATTCCCGTCGTTATTCGTCGAGCACGTCATCAGTCACGTGGCACCGCCCCCGTCGGCCAAACACACACCCCATTGGGTTAAGCCCGTTTTGGAAAATATGGGTGTATGCCTCTAATCATGATGCAATGGCACGTGAACTGTGCCCACGAAATGCGATCACGGTGGCGATTGGTACGCCACGCCCGAGAATTGATGGGAATCATTCCCGATCCCTTTCTTACGAGGGCGGGTGACCCGTATAGCGCCACCCTTTCATGCTCGCCATCGTGAGCCCAAGAATCACATGGAGGAAACGCTAAGCGTGAGTCCGGGTTATCTCCTGATTAAAGGACGGATGGTGCCTCTTTCCACGCGCCAATGGGTGCGCCAGACCAGGAACGGCAGAGAAAACGGAGTCCAGCTCCGTCCCCTAATTCGCGTCATCGCCATCCAATCGATTCCATCGATCGGCGGAATCTCTGGCATCTTCGGTCGCTGTCCTAGCAACGGTCTTCATGGTGAAAGAAAGGATTTTCGGTTCATGGCGGCGTATTCTCCGTCCGCGTCCCGAAAGGCTTCGGGCCAGGATCAGTGGTGGTTTTGTTGGTATCCGGCCCTAGACACTATTCTCTAAGCGTTGGCCGGAATTCTGCCACCCGCAACCCCAGAAGACGTACACAGAGCTCTAACAAAAAAAGGTCATCCGCGTCGTCAAGCGATCGCCCGGTAAGCATCTCGATTTTCTTCAGCCGGTAGAGGAGAGATTGCCGATGAAGATGAAGCCTTCGGGCGGTAACGCTGACGTTGGTACGGTTTTGAAGATAGGCGGCTAAGGTGTTAATCATGTCGGCTTCATGCTGGCGGTCGTACTCCACTAAGCTTCCTAGCGTTGCTTGAACAGCACTACGAACGATAGCATCTTCCAAAAAGCGAATCAACAGCCGTTCATGGCTAATACGCTCATATTCATGGACGCCCCCCGGTCCGTGGCGGCGAATCCCCACGTCGAGGGCCGTGCGTGCATTTTGATAGGCCTGGTGGAAGCCATCGACGCCGGGCTCCCCTATCGCCATCCCCCATGACAGTTTTCCAAAAGCGGCCCGAAGATTGAGTCCCTCTTCGACCGCCGTCAGCATGTCATGAAACACGTTGCGTTGAATGCGGCGCGGGCTAAAGGCGAAACCAATCCATTCTCCTCGCTGGAAGGTGCTCACCATACGATAGCCAGCGGTATCCGCTTTTTTCGCCAGAGCTCGGCGGACCGTTTGAATGATGTCCGCCTCCCACTCACTGCGCCCTTCGTGAGAAAAAACGGTCTGGTTATAGCGGTAGGTGTTGTCCCAGTTGTCGAGCGTTCCGACCACGGCCACATACGACTGAATCACATCCGTCTGGAAGCCCGACGCCCCTGCCAAAAGATCGTCCCACGTCTTGAACTCACCCTTGGCGAGCTTCCAGGCTAGATCCTCTTGGCGTTGCAAGGATTCGGCCACAACCGATTCTTGTTCCAAATACGCAAGCGCCACTAAGTGCCGAATCATGCGCGTATGGCCCTCGAACAGGTCAGTCTTTAAGGGAGCCGCATGCACCACCAGCGTGCCCAGCCAGCGGCCATCGGAGCACATGGGGATGGCTCCCAATTCCATGTCGTGAAGCCGTATGCGCGTTAACGGCTGAAACTCACAGGCCGCGTCCCGGGGCACCACCAATTGCGGCAAGATATCCCGCATGTCCTCACGACACAAAGCGCTGATGCGTCGTGAACCCCACCAGCCCCCCGTCGCCCCATCAAAGAAGGCCACCTCGGCCCCTAACCCACGAGCCAACGTGGCCATCAAGTCGTCTAAATTCGGTTCCTGGGCTACTTGCAGCAACATCGGGCGCACAAAGCCCCCCGAGCGGCCAATCTCCGAGTTTCGGAGCGCGATTTCAGAATAGACTCTCCGGCTAATATCCGCGAAGCGCACATCCCAGGGAATGGCTACCAACGGGAAGTGATACGTTTGGGCGATGGCCACCACACTCTCCGGCACCGACTCCAGGTGGCGACCGAGGGCGATGGCGAGCGCCGCCGCCCCCGCATTGTGCACCTCTTCGACGAAATTCCTGAGTGCGGAGGGATCATCCCCGCAGCCAATGGCCGTCGTTAAGACCAACTCATCCTGGCGAACAAAGTCTTCAACGGGAATCTCGATGACCGACACCCAATCCACTCGCCGTTGGTCGAGGTACTCCTGGCCGGCGAGAATCGTCGCATCACCGAGAATGTTCAGCGTCAACAGGTCCTTTAGTGTCAGGGGATCCACCGACTTCACCCCATCCCTCGCGACATGATCTCTCACCACTAAGACAGCGAGGCCAACATGCATGGATGATAGGACCTATCACCCCATCAGGATGCCAACCGCGGTTTGTGACGAATACCTCGATAATTCGCCATAGGGCATCAATTTCCTGCTATGTCTCTTATTCCACTTTTTCCCCACCGACCGCCAAAAAAAAGTCCTCCACGGCGAGATTGCGCCCGGTCAAAATGCCGACGATGGGACCTTCCAGCGATGGCCGCGGGGACGCGAGAAGCCAGGCGGGCCCCACGGCCGCGGCACCTTCCACCATCAGGCCTTCCTCCATAAGCCACCGCATGGCGTCGCGAATGGCCGCTTCGGAGACCAACACCACCTCATCAAGAAATGTTTGCACCAGGGGAAACGTCCAGCGATTATCGAGCCCAATGCCCCCCTGCAAGCTATCGGCCAAGGACCTTACCTCCTGCACTTCCCGTGGAGCCCCGAGGCGAAGACTCTCATACATCGCCGCACCCTGATCCATGGAAATCCCCACGACCCGAATCCCCTGATTCCGCGCTTTTAAGGCCAAGGCGACACCGGCGGCAAGCCCACCACCGGACAGGGGGACCAAGACGGTTTTTACCTCAGGAACTTGTTCGAGGATTTCCCGACCTAATGTTCCCTGCCCCGCGATCACCGCCGAATCATCAAACGGTGGAATCAGAATTAATCCCTCTTCGTCCGCGAGACGCTCAGCGACCTTTTTCGCCTCATCCTGACTCTCCCCTTCAACCATCACCCGGGCACCGCTCCTCCGCAGCGCCTCGACTTTCGCGTTCGGAACGAGCTTGGACACGCAAATCACGGCGGGAATCCCGAGGTCCCGACAGATGTAGGCCACCGCCAAGCCGTGATTCCCCGTCGAGTAGGTGATAGCGCCCTGGACCCGTTCCGCCTCCGGTCGCGAGAGTAACGCATTCGCGGCGCCCCGCATTTTAAACGCGCCACTCGCTTGAAACTGGTCGCACTTCCACCAAACCGGGTATCCCAGTTGTCGGCTCATGCGCCAGGATCGCACCACCGGGCTTCGCTCCACAAAGGGAGCAATACGCTCGGACGCCCGTCGGATGTCTTCCTCCCACGCTCCGAGATCCCACTGCATGGTCAAGCCTCCAAATTGAAGCAGACAACCTTCGGCTCACTCATGGCTTCACAGGTGAACCGCACGCCTTCGCGCCCTAATCCCGACCCCTTAACCCCACCAAACGGCATGGCATCGATGCGATAATCACTGGAGTCGTTAATCATCACCCCACCCACATCGAGCGTGCGGATGGCCTGGAAGGCTCGGTTGAGGTTGCCCGTAAACACGCCCGCCTGTAAGCCATAATTGACATCGTTCGCGTGAAAAATCGCCTCATCGAGATCCCGCACGGGCACTAAACTCGCGACGGGACCAAAAATCTCCTCCTCGAGCACGATGGCACCGGCCGGCACATCCTCAAGGATGGTCGGTTGATAATAGGCCTCATGGCGGGCCCCGCCGGTCAAAATGCGTGCGCCATGCCGGCGCGCATCCTCGACCCAGGCCTCCACGCGTTGAGCCTCGTGCTCGTTAATCAAGGGACCCATGTCTGTCGCCTCGTTAAGCTTGTCGCCCACCGTGAGCTGACGCGTTAATGCGACAATCCTGTCCTTGATCTCCTCATAGACCGAATCTTGGATGAAAATCCGCTGCACCCCCAAGCAATTTTGACCGGCCGCCCAAAATGCCCCGGAAACTGTCGCACGGGCCGCTAAATTTAAATCGGCGTCATCGAGAATGATCACCGGCGAGTTTGATCCCAACTCCATCGACACTTTCTTAAGCCCCACCATCTGGGCGATGTGGCGGCCCGTCTGAATTCCTCCGGTAAATGTGACCATGCGCACGCGCGCATCCTGAATCAATTGGTCTCCCAGGTTCGCCGCCGACCCCGTGAGGACACTCAGCATCGGGCCGGGAAGGCCCGCTTCATACAACAGTTCGGCCAGTTTGATGGCGGACAAGGGAGTTTTTTCCGAGGGTTTCAATACCACCGCGTTTCCCATGGCGATTGCCGGCCCCACCTTGTGAGCCACCAAATTGAGTGGGTCGTTGAAGGGGGTGATGGCGGTCACCACGCCGAGTGGTCCCCGGTCCCAAAAGCCCATCCGATTATCACTCCCTCGGGCTTGGTCGAAGCGAATGACCTCACCCCCGAGACGCCGTGCCTCCTCCGCGCTTAAGCGGAGGGTATCCACGCAGCGCCCCGCCTCCTTTCGCGCTTCGCGGATGGTCTTGCTGCTCTCGCGGGCGATAAGGCGGGCCACCGCCTCGAGTTCGGCTTCCAGACAGTTAGCCGCACGCCTCAGAATTTCCATGCGCCGGTGCGTGGGAAGGCTCCGCCCGATTCGCGCTCCCTCCTCCGCCTGGTCAAGAGCCGCTGCCACATCCGCTTCACTCGCCCGGGGAACTTGGGCAATGATCTCCCCGCTTCCCGGGTCCCTCACGTCCGTTCCACACCCCTTACGTGGCGTCCCCCCTATGTACATCGGCCAGTCATTCGGCATGGTAAGATTGGTCACCATGATCCCCCCTAAATTTGTCCCCGAATCAAACTCAAGCAATCGGCCAAAAGGGCATATCCTGTTTCCATTCGTCCGGCTCCGGCTCCGATTACGGTCACATCCCCTAAAAGGTCCGAGCAAAAGGAAATCGCATT
Source organism: Sulfobacillus sp. (assembly GCA_027343765.1). GTDB lineage: Bacteria > Bacillota > Sulfobacillia > Sulfobacillales > Sulfobacillaceae > Sulfobacillus_B. Next base: position 21,503 of record DAHWKG010000078.1, read on the forward strand.
GGTCGCGCCCCCGACCCCCGAGAGCGGATCCGTCTCCGACACGATTTCTGGTTGCACCCGCCCCTGGACTCCATCGGGTGTCTCTTTTAGCGATGCCACCAACTTGTACCGCCCCCCTTTTTGGCGCGCCTCGTTCACGTCCTTTCGGGTAATCGCCCGGATTCCCGTACAAGAGACATCATGGCGTGGAATCTTCGCACCGAATAAGGCTTGGGCCAAAATCATCACTTTATACTGCGCATCAAATCCATCGACATCATTGGTCGGATCCGCTTCGGCATAGCCTAACCTCTGCGCCTCCACCAAGGCATCTTGAAATTCCAGTCCTTCTTCCATGCGCGTGAGGATGTAATTGGAGGTGCCGTTCAAAATAGCCCGGACGCTTTCAATGTGGTTTCCCGGGAGTGCCGACGCGGCAAAGCGGATGACCGGAGTGCCGCTCATCACCGTCCCTTCATAAAGAAGGCGAGCCCCCGACTTGTCGGCGATGGTTCTCAACTCCCCTAAGGCCAAGGCAATCGGCCCCTTGTTGGTCGTGACCACGTTTTTCCCGAGCCCGAGCGCTTCCCGGCAGTGGTCGAGTCCGGGTTGGCCGTCTAGGACGTTCGTGAAGGTAGCCTCGATAATCGTGTCCGCCTCGGTGTCACGAATCGTCGTGAGGCTGTCCAATCCCCGGACCAAGCCCGCCACGTCTGGGTACGCCCCGAAGTTTCCCGTCGCCTCCAGCGCGTTCATCACCTCGCCTAAATCAAGCCCATCAGGATGGTAGAGGGCTCCCTTGACCAGGTCGCTGATGGCCACCACCTCGAACTCCGCATCATACTCCCGCTTCAAGGTGTCTCGCTTCCGAAGCAAAATCTCGGCCAATCCCTGACCTACGGTCCCAAATCCTAAAATCGCTAGCCGCCGCTTCATGTACATCCCCCTCGTCTACAAACCGTCGTTCAAAATCGCCTTCACCGCCTCGAGGAAAATGGCGGAGCCAATGGGTAGCGCCCGCTCATCGAGGAAGAAATCCGGTGAATGAAGGCTCGTCAGGGTGCCCGCCGGGTCGGCGCACCCGAGAAAGAATAGACTGGCGGGGACCTTGCGGCTCATAAAGCCGAAATCTTCCCCGCCCATTCCAAAGGGCCCCGTCCATGAGGGCATTAAGTGCAGCGCCTCCTGCATAACGCCTGCCAGCACGCGGTTAATTCCGAAGCTATTCAATACCGCCGGCTCGCACCGTTCGACCGAAAGCTCGTAATGCCCGCCTAACGCCTCGGACACCGAAAGGGCCCGTCTTAATTCCTCGGTCAACGCCTCGCGCACATCGTCACGATAGCTGCGGAGGGTTCCCGCCAAATCGACATAGGGGGGAATCACATTGTTGGTCGTCCCCCCCTCGATATGGCAAACACTGACGGCAGCCGAGTCAAGCGGCGACAAGCGTCGAGCTCTGATGCCGTGAACCGCTTCCAAGACGGGAATCAAAAGCCACAACGGGTCCAGCGCCAAGTTGGGATATCCCGCATGACCACCGTGCCCGATCACGCGAGCCCGAAAGTTGTCGACATTGGCCATGCAGGCTCCATCGTGTAACCGGACCGTCCCCACCGGAGACTGGGGATCCATGTGAAGCGCCATCAGCGCATCAACCCCATCCAAAACGCCAGCATCCAGCAAATAGGGGGCGCCCGTGTTGCCATTGGCGTCGGCTGTCTCTTCGGCGGGCTGAAAGATAAAGGTGACCCGTCCCGCCATCTCGCCATGGGCTAAGCTTTCCGCGATGAGGTGGGCCGCCCCTAACAAGATGGCCATGTGCCCATCATGACCACAGGCGTGCATGAGGCCCGGGGTATCGGAAAAGAAATCCGCATCGGATGCCGGCTCTTCGATGGGAAGGGCGTCCATGTCGGCCCTCAGCGCCACGTGATGTGGACCCGGTGTGCCGAGGCGGCCGACCACGGCTGTCGTCCCCGCAAATTCTCGTATAACCGTCATTCCCGGGATGGCTTCTAAAATCGAAGCCACTCGGGCCGCCGTCTCAAACTCGTGGAAGGAGCGTTCAGGCCGACGATGAAAAGCGCGACGCCACGCTTTCATCTCGGGCGCCAGGTGTTCGGCCCGCGCCATGGCCCCGCCTTTCGGATGGGTCACCGCTCCATTAGGATCGGAGATCAAGCTCATAGGCCATTCGCTCCAATCCTTGGGCCAAGTCTTGGATGAGATCTTCCGGGTCCTCAATCCCGACGGAATAGCGGATCAGCGTTTCCGGGATCCCGAGTCGGGCGCGCTCTTGTGCCGTCAGTTCGACGTGGCTGGTGGTCCGGGGGGGACCCGCCGTCGTCTCGACGGCGCCAAGATTGGCCGCTAAATGGGCGTAGTGGAGATTGGGAAGAAACGAGCGAACGGACTCGAAGCCTCCCTTTAAGGAGAAACTCAAAACGCCCCCGAACTGTTCCATTTGCTGGGCGGCAATGTGATGGTTCTCATGATCTTCGAGTCCCGGATAATACACCTTTTCGACGGCATCGTGATTCGCCAGGAATTGAGCGATACGCATCGCGGACGCACACTGCTGGCGTACCCTTAAGTGCAAGGTCTTCATCCCCCGCAGCAATAGATAGGCCGACATCGGATGAAGGGTGGCGCCATTGATTTCACGGTAATGGTAGATCTGGCTCACCAGATCCTCACGTCCACATACCACGCCGCCCAACGCATCGGCATGCCCGCCGAGGAACTTAGTGGCGCTATGAATTACCAAATCAGCTCCAAGGGCAATGGGATGCTGGTTGATGGGGGTCGCAAACGTGTTGTCGACCACCACCAGCGCACCCACCGCATGCGCCGCCTCAATGAGGCGCTTTAAATCGACAACCTTTAAGGTCGGGTTTGTCGGGCTCTCCAAATAGAGCACCTGGGCCCCTTTTTGAACCTCGCGAATGATAGACTCGTGATCCGTCGTGGGACACAACACGGGTTCGATATGAAAATTCGGCAAAAACTCACTGAAGATCTTGTTGGTCCCTCCGTATGTGTCCACCAACGAGACGACGCGGTCCCCCGGCCGAAGCAAAGTGAACAAGGTACCACTAATGGCCGCCATTCCGGTCGAAAAACTGGTCGCCGCTTCGGCGCCCTCTAAAAGCCGAATTTTTTCCTCGAATACATGCACGGTCGGATTGGTATTCCGTCCGTAGATATGGCCCGGTCGAATGCCCAACGCGACTTCATGCCACTGGTCGATATCATCATAGCCATACCCGACACTGTAAACGACCGGCACTTGAGTGGCCCCCTGAAGAAGATACTCGTCCTCCCCTCCCCAAACCGATCGCGTGCCGATTCCTGTGTTTTCCGTGTGACTTCCACGCATGGTCTCACCCTTTCTCTAAACAGCTAGATGACGCGGCTCTCCAAGCGCATGGCCTGCACGCGCTCTAAGGCGTAGATCGCCATCATGGTATCTTGCACCCCAGTACCCGTCAGGTCGCAGACGGTAATGTGATCGGGATGGGTGCGGCCCAGAACACGCTTCGATGTGAGTTCGCCCAATTCCATCAGATCATTGCGGTGAATGCCCAATTCCGACGCGTGGTGCCATTCACCCAGACGCGCACATTGGCTAATCAGGTCGCAGCACACCTTATCCGCCTGGGCAAAGATCCACGGATCGAGTTCTTGCTTGAATTCGGCATCCGATCCCATCGCCGTTATATGAAGACCGGGATGAAGCCACTCGGCGCGCAAGACCGGCGCACTTGCAGACGTCGTCGTCACCACGATATCTGACCCGCGGACGACCTCCTCCGCTGATTCCGAGCACAGGACGGGCACCCCCATGCGGCTTGTCATTTCCGCGGCATACTGGCGGGCGCGATGTGAATCGCGGGAATAGACCAGCACCTTTTGGAAGCCTCGCACCAGCGCCAACGCTTCTAACTGAGCTCGCGCCTGGGCACCGGATCCGATGATGCCGACCGTATCCACGCGCGGATTGGCGAGGTATTTGGCTGCGATGGCTCCCGCCGCCGCCGTCCGCACGTTGGTGAGATAGCCGTTATCGAGCAAAAGTGCCTCCGGCTGGCCATTCACTGCGCTCAACAGCACCATGAGGCCGTTGCCGCTGGGCAATCCCCGCTGGGGATTGTCGAAGAAGCCCGATGACACTTTGATGGCAAAGGAGTCCCGACCGATGACTTTGGCCGCCTTCACATCGACCTCGCCATTGGACTCCGGAAACTCGATCCGCATGATCGGTGGCGTCTCGACAGCGCCTTGGGCCATGAGGGTAAACCCCTCTTCAATCACGTCCAGCACATCCATGTTGAGACTGACGGCATCCCTTAACTCCCGCTCAACGACAATTTCCATTCCGTCCCTCCCAAATCCCCTTCATCATCCAGTACGAAAAGTTTTCGCTCAACATTAGCCAATACTTCCGCCCCGAAAGGGGTGACCCGAAACGATTCACTGACTTCGAGTCCATAGCCGTCAAGCCACATACCGGCAATTAAGTGGAACACCATGTTGGTCTCGAGCACCGTCTTGTCGCCGACGCGAAGACTCGCGGTATGCTCGCCCCAGTCCGGTGGGTAGTTAAGCCCAACCGAGTAACCGAGACGCGACTCCTTGGAATACCCGTAGCGCTGAATCACCCGCTGCCAGGCCTGATCGACATCTTCTGTCATGCGACCCACTTGGACGGCCGCCAGCGCCTCGTCCACGCCCTCGACCACCACCTTGGCTAAATCCATGAGGTGAGCGGTCGGCTTCCCAATGACCGCGCTTCGAGACAATGGTACATGATACCGGTGCACACAGCCCGCGATCTCGATATTGAGCGCATCGCCCCGCTCATAGCACCGATCGACCCATGTCAGATGGGCCGCCCCCGTGCGTATCCCCGAAGGAATGAGGGGAACGATGGCTGGATAGTCGCCCGCCACCAAGGGGGTGCCTTGAATTTGCGCACGAACAATCTCACCGGCCGCATCCGCTTCCCGCACACCCGCACGAATAGACTTCATGGCGGTATGCATGGCGTGAGTGACGATGTCAGCCGCTTGCTTGATATAGTGAATTTCCTGATTCGATTTAATCAACCGCACCCAATTGACGAGTAATTCGGCGTCGACCCATCGCGCATTCGGCAACCCGGCTTGTAGCCGCTGATATGAGAGAGCCGAGAAGTAATAGGCATCCATCTCCACCGCAATCACGCCGTGGTCCAGGCGATACTTCCGGACCACCTCGGCCACGTAATCCATCGGATGCCTGACCATCGACTGCACATAATAGTCGGCATACGGTTCGATGGCATCATCGTGCATCCAACACGTCAGGCGCGCACCATTGGCATCTTGTCCGCGACCGATCCAAAGGGGCTCATCGAGTGTTTGTGAAACCACCACCGCCTGGGGCACATAAAAAGACCAACCATCGTATCCCGTCACGTAATTCATGTTGGCAGGATCGGTGAGAATAAGCGTATCAATCCCCTGATGCTCCATCCGAGACTTCACCGTGTGGAGGCGAAGCTGGTATTCACCCCGGTCAAATGGGGCCACATTTTTCACCCTTCCGCCACTCTTCTGACGTGGCACTTTCATCGTAATTTGAAGTCACAGCGGAAGCTATTCTACAAAAAGTATGAAAGTCGGAAGCGGGGCTTCTATACATCCCGCGAAACCCGGAGGTGACCCGTCACAGTAAGTAATGCGTCAGAATTATGGTTAAGACTAAAAGCACTGATTTTGAGCCAATGAAGGTATTTGGGCCCCCTTCCTCCCGAATTTCCGGATGGCACAGGGGATGATACGACTTTGGCTATCCCTCTCGGCCAGGGTACCGCTGGGGAAGAAGGCCGTCGACTCTTTGCGAGAAGGCGAGCCCTCTTACTTCTGGAACGGCTCGATAATGGGTCCAGAACCGTAAAGGTCAGTGGCAGGGTCGTTCGAAATCTGGTGGAAAGCAGAACCCCCTCACCGAAATGCCGAGCTTTCAACGATTGCAGGTTTTGATCGGTGCAATAATCACCGGGCTGGGGATTTGGAGGATTGTTGTCCCGACACGCCGAAAGAAAGACACCTCAATCTCTGGCAACGAGAATCCTGTAATGAAGTGTCAGGACCGTTTTTAGGATTTGAGTAAAGAATGGCCCCTCTGATAGGGTTGGAGTATCGACACAACAACCGAATTCAGGGGGGCACAGTTAAATGGCTAAGCACAGTGTAGAGCAGGGCGGT
>DAHWKG010000085.1:0-6798 GCA_027343765.1 Sulfobacillus sp.
ATCGCCATGACGGCAGAAACTTCGTCGGGGTACAAGGACGCATAGGCATACGCCAACATCCCCCCCATGGACCCGCCAATCACATAGGTACGACCAGCATGCCAGCCTTGAATCAAGGCATGCGCGGCGCGGGCCATATCAAAAAGGCTCACAGCAGGAAATCGGCTCCCCCAAGGCTTCCCCTGGGGATCCAATGACGACGGGCCTAAGGACCCCATGGCCCCGCCCAACACATTAAAAGAAAGGACATGGAAACGATTGGTGTCCAAGCCCTTACCCGGCCCGACCACCCGATCCCACCACCCGGGAGGTTGGTTATCCCCAGCTGGTGCCAAGTGACTATCGCCCGTCAAGGCATGAAACACCACCACCGGCGGTCCCGAGGTGGGGCCCCATTCTTCATAGGCAAGGTGCCAGGCATCTAAATGCCCTCCCCCATCCAATGGGAGGACGCCGGGCCCCTCAAAAATATGAAGCCCCGGCCAGGGAAAGCCTTCACGAGCTTGCCAGGGCCATATAGACTTGGTCGGTGTCGGCTCCAGTGGGACATCCCTCCATAAGGCCATTATACCAATCAGTCCAAACACTTCCGCACGCGCTCAGCGGCGCGCCGCACCCGATTGTCATCATCGCCGGTCAAAGCCCGGACCCAAGGGCTGGCCGCTTCCCAAAACGGGGCCGCCCGGCGGGCAGAGAAGGCCATAGCCGCATTCCAGCGCGCCGCCCAAGATGGGTGAGCGGCCCAAAGGCCGAGATGCCGAAGCACCTCGTCGGGAAATCGAGACAAAAAACTGTTCTCCGATGGCAAACGGGCCTAAGTTTTTTCGGACGTATGGGTCCTCCTCGACGGCCAGGGCATCGGCCCAGGTCAAAAGGTGTTCTAATCTGACGGCCGGGCCCTTCGCTAAGGTTCGACTAGCCACGGCAATGGCCCGCTTAATGGCCGGGCTCGCCCCTTCACCCCAGCGGACAAACCGCTCGTGGGCAACATGGGGACGTGCCCGATAAAGGGCGATAAACGGTTCCGTTGCCCACTCGCGTACTTCCCAGTCGGCACCTTGGGCTAAGGCCAAGACGCTCTCCTCGAAGCGGTCGTCCTCCGCCGCCCAGAGTGGAGCCATGAGGACGGCGGCAATTTCCCGAGCGCCTGCCTCATCCGAATCTTTTAGCTTGAGAGCCCAGTATGCAGCATCGTCCGATAGCGCGCGGACTAGACGGATCTTCTTCGCCTGAGACAATCCGGGATTCCCATGATGTGTCTTGGAACGAAGATAGGCATGAATCGATTCCCAAGTAAACGCCTCGGCCATCTTCTTCCCCCTGGGTAAATGATGAATCTCACAGCGTCCTACAGTATGATGAAGACAACCTGAGCTAGGAGGCAAGCCGTGGAAAGTTTTTGGCAACAAGAATCCGTAGGCGATTACCCCGCGGCCTCGGGCACCATCGAAGCTGACATCGCCATCGTAGGCGGGGGATACACCGGTAGTTGGCTCGCCTATTGGCTTAAAAGCCGGGGCCTCCGAGTCGTCCTTGTGGAGTCCAAAACGCCCGGGTATGGGGCCAGTGGCCGAAATGGCGGGCTTATGCTACAAGGTCCTGCCGAGTTGTTGAGCGATGCCAGCGTGGCGATGGGTGAAGAGAAGGCGCTGGAACTTGCCCGCATGACCCGGGAAAGCTTTTTCTGGATTGAAGCGTTAAGCGCACGCCATTCGGTCGATTTCCACGTGACCGGAAGCCTCTACCTGGCGGGCACATCCGCCGAGCGGAACGCTTTGCAAAAGACCGCCGCGCTTTATCAAAAAATCGGGGTGGCAGCGCGCCTTCTCGAGCCTCATGAACAGGCGGAAAGCCTCCGCCTATTCGACGGGGATTGGGCTCTTTGGATCCCCGACGACGGTATGGTCCACCCCGTAAAGCTGATCCGCGCCTTGCTCCGTGCAGCATTCCAAGGGGGCGTGGCGATTTACGCACAATCGCCAGTTTCAGACATTGAAGACCGCGGATCGGGTGTCCGTCTTCGTGGACCCGGCTTTGACGTTCATGCTGAAAAAGCCGTGCTATGCACCAATGCCTACACGCCTCTCGGGCCACCTATCCAGCCGGTGCGAGGCCAGGTGCTGGTTACCGAGCCCTTGCCCCCCTTGGATCATCCGTATCCGGTGTACCACGACCGCGGCTTTAATTATTGGCACCAGCGCCCAGACGGGCGCTTAGTGGCCGGCGGCTTCCGATATCTGGCCTTAGAGGAGGAACTGGGTACGGACTTGATCCTGCACCCTGTCATTCAAGAGCGTCTGGAGACATTGGCGGCTACCCTAGTCGGCCATAAGGTCGGCATCGAACGCCGATGGGCCGGCATTATGGGCATGACCCCGGATCACCATCCTTACCTGGGCCCCTTATCCAAGAGCCTTTGGATGGCGGCCGGATTCAATGGCCACGGGAGCACCGTGACGCCCGTGGCCGCCCGCATGATTCGGGACGCGCTGTTGGAAGGGGCGCCCATTTTTGAGCCCTTTAGCGTGAGGAGGGTGGCATGATGAAATGGCGTCTTCGCATTATCGTGGCCATTTTGGCCGCCGCAGCGATTCTCTACGCATTTTTGGCCGTTCGCCCATCCTTTCCGATCCCGAAGACTAACGTTTCGGTGCCGCGTTTCAGCCACGTCTTTGTGATTGTCATGGAAAACCATTCCTTGGACGCCATGTCAGCCAAAGAGGCGCCCTATGTTCATGAGTTGGTGAGTCGCTACGGATACGACCGGAACTATTATGGGGTGACCCACGTAAGCCTCCCGAACTACGTGGCGCTCCTCTCCGGCCACACCCATCACACCCATAGTGACAACCCCGATCAGACCTTTCACGGACCGACCCTAGCTTCCCAACTGGATCGCGCCCATTTGAGGTGGCAGGCTGTCATGCAAAGCTTGCCGAGCGCCGGCTACACCGGCAACTGGTATCCAGAACCCGCCGGCAAAAACCCGGTGCTGATGCCCAAAAATGCCCTTTATGCCAAAAAGCATGATCCCTTTATGCTTTTTCCGTCGCTTTTGCCCGTAGATCGAACCCACGTGGTGCCGCTCCACACGCTAACCCAAGAGCTCACCCGTGGGAAGGTTCCGGATTTTGTCTGGATCACGCCCAATCTCTGCGACGACATGCATGGGCAACCGATCGGATCCGCCGCCTGCCCGTCAAACCATCCGACCCGATTGGTGGCCATGGGAAATGCCTTTCTGGCCCGGATGGTGCCAGAAATCATGCATTCCCGCGCCTGGACACCCCATTCGGTGATCTTTATTACCTGGGATGAATCAGAAATCCCATCCCATACGCTAAATTTGGCCGCGTGGAAGCGCTGGCTTGGGGCCGGCCCTAGCGCCCCCAGAACCTTCGTAATTCCGGTGGGCGGCGGCTCCGTGCCTCTTATTGTCATTGCTAAGGGCGTCACGACACCACGACGGCTCAGCATTTGGGCCGACCACTATAACCTCTTGAAGACCATCGAAGCCGGTTTCCGCCTCCCCTATCTCGGCCACGCCGCCTCAAAGCGCGTCGTTCCATTGAGCGCGTTTCTAACCGGGAGGAAATAGCGTATCGTCAGAATATCAAGAGGATGGGTGAGAATGGTGTACCGACCGTCAATTGACCGGTTATTGGGCCAAGGTGGCATCGTCATAGAAACGGTGCCCGGCGAGCGGCGGGCCAGCGGTGTCGTGCGAGTGGCCGGCCAGCTTTGGAGTGCCGAAACAGACTGGCCGGAGTCCATTTCGCCCGGGACGCCAGTCCTCATTGTAGGCCGCGATGGACTCATTTTGTCCGTGCTGCCGGAAAGAAGAGGATAGTGTGGAAATCGTCGAAGGGATTGTGGCGGTGGCTCTCGCGTTAGGGCTGGTGCGTGGGCTATTTCGGGTCGTCCCCCAGGGATCCCTGGGTTTGGTCTTGCGCATGGGACGGTTTCGCCGCGAAGCTATGCCCGGACTGGTCATTAAAGTTCCGGTGGTGGATGCGTTGCAACTGGTGAGCACGAAATCTGTCACCGTCAACCTCGCGCCCGAGCCGGTCATCACCGCCGACAACGTATCACCCGTCATTGATGCCTATTTCATCTATCAGGTGGTGGATGCGAAGTCCTTCGCCTTTGAAATTCAAAATCCTGAGCTTGCAATTCGGAACATCGTCTCCTCGACACTCCGTTCCGAGGTGGGGCAGCGTAAATTGGCTGACGTGATGACACACCGGGAACAAATCAACGCCAAACTACGCCAGGAGCTGGACGAAGCCACAGGCAACTGGGGTATCCGCATCGTGCAGGCCTCCATCCGCCAGGTCGATTTGCCGAAAGAGATGCAACAAGCCATGGAAGCGCAGAAAAAGGCAGATGCCAACAAACTAGCCGCGATTGAGCAGGCGCAAGGCGCTAAAGAAGCGGCCATTCTGGAATCCGAAGGGGCCCGGCAGGCGGCCATTGCCAAAGCCGAAGGGGAGAAACAAGCCATGCTTTTACGCGCCGAAGCCACCCGCCAAACTCGTGCTATGGAGGCTGAAGGGGAAGCCCTGGCCATCGAGCGCCTCGCCCGAGCTCAGGCGGAGGCTGTCCAAGTGGTCAACCAAGCCACCTTGGCGTTAGCCCAGGATGACAATGGGCCATGGAGCGAGGAGCGCATGCGCACCGTCTTGCAATTAAAGCAGATGGAAACATTGGCCGCCATCGGCCAATCCCCCTCCACCAAAATTCTCTTGCCGAGTGATCTTCAGAATTTAGCCGGCATCGTGAGCGCCATTCAGGGCCTGCGCGACTAAAGAAGAGAAACGGCCCCCAATAAGTTCGGGGGCCGTTCTTATGTTTCCGTTAGATGTGGTACTTGGCCAACCGCTGGTTAACCTCGTCCCAGTCCACGTTCTTCATGAAGGCGTCCAGATAGGGCGCGCGCTTGACACCATAGTCGATGCCATAGGCGTGCTCGTACACGTCCAAAATCAACAGCGGGTACGCACCCCACGGCACACCCACGTTGTGCGCGTCCTGGCCGTAGATGTGGAGCTTGCCGTCGTCTAAGTCGTAGGCGAGCACCACCCAACCACGCACGGCCAAGCCGGTGGCCTTGAACTCGGTCTCGAACTTCTCATAGGAGCCAAAGTCACGGTCGATTAACTCTTTGATGCGTCCGGTGGCGGAACCGCCTCTGCCTCCGAGGTTGTCGAAGTACCATTCGTGCAGTTTGGTTCCGTTGAGGCAAAAGACCTCCTCCGTCTTTAACCCCCGGAGTTCGCTGTACGATTGGTTGGCGGCTGCGTAGTCAACCGTCTCCATCTTGCTACGGATCTCATTGAGCTTGTTGACGTATCCCTTATAGAGAATCCCGTAATGCTGGTCGATTTCTTCCTTGCTAATGCCGTCCATCGTCAAGGTGGACTGCTTCAAATCCTTGAAATCGCGCTTTTCCGCCATGTCGCAACCTCCCCCATCAATTTGTGGGAATGTCCCACGCCCAGTATAACGAACCTCCGCCACGGCGAAAAGGGATCTGGGAATTCGTGGATGGGGCGGAAAATGCCCGAACACTGGACACCATCTTAATAACCGGGCAAAATATAATGAGAGGAGTGTGGGTGCGAATGCGCCCCGAAGGAGGAAGCTATGCCGTTCTTGCGTTCTTGGGGTTATGCACCCAATCGACCCATTACACCGAACCAGGAGCATCGGCTAAACGAACTAGTCGATCAATACCACGCAGTACAACAACATAATTTTGTGGACGAATTAGACATCACCGAAGCCGTGCTGGGGGAAGGTCGGCCCTTCAGCGAGCTCACGGTGGACCAGGCCAACCGGGTAGCCGCCCATTTGAACGTGCGCATCGCCCTCCACACCTATTTCAAAGAGGCGTTGCCCGACCCGGCTCCTGATTTTGCCCACGAAGTGACGTGGCTGAATCAGGACCGGCAGCTCTTGGATCGCGTGATTGCCCGGGCTGGGTGGGACACGGGCGAGTATTTCTTGTCCCCGCATCCCCTGGATAATCCCCAGTAATGGAAAGAAAGCCGCGGCTCTTGGTCGTGGATGACGAAGAGTCCATCCGGGATTTGTTAACGATTGGCTTGGGTCATCGCGGTTTCGAAGTCCAAACCGCTCCCAATGCAGCCGAGGCACTGGAAATGGTGGGCACCTTTCAACCACATGCCGCCGTCGTCGACGTGATGATGCCGGGTGAGGACGGGTTTCAATTAGCCCGGCGTCTTCGGCAAGATCCGAACCTCTATATCGTGATGCTGACGGCCAAAGATGCCGTCTCCGACCGGGTACAAGGGCTCGATGACGGAGCCGATGACTACGTCATCAAGCCCTTCGACTTTGATGAATTGGTGGCGCGCATCAATGCCGGCTTGCGTCGTATTCAAAGGGACGAGCCTACCCGTTGGACCTTTCAAGGCGTGGCCATGGATGATATGAGCCATCGGGTCACGGTAGAGGGCCAGATTGTGCAGTTGACCGCCAAAGAATACGAGCTCCTCCGTTATCTCTTATTAAATCCGGGCCGAGTCCTGTCCAAGGCCCAGATTCTCCAGCATGTCTGGGGGTATGATTTCCCCGGCGATGACAATCTGGTTGAAGTGCATGTTTCGTCCCTTCGCGAAAAAATTAACGACCGCTCCAAGACCGTCATCCAAACGGTGCGCGGCTTCGGATATCGGTTAGGCGATTAAATGGCCGGCCCGCCGAAACGCCGTACGCTGATTGACCAGCTCATTGGACGCCAAGTGGGGCTTTTGGCCGTGTTGCTGTTGGTGG
>DAHWKG010000089.1:0-8558 GCA_027343765.1 Sulfobacillus sp.
CGGATCCCGTGTCGATCGATCCCGGCCCGTTTCTTCTTCCGACAACCCGAGCATCCCCGAAAGGAGTCGCCCTCATGTATCTCTACCTCGATCCCACCGATCGCGTCTTCCAGGATCCTGAGCGCACCTGGGCCCTGATCCGCCTCTGGCAACTAGCGGACGACGTGGGCACTTTGGCCCTCACCCAGGAACAACTGGCTGAAACTTGGGCGGTGTCGCGCCACACGGTGCAACGCCTGATGCGCGAGCTCGAAGCGGGCGGCTGGTTGGAATCCATCGGCCGTCGTGGACGCACTCCCCAGTATCGCCTCACCGGACGGGGAATTGCCCGAGAAGAGGATCCCGGGCCCGGCCTCGAGGCCAGCGGGGTGCCGACTGGCCAACCGCCGCAGCCGCAAACTCCCGGGGGGATGATTCCTGAACCGGAGGCTCCCCGAGCACCCCAGGAGACTCGCCGCACTAACCCCCCTTCGCCTTCCGGCAAAGATGCGACCCGCACCGAGGCCTCGCGTCTTCTCCATGCCCACGTCAGCGCCTACCAGGATCGTTTCAGCCAGCCCTTCTTGGTGGCCTGGCCCCGGGATACGGCCATCTATCGCCGCTTGGTGAAAACGTATGGGGTCGAGACGGTCGAACGACAGCAGTCGCAATACCTGGCGCAGTCGCTTACGAGCTTTGCGGCCAAACGAGGTTTTTCGGTGCCGCAGTTCGCCAGTGAAATTGCGCATGGGGTGGAACAAGAAACGATGCGCCAGCAATTGACGGGCGAGCAACAAGCCGTCCTGGATGTGTTGCTGGGGGAGGGGATGGATCCGGTGCGCGCCTTAAGTGTGGTCCATGACACACCCGTGGCACAGGTTCGGGGGTATGTGGCCACGTACCAGGCGAAAAAGACGACGGACCGTCCTTGGTCGCTGGCTCAGTTGGAACGCGCGATCCGGGAACGATGGATGCTGCCTTCGATGGCCCAGGCTCCGCAATACCCGCTGTTTCCCGGCATTCCGGAAGCCGGCGACTTGGTGGACGGCGCAATGCCTAAACGCCCCCATCCGAGCCATCAGGCTATCGATGCCACGCCTCTGACGGCGAAAGATTCCACCGTCCTCTTGGGAGAGTGGCTGACGGGAAAGGTGGTTAAAGTCTAAATAGTCTAGACGGAACGCGGCGTGGCGATTCTTATCCCGTTACACTTGAGTCATGAACCCCAAGCCTAAAGGAGGGGCTTCTCGTGCGGGAGCAGTGATTGTCACCGGACTAAATCCTCTGGTTCGCGGGCACCGTTCGTTCGTTGACCACATTTCCCGTATTCACGGTGGTCTTGGGCTCTAATAAAATGACCTGTACTTCGTCTTTTGCAACTGGAAAATGCTCGACCCCCCGGGGGATTACCACGAATTCTCCCGGTCCCAATTCAATATTCCCATCGCGGAGGTGAATCGACAGATGACCCTCTACTACAAAAAACATCTCGTCCTCCTCTGCATGATGATGCCACACGAATTCTCCCTTGAATTTTGCTAGTTTAATATATGAATCGTTAAGTTCCCCCGCAATTTTAGGACTCCAGTGATCAACGAATGTTGCATACTTCTCCGCTAAATTAACTTTCTGAAGCATATCGCAATCCCCCTTGGATTTGTGTTCCATACTAACACTTAGGGCGCGCACAGGTCCCGGTCATGTTACCCTGATCCTACCGCATTCCGTAGCTATGCGCTACCTATGCCTAGGCTGGAAGTCGCCGTAAATACTTCGTAGTAGGGATTCGCAGGGTCTCAAGTCCTGCAAAGGCTTACGGTATTCTTCTCTGCGAAATTCGAGGCACAACCAAGGCATATCACCAAAATTGTCATTAGAAATCACGTAGAGTGGAAGGAGTTGGAATGGCCATGGGCGTCACCACGACAAAACGGGTCACCGAAACGGTTACCGGCCACCTGGACCGCGTCGTCTATCGGCATCCCCAGACCGGCTGGGCGGTCGGCCAAGCCACGTTGACTGGCC
Source organism: Sulfobacillus sp. (assembly GCA_027343765.1). Lineage (GTDB taxonomy): Bacteria > Bacillota > Sulfobacillia > Sulfobacillales > Sulfobacillaceae > Sulfobacillus_B. Next base: position 2,005 of record DAHWKG010000089.1, read on the forward strand.
ACGAGGGGCGGCAATCGGTCGTGGGGCGTCTCAATGACATCACTCTCCGCGAGACCATGGTGTTCTACGGGACGTGGGAGACCCATCCCCAGTACGGGCGGCAGTTCCATGTGCAAGCGGCTCGACGTGCCGATCCCTTGACCCCATCGGGGATTGCCCGGTATCTCACGGTAGCGCATTGTCCCCATCTCGGTCCCAAAACGGCGGTCAAGTTGGTGGCCCAATTCGGGGCAGAGACGCTTAATGTGCTCCGGTCCCAGCCGGCGCGGATCGGGGCCTTGCCCGGATTTTCTCTCAAACGCGCTCGCACTTGGCAAGCGTTTTTTGCCGAACAGCGTGGGGTTGAAGAGGTCATGATTTGGCTTCTGCAATATGACATTGACCCTAGTGTGGCCCGACGCTTGCATCAGGAGTATGGAGCCGAAGCCATGACGCGGGTGAAAGATAATCCGTACGCATTGACCCAAGAAATGTGGGGCGTCGGCTTTCGAACGGCGGACCGGATGGCACTCTCGATGGGCTGGGAGCCCTTGAGCCCAGAACGTTTGGAGGCCGTCTGGCGTTATGGCCTCGAGACGGCGCTCGGTTTTGGTGACTGTTTGCAAACCACGGAGCAGTTAGTGGACCGAGCAGTCGAATTGCTGGCCGACCAAGATCCCGAGTCCGTTCGCGGGACGCTGGCTACGTTGGAATCGCGGTTTCGGGCCTTGCCTGATCTCAGTCAAGAGGCGACGACGCGGGCCTGGCAGTTGAATTGGGTGGCACGCACCGAACAACGGTTGGCCGATCGCTTACGGCGGCAGTCGATGGCAGTGCCGGCGGCTCATCCGGTGGATTGGCCCTGGCTCGGTCAGGCGACCCGACTGGCCTATGCCCCGGCCCAGCAAGCGGCTTTAACTGGGGTGCTGACGGCGCCCTTCAGTATCATTACAGGAGGACCCGGCACCGGGAAGACCACGCTCTTGAATGGCCTTCTCACATGGTTGACCGGGCATGAAGGGGTGGAGTCCGATGCCATTCTGCTGGCGGCTCCCACGGCCCGTGCCGCACAACGGATGCAGGCGGTCACCGGCCATGAGGCCACGACGGTGCATCGGCTCCTCCAATGGAGTCCGCAGGAACGGAGCTTTCTCCGCAACGCCGACCACCCGGTGGAGGCCGATTGGCTGATTGTCGATGAGGCCTCGATGCTGGATTTGCCCCTCGCGCACGCGCTCTGGCAAGCAACGGGGTCTAAAACCCAGGTGGTGTGGATTGGCGATGAGCACCAATTGCCCTCAGTGGGGCCCGGGAGCGTGCTCAAAGATCTCATCGCCAGTGGACGCTTTCCCGTGTTTCGACTGGCCCACAACTTCCGCTCATCGTCGGGCATCACCGTCGCGGCGCACGCGCTCTTAGGCCATCACATCCCCACGACGAATGGCGAGGCGACGCTGGTCACGTGCCCGAAGGGGATCGATAAGCTTCAGGTCCAGCGGGATCTCGTAGCGCGGGTCCGGGCTTTTCATCACCAGGACGGGTATCCGTGGGACGCCATTCAAGTCCTCACCCCGATGCGGCGCGGACTCTTGGGCACGGAGGCGCTGAATCCGCTCTTGCGCGATTTGATGAATCCGGCATCGGCCAAAGCAGAGACTTGGACCACCGCCAATGGGCTCAGTCTTCGCGCGGGAGATCGGGTGATGCAACTCAAAAACCGCTATGCCAAGAACGTGTTCAACGGCGACTTGGGGGTGGTGGACGCCATCGGTCCAGATCCTGAGGCGGACCTGGGCGAACGCGAGGATCTGGTATGGGTACAGTTCGCCGACACCCGGGCCCACTACACGCCTGAAGAAGCACGCGATCTCCAATGGGCCTATGCCATCACCGTGCATAAGTCCCAAGGTTCGGAGTATCCGGTCGTGATCTTCCCGCTCTTTTTTGACGCCTACATGATGCTGTACCGCAACTTGGTGTATACGGGGATGACCCGGGCTCGAGAGCGGCTCTGGATGCCCACGGAGGCCAAGACGCTATGGTTGGCTCTCCAGCGCGGCGATGGAGCCGACCGGCAAACCCGGCTCGCGACGCTCTTGGCCTGAGTAACCAGATTGTCTCAATGAGCTCCCGAATCCGGGAGCTTTTTTTGTGCAGTGCGTTGATGTTCTGAACGAGGGGGAATTTTCATGACACAGACTTGGCCCACAGGTGAACAAGCGACATTAGCGGCCGCTACCCGCGATCCGGGGTTTCTCGCCACGGTGCTCGATGCAGGCGACGACGTGTTTACCCACGCCACGAGTCGTCAGGTCTGGCAGATCTTAGCCCAATTACGGGAAAGTGGACATCGGGTGGATCAGGCTGCCGTGGAATTGACCTTGGGGCAACCGCTCGAGGCGGCACCTTCCACGGATTATTGGCCGGTCTTGCTCGAACAACGTCTACATCGGCAGCTAGGACTCTTAGGCCGGTGGCTCAACAAACCGCACGATCACCTCGCGGCGACTGCGGTGGCGGCCCGAGCCTTGCAATCCTTGAATCACGCGCTGACGGCTACCCAACAAAGTCGAGTCTTTGGTGCCGATGAAGTGGCGACCGATGGACTGTCTGGGTTAGCGCTCGGCGATCCCCATTGGCTTTCGGCCGGCATGGCTCTCTGGGATACGGCTACGGCGGGGTGGGGACCCCAAGACTTGGTGTTGTTGGGAGCTCGCCCCTCGCAAGGGAAAAGTGCCTTAGGGGTGCAGTGGGCGTGGAATACAGCGCAATTGGGACGGGGGGTCGCGTTCTGTAGTGTGGAGATGGCTCCCGCCGCAATTGGCGTTCGGGCGCTCTCTCAAATCACCGGCCTCCCCAAATCCGCCTTGCAAACCATCGCCAAGGCGTGGCCCACGGTCCAAGATCCTCAGGTGGTGCAAGCACTCACGCATTTGCGGCAGTGGCCCTTACGCGTGATTGACGCCAACGGAGCCAGTGTTGCCGATCTCCAAGCCGCTGTGGCACGGGCGGAGTATGCGGGACCGCGTATTGATGTCGTGGTCATCGATTATCTGCAATTACTCCAGTCCTCTCGCCGTGAATCATCCCGGGAACAAGAAATTTCTCGCATGTCTCGCGACCTTAAGGCGTGGGCACGCCGGGATGGCCGCTTGGTGGTGGCTTTGAGTCAATTGAAACGTCCCAGTGATGCGGCGCCAGATCATGTGCCGTCCTTGTCCGACCTCCGGGAATCCGGCGCGCTCGAACAAGATGCCGATGGCGTGGCCTTTATTCACCATACCGAAGGTGGCGGTGTCGATCTGATTATGGCCAAGAACCGGAATGGCCCCACAGGACGCGTGCCCGTGCGTTGGGAACCGTCGACGACGCTCTTTTACTAGCACACCGAAAAAGGGGGCCCTTTCCATGCACACCTGGCGCGAAGCCCAGCAAGCCGGGATTACCCTCTATGTGACTAAGACCGGAGAAATCCGGATGAAAGATTTGAAGAACGCGGGGCTCCATCCGGCGGCCTTAGACGTCTTACGGGCCCATAAGCCCACCATTGTGGCGGAATGGCTTTGGACTTCGCCAAAGACCCCCGCTGTCTTGCAATGGGATGAACCCATCGCAGACGCCGTTTTAGCATTTGCGGCGCGTTTGATGGCCCATCCACATTTATATCGATTAGACGACGCGGCCGATATTCACCAGGCCGAAGCAGCAGTGGATTGGGCGTTTAATACGCAGCAACTCGTGGCCGTTTTTGAGGCCGCCAAAACGTGGGTGCTCGCGGTGGCGGATCACGCGCGCCCCGCCGAGATCACCGATTCGGAACCCACCAATCAGATATCGCTCACAGAAACCGAAAGAAGGGATTTCCATGGCAGCAGCACTCATCAATCACCCGCTCGATCTACCCGAGATATCGCCTGATACCACCTCCACCGTTTGGCAGGAGGCAAGCCGTGCGTTGGCGACACGGTTTCGCGCCTGGCGTAATCAGACATTGACCGTTACCTGCGACGAAAATTCACTCTGGCCCGCTAAAAACCAGAAATCTAAGTCCCGGACCCTTACAGGGCGTATTGATTATGTCACGGCGACCGGCTTTGGGCTCCGCTATCAGATGCGGGGGACGTGGGGGGAAGCCGAAGGCCCTTGGGTGCGGGTGTTCTTTACGTGGTCCGATCTTTGGCACGCCCGCGAGCGCGTCCTGGTCACTGGCACGATGATGGACGGCGCGGTAGCCTCAGAGGCCCGGGACGTGGTGGCCGACTGGATCGTAACGACCCAGGCGCAATGGCCGCTACGCTGTCATGAACTGGAGATCCACGTGGGGGGTGCAGACGAAGATGTCCACCGTCGATTGGCTGAGCTTGCGGACTGAGGTCGACCTGGTCACGCTGGTCCGTGAACGCGTGCCCTTGGTCCAAAAGGGCAGTCGCTGGTTAGGACGCTGTCCGTTTCATGACGATAAAGCGCACCCCAATTTGGATGTCGCGCCGGGGCGCCATTACTGGCGGTGTTGGGTCTGTGGCGTCGGAGGGGATGCGGTCGATTGGGTTCGGCTCACCCAAAACTGCTCGACCATGGAAGCGGTCCACTATCTGCGTCAATGGCGGGGCGATCCGCTACCCGTAGCCCGTCCGTCTCGGCCCGACCCATTTCCACGTGCCTCACGCGCCCATCGCGATGCGGCGTATCAAGTCTTAGTGGCAACGCTCGGGTTGTCGGACCGACATCGGGATGCCTTGCTGGCTCGGGGGTTGTCCCCGCGTCAGATTCAGGCCAACGGGTATGCGACGCTGCCCGCTGGAAATCGCGACGCCGCCTTAGTGGCGGTAGTGAAGGCGGTACTCGATCTCCATGGCATTCCGGGGATGGCCTATCATGCCGAACAGCATCTCTGGCGGATTAAAGGAGCCCCAGGGCTGCTAATCCCGGTCCGGGATCGATTAGGACGCATTCAAGCGTGTCAAATTCGCGGAGATGGCGATGGACCTCGCTATCAATGGTTGACGTCCGTTCCGGACGATCACGGATGGACGGGGACCTCATCCGGCACGCCATTTCATGTAGCAGGGCAGCGTTGGGTTCGGCCGTCGGCTACCTGGTGGGTGACCGAAGGACCCTTAAAGGCGGATGTCGTGGCCGCGCACGTCCACCATCCCGTCATCGGCATTCCCGGGGTCTCGTTATGGCCTCGTGTGGCCAACGCGCTGGCGGCCTGGCGACCAGCCGCCGTAGTGCTCGGGTTTGACCAAGACCCGGATCCCAGCACCCGAGCACGCGTAGCCCAGGCCCAGAACGACCTAGCCGCGCTCCTGACCACACATGGTTTGAAAACGTATGTGGCGCAATGGGGCGACGGCATTAAGGGGCTCGATGATGCCTTAGCGGAGCGGATGCCACTCCAAATCCGACGCTGGGGCGCGGGGGCGATTGACACGGAACACGCCGCGAAAAAGGTGGGGGTAGGAGGGTCGTGAAACTAACAACGGAACAAGACGCGATCGCCCATGCACACGGGCACCGAGTCCGCGTCACGGCCTACGCGGGCACCGGCAAAACATCCTCGCTCGAAGCGTGGGCCCGGGCGCATCCTCGGGTCAAAACCTATTATGTGGCCTTTAATAAATCGGTGCAGGTAGAAGCGGCCGGCCGATTTCCTCGTAATGTCACCGCCAAAACCGGCCACGCACCGGCCTATGCCGCGATTGGGCGCCAGTATCGGGAGAAACTGGTCTCTGGCGTGAAGCCTTGGGAACTGGTGCAAGCCGGGTTGTTTCCTGGCGTCCCGCACACCGCGCAAGCCGCGTGGGCCGACGTCGTGATTCGGACTCTGCAACAATTTTGGGCTAGTACGGACACGCAGATTTTACCGACGCACATTCCGCTGACCGCGAGCGACTGGCAGGGGCCTTTCGCCTGGGCCGATCCCCTCCACGCCGTGCGCGATGCCGAGCGGGTGTGGTCCCGGATGCAAGATCCGCTGGATGCCGCTGTGGGCATGATGCACGATGGCTACTTAAAGCTCTATGCCCTCTCCGAGCCCCGGTGGCCGTATGACGCCATTTTGTTCGATGAAGCGCAAGATGCGAATCCCGTCATGCTCCAGATGGTGCTCCGTCAAACCCAGGCCCAACAAATTTTCGTCGGGGATCCCTATCAAGCCATTTATGGCTGGCGAGGTGCCATTGATGCCATGACGGCAATTACAGCCGATCAGGATTTGCGCTTGACGGCCTCGTTCCGGTTTGGCCCCGCGATTGCCGCCGTGGCCACGCGACTTCTGAGGTGGCATGACCGATCAGTGATTCCGGTGCAAGGTCTCGCGTCGGGCCGGGGTCAGGTGTATCGCGGGATGGGCGCGGCGCCAGTTACGGTGATTGGCCGGTCCAATGCCGGTCTCTTTAGTCAAGCCGTGGCGCTCTGGCAAGCGTCTCCCACCATTCAATTCGACTGGGTCGGCGGCATCGACGGGTATCGGCTGGATCTGTTGGAAGATACCGCCCGGCTGTGGCAACAGGATGTCGTACGATCGCCATTCCTGCGGCTCTTTCCTGATTTTGACGCGCTCGTGGAGTACG
>DAHWKG010000092.1:0-9509 GCA_027343765.1 Sulfobacillus sp.
GGGATCCCAATCACCGGATGATGCACGTGCGAAGCCACGACGTCGGCCTTCAAGGGACCTTCGGTGACCCACCACGTGGCCGACCCATGCATCCACCGAGTGCCCGCCACGTGAAACGGCGTCCCGGACGAGGTCCCGGTCCATCCGTGATCATCCGGTGTTGACGTCAGCCATTGATAGCGGGGCCCCGTGCCGTCGTTGCGGATTTGACAGGCTTGAATCCGTCCCAAGCGGTCCCGCACGGGAATCAAAAGGCCGGGAGCCCCTTTAATCTGCCACCGATCCCGGTCGGCATGATAGGCCACCCCAGGAATCCCGTGCAGGTCCCAGACCGATCGCCGGAGCGCTTCGAGGGCCTCCAACCGGACCCCCGGCGGTAAACTCGCATAGCCGTTGGCACGAATCTGCCGGAGGGACAATCCCCGGGCCAATAAGGCATCCCGATGCGGATCCGATAAACCGAGTGTCGATACCAGCACTTGATAGGCCGCATCGCGATGGGACCGGGAGGCGCGGGGAAAGGGATCGGGTCGCGAAGGCCGGGCGGGCACCACGGGATCCCCGCGCCATTGGCGGAGATAGCGCACCGCCTCCATAGTGGAACAGTTTTGCGTCATCCGAATCCAATCGACGGCATCCCCCCCCACCCCGCAGACCCAACAGCGCCAGTACTGCCGATCCGGGGCCACGTCCAAATTGGGGTGGGCTTTATCGTCGTGAAAGGGACAGCGGCCGAGCCACCGCGATCCCTTTTGGACCAAAGGAATCCGTTCCCGCACTAGGGAGACGAGATCGACCTCAGTCCGCAAGCTCAGCCAATCGATGGTGGAGTTCTGCGGCATCGGCATCGGCACCCCCCGCGTTCCCCGACTTAACTAACTCTGGTCCCCGTAAAGGCCATTGGGCCTGGGTGGTGACGAGCCATTCGGCGACCACGTCCCGGGCCTCGCAGGTCAGGGATCCTTCCGTCATTGTGCCGCTCACCAAAACCCGTTCATGGGTATGCCAGAGATCGGTCCACGCAAAGAAAACGCGGACCCAAGGCCCCTCCGCGTCGCCCCACGTGCCGCGCATCTGGTGGCGCAAGCCGAATCCGGATGACGTCACATAATCGACAAGTCCGGAGAGCGTGCGGGATTTGGCCTTTTGATTCTTGGCGGGCCACAAAGAATTTTCGTCGCAGGTAATGGTGAGCTCCTGATTCTGCCAGGCGCGAAAGTGTCTCGCGAGCGCGCGGCTGGCCTCCTGCCACACGGTGGACGTGATATCAGGCGATGTCTCGGGTGTTTCGAACGGTTGATCGATGAGTGCTGCCATGGGGTTCCCCTCTTTCGCTGTCAGTACTGCTTTCGCTGTCGGTACCAGCCCTGTGATGCGAGGACGCGGGCGACGTCTTAAGGGTGGGTCCGATCGGGACGGCATGATCCGCGACAGCCAGCACCCAGGTTTTGGCGGCCTCAAAGACCGCCACCAGTTGATGGGATTGATAGGCCCAGTCGACGGCGGCTTCGGCCCGTCGCATGTCGTCCGCGTCGTCTAAGCGCTCTAACCGGGGATGGGCCATGAGCCGCATCGCGAACGCCAAAATGGCCTCCGCGATGGAGTCATCCCATTGCAAGACGGCGGGGGTCTGGAGCGAGGTCCACAGCCATTCCGCGATGATGTCCGGTTTGTGTGCGCGTAAGACCTTCAGGGCGGCGGGATGTAAGCCGGGTGCTTTCATGCGAATTTCGCCGGTCTTGGTCACATAAAGCGTAATCCCGGCTTGTTGGACTTCGCGTAAAGTTTGCATCAGTGCCTCCTAGTAAAACACCGTCGTCGACGGCTCCCAGCGAACCGGGACGCGTCCGGTGGGGCCGTTGCGGTTCTTGGCCATAATCAGATCCACGCCGCCGGCTTCGGTGTGGTGGATAAACGCCACCCCATCGGCATCTTGTTCGAGGGCTCCAGATTCTCTTAGATCAGATAACGACGGCACGTGATCCGGTGCCGCATCACTGGGGCGTTTGAGTTGACTCAAGGCCACCACCAACCGACCATCCCGCCGCGCCCATGCTTTAAGATCCCGGGACATCCGAGAAATTTCCTGTTCGCGGGAAGATTCTCGGCGCGAAGACTGGAGGAGTTGCAGATAGTCGATGATGACCACGTCGATTCGGGGCCCGCTGTATTCCGCTCGGGCCACGGCGGCTTGGAGATCCGCCACACTGGCGCCATTGGCATCAATGACCCGGAGAGGCCATTGGCGCAGATGCGTTAAAGCTTGGAGTACTTGGGGATCTTGCGTGGTGGGCCAGGCTAGGGCAATCCCCTGCAAGGCGGCTTTGGGCAGTCCCGTGATTTGGGACAGCGCGCGGACACCAATCGCCGCCGGGGCCATCTCCACACTACAAAACGCCACGCCCCGGCCCGATTGCGCCGTATTCCAGGCCCACTGCACCCCGAGGGCGCTTTTGCCTTGGGAGGGGCGGGCCCCGAGCAACACCAAGTCTTGGGGACCCCAGCCGGCCGTCGCCGTATCCCAGAGGGTAACCCCCGCCGACAGCCAGGTTGGGTCTCCCAAGGCAAGTCCCGAGAGTCCGTCGGCCGCTACCTCCTCGGCCCCAAAGACTCGACTTTGCTGGGTCGCGGTGAGGGCTTGGTTCAACGATTGGAGCGCCCGGGCCGCCACCGCCGTCGCGCCGAGATGATCATGGGGTTTGTTGAGCCAGCGTCCCAACATCCCGAGTTGACGATGGAGTCGTTGCTCGAGTAGAACCGGCCAATAGTCCGTCGAGGGGTGGGCATCGAGCGGTTGTCCCAAGGCGAGTTCGACGGCTGCCCGATCGACGCGGTGCCCTTGTTCGCGTAATTGGGCCATGATTTGCCACACCCGGCGACTGGTGGCGTGCGTAAATACCTCGTCACCGGCATCGAGCACTGTCGCCAGAAAACCTGGGTCCCGAGTCGCGGCGGCTAACGTAGCTTGTTCGCCCGTAGGCCATGCGGATTGAGGTTGAGTCATGAAGGACCTCCTTTAACATTAGGGGTAGAGGTGTGGGATGTGGGTTCGACGAGGATGTCTAAGGAGTCAAACGCGCCATGCGCGCCATGATAAGACTGTTGACGCATCTCGACCAGCTTCACAATTTCCAAGGCATGCTCTAAGGCCATCCGCCATCGCACCACATCGGGCAAGTACACGTGATCGAGTTCACCGTTTACGAGAATTTCCAGCCTTTGTTGGGATTCCAACAATCGCTGCACTTGACCGATGAATTCCAATCCCGTGCGGCGCAATACCAGCTGACGATCTAAAAGTTGAATTTCCCGTTTCATCTCGGCAATTTTTTGAGCCAACACATCGGGATCGGATTCGTCTATCGGCGGGGGTCCTATGGACGCTTTAGGGGGGGATGTCTCGGCCTCAAACGGTGCCACAGGCGGTGCATAGCCTTTTTGGGCCGCCTTAATTTGCCGCACCATTTGTGTCATCCACTGAATGGTGACCGCGCGCATCTTGGATCGTCTGACTTCCGCCACAATCAGCTTTTGAATGGCCGGAGATTGTCGAGCTAAGATGGCGAGGGCCACCCCACTTAAGTGTTCCGTATCCAAATAGCGACGAGCGTCAGGAATTAAGCGGGTGACGGCTAGGCGATTCTCTACGGTCGATACACTACAGCCCAATCGTTCCGCGATAGACGCGATGCTTAAGCCCTGTTTTCGCAAAGCGTGTGCTTGGGCCGCAGCTTCGTGAGGAGTCATGCGGATCCCTCCAGGTAATCGATCAAGGCCGCGTGGGATAAGCCGAATTCTCGCGCCAGCAATTGGAGCGTGAAAGTGTCGGGACGCGCCCGTCCTTTCTCATAGCTCCACAACGTACTCGGTGCTCGATAAACATTGGTACTTAATTGGGTCAAGGTCAATTGACGCTCCTGCCGCAAGAGTCGTAACCGTGCGCCTTCATCCGAACTCCAGATGATGATATGCGGTAAGGAGTTTTCGGTGGCAGTTGTTGATGCCGGGAGGACGCCCTGTGGATAGGGATACGGCAAGGTGTCGAGAAACGCCAAAGCTTCCGGAACACGCATACCGGGAAAGTTGTGCAAGTGTTTAAGGGGTTTCCTTTTCGTCTCGGTACTATTTTCGGTCGTGGTCAAATCGGCATATTCACGTTTTAAGCGATTAGTCACCAATTGAATGGCTTGACGTCGTGAAATGGAGGGATCTTTTTCACACCACAGATCGGCGTACGTGTGCAAAGCCTTGCGTAACAGATCGTAGTCTGCCGACGCCGCCACGGGAAACGTTGCTTTCACCGATTCCAATTGTCCGCGCGTGTTTTGGAGCTCCATCATGGTCAATTGGAGCTCTTGGTCTTTGCGCGCTATTTCGTTCAACGTCGATTGGATGTTCACCAAACGTGTTTCCTGTAAGGCTTGCTGTTGAGCATCCAGTGCTTTCTTTTTCTCGCTAGCTTGTCGCATTTGTAGCAGTTCATCCTCAATCATGGCATTCAGATCGACCGCCGACTCTAGGGCTCGTGGGGCGGTTTCGAATGGTGAATACCGATCCTGGACCAGAAATGTTTCCTGCATAACACGTGGATCAATCATGGATAAGACTCCTTTCGCAATAAAGAGCCCGACCCGCTAATCGCGGGAATACGCGTGAATATCGACCACGCGTTGGCTCGAGGGTTGATGAACAAGACGTTCTAACCAGTCCGCCATTTGCCTCAGACGCCCACTCCACGACAGAATTTCGGGAGGAATCAGGGAATCGAGCTCCCCGGCGGCTAATGCCTCCAAGGTGGCGCGCGCCTTGTCCATTTGTTGGATCGCGGTGCGCCCCACCCCCATAAACTCTAATCCTGTGCGTCGGCGCCCGAGTTCGCGCTCGGCCATCCCAATTTCCCGCCGGAGAATTTCCAGACGATTGACTAAAGTAACCTCTTCCGGTCCGGGCGCCGCAGATTGCTTAGGCGACGCCGGAGGTGTCGGTACCGCTGTCACCGCCGTGTACTTTTCCTGCAACTGGTCATATTGAGCACGGAGAGTCTTTAAGGTTTGTTCCACTTGCTGTAACTGATCCACCGTAGCGGGATCGGGTACGATTTTCTCGACGATTCGTTCCACACGACTTTGTGCCTGTAAGCGCGCGAGCTCATCCGCATAGTGCTGGGCGGTCTCTTCGGACGCGGTTAACTGGTCCCGTAACGCCTCCAACAGAGCCGGATCGGGTGCCTGGGCGGTAGCCGTTTCGGCGTGACGCAACTGGGTTTGCAGACGATCGCGTTCGGCCTGCAACGTGGTGATTTGGGCCGTCAAGGCCTGGGTATCCGGTTGGTGTTTCGCCGCCTGAATGTCAGCCACTTTGAGGGTCGCTACCGCATCGCCGACCGCCTCATAAAGAGCTTCTTGCTCGGCGGCTTCTAAAATCGCTAAAGCCGCTCCGTGCGACGTGCCGAGTTGGCCGCTGCTCACCAATGCTTGGAGCGGTGGGATGAGTTTGTTGAGTTGGTTGAGGCGTTGCGCTTGGCGTTCGTTCGTGACTCCCGCCTTCAGAGTTAATTCCGACATTTTGTCGGAATTATTGTGAATAATTTCACGAGCGCCGAATTGAGGATTCCCCGCCTTAATCCCGTACTCTTTCTGCAACCGCTGAATCAATCGGGCCTGTTCCATCGGATTCAACTGCCGGCGCAAGACGTTGTCTGCGATTAAGAGGCGTTCGGCTTCCGTGGCATCCACGTCTTGAATCTCGATCGGCACGGTCGCCAACCCGAGTTCCACGGCGATTTTTGCTCGGTGATGGCCGCTAATCAAAATCAAATCCGGTGTCACCATTAAGGCATCGTGAATTCCGTGGGCCGCAATATCCTCTTGGAGGGCTTGGTACACCTCAGGAGCTAACGGATCAAACACGGTATTAGCGGGATGGGGTCGCAATTTACGGGGATCAATGGAAGACGGCATCATGAATCATCCTCTCGAATTTTTGTGTGGGATTAAGATGGTCGTACAACGCAAACACCCTCACCCGTTTTCGAGTGAGGGCCCTAACCAACACACATTATCTGGCGAATCGTTACCCCAACAACGCGCCCAAACGCGTCTGCCGCGCCGCACTATCGCCGCGATGGAGGGCCAGCCAGAGGGTCTTAGCCTCGTTGGGCATCCACAGCCGCTCCCGCGCCCGGGTCATCCCCGTGTACACCAGGTTGCGGTACAGCATCATGTAGGCGTCGAAGAAGAGCGGGAAGGCCACCACCGGATACTCCGACCCTTGGGACTTATGCACCGTAATGGCGTAGGCCCACTGGAGGTCGCGTGCTTCTTCGGGCGTATAGTGGGCCCGGGTGTCGGCGAACTGGACCCAGACCAGATCCTCGCGTTCACCGGGGTCTGCGTCGGAGTCGGGGCCGATGGCGTCCACCACCCCCAAGTCGCCATTAAACACGTTTTTGGCATAGCGGTTTTTAGTTTGCATCACCCGATCCCCCACGCGGAGACTGAGGCCCTGTGCGGTCGTCCAGGTCTGCGCTTTGGCCGAGCCTGGATTCATCAGATCCCGGAGGAGGGGATTCAGCGCCTCCGTGCCTAAGAGCCCGCGCCGCATCGGGGTGAGGACTTGAATCGCATCCCAGGCATAGCCGTCGTGGTCATGAAAGGCCCGCACTTGGGCCACGAGATCGCGCTGGACCTGGAGCTTGTCGGATCCCTTGGAATACGGCACCAACGTCGCCTCGCGGTTGGATGTCGGGATGTGATGCCCTAAGAGTGCGTGGGCCGCCACCGTAATGCCGGACGATGACCGAAAGTTGTGGGTCAGCCGAAACACCGGAAAGCGGTCACTGGCGATCAGATCTTTGAGCACACTCCCCGCGCCCACCGAGGGCAACTGATGCTCGTCGCCGATCCACACCACCTGGGTCCGCGGCCCCGTCGCTTGCCAGAGGGCATGGGCCAGAGACAGATCCACCATCGAGGTTTCGTCCACGATGAGCCAATCGGCCTCCAGCGGATGGTCGGCGTTGCGGAGAAAGCCCCGTTCTTGGGGACTCCATTCCAACAGCCGATGCGCCGTGAGGGCTTCGTGCCCGGTGACCGCCTGCATCCGTTGAGCCGCTCGGGCCGTGGGAGCCGCCAAGAGGATCGATTCGGATGCCACCCCTTCATGCCCCGTCAACCAGGTCAGGAGCCCATTCAAGAGCGTGGTTTTGCCGGTGCCGGGTCCACCCGTAATGATACTGAAGGGCGCTTGGAGCACCCCTGCTAATGCGGCTTGTTGAGCCGGGGCATAGGTCACGTGCGCCGCTCCAGTGAGCCACGCCCAATCCACCGGATGCGCCGTCGGCAGGGGGACGGTGTGTCGTCGTAGACGCTCGGCCAACTGCTGTTCTTTCTTGGCCACCCACCCCAACTGCCAGCCCAGAGAATCCGGGTCTTGCTTCAGATCCACCAATGCCCGGAATCGGGGCATGCAGGTATCGAGGGCCGCCCGCACGGCATCCGGGTCTTGATCACTGATCAGTTCCACGGCGCGATCGACGAGCTGGGCCGTCGTCTGTAGACACTCGCCGAAGTCGAGCGCCGTTTCGAGGCCAAAGCGCCAGACCGCTTCCAAGCGTTCGGGACTCAAGGGCTCCCAGCCCATCGAGAGCGCCATCCGGTCTGCCGTCCGAAACCCGACGCCCCAGAGTTCTTGGGTTAGCGCATACGGATTATCTTTTACGCGGGCCATCGCGGCCGCACCGAATTCCTGGTATAAGCGCCGGGCCACACTCGGGTCGATGTCATATTGCAAGAGCCAGATCATCACCTCTTCGACGCCGCGTTGTTCGGCAAAGAAGGCTTGCCACGTCCGGGCCCGCTTCAGGGAAAATCCGGGCAAGGCCCCGATGCGCGCCGGCTGGGAGCGGAGCACAGTCAGGGTCTCTTCCCCGAATTGGGCCACCAACTTGGCCGCCGTTTTGGGGCCGAGATGCGGACAATGCGCCACCGTGAGATAGCGGGCAATGCCGGACGGGGTCAGAGGGTCTTCGCGGCGGGCCGCTTGGACGTGAAACTGGCGGCCATACCGAGGATGCGTCTCCCACGTCCCGTAGAAGACCATGGTTTCTCGGAGGGGGATATCCGTGAGACGCCCCACGACCGATTGCCGCCCTGCGTGCCCGGTCAAGAAAGCCTGGCCAACCGCCCACTCGGTTTGGGGATGCCGATACACCACCCGCTCCAATTGGCCGGTCACCGTTTCGGTGCCGCGCTCTGTCGTGGTGACGCTCATTTACACTCCACTCCTTTTTTGACACGCAATTTTTACGCAATGGTTTCTGACAAATTTTGGTGACGTGTATTAATTGTGGCATGACGCGCGAAAAGACGCAATTGCGCCCGCTATTCCTACACCTTGAGGACTTGTTCCGCCAGCCACTCTCCCAAGAGGACGGTGGAATCTTTCACCGTCAGGGGTGTGGCATCGCTTGCCTGGCGGCTCGGATGGGAGTGTTTGGGCATTGCGCCGTCCACCCAGTCGCCTGCTTCCGGAATGCCGGGAAACAGCGGGTATTGCGGAGCTTGGGCCATTGAAGGCATCACCCACCGTTCTCGAATGGCCCGTTCCAACTGCGCCAGTGACCAGGGACGGTCCGACGCCTTTTTGGCTTGGTAGGTGGCCACATACCCCCGGATCTGTGGGAGGGGCGACTCGTGGACGAGCGTCAAGGCCCGCACCGGGTCCATCCCCTCGCCGGTTAACGCATCGAGTAAGACCTGCTGGTCTTCTGTCAATTGCCGCCGGATCGCCTCTTGTTCGACCCGGTGCGCCATCTCGCTGGCCAATTGCGGTACCGAGAACCCACGCTTGGCCGCGAAGCTCGTGAGAGACTGCGCCAGGTAATCCGTCTGCACGCGCTCGACCGTCTCGACCCCATAGGCTTCTACCAGACGTCGGTAGATCGCCGTGTCTCGGGGCCATGCCACCAAGAAGGGCTGGCTGAACCGATCCTGGTAAGCGTTCACGTGGGCGTGGAGCAACCGTGACGCTTCAGTGCGGGTCGCATCCTGGCCGGAACGTAAAGGAGGGGTGGGGTGCGTGGTGCCATGCGGTGCTTCAGATGCCACCGGTTCGGGGAGCGTCACGCCTGGTGCTGGCCGATTGGGCGGATTCGGTGCCGGCACCCCGCTGGCGTCGAGGCCTGGATCCTCTTCCCGGGCGATCCCCTGTCCGGTGAGGCGGTAGCAGGGCGTGCGGCCCCGACGTCCGGTGGATTCGAGCCAGCCGCCGGCTTCGAGCTCGCGCACCAGGCGTTGCACCGTGTGGCGTGAAACGGCCCAGGTGTCAGCCAACTGATCGAAGGTGGCCACCAGGGCCCCCTGGTCGTCCGCCATCTGCCACAGTCGGATCAAAGCCCAGGTGCGCTCGGGATCCTGGAAGACGCGATCGGTGGGATCGAGGTAGAGATGCATGGGTGCGACTCCTTTCGGTGAGACGGTGTTCGGGTTTGCGGGTAGAAGTGCCGACCT
>DAHWKG010000098.1:0-114338 GCA_027343765.1 Sulfobacillus sp.
TGGTACCGGGACTTCGTGCAAACCTGCCGCGGTTAGTGAGCGTTTTGGGGGGCGGGGAAACCCGCCCTTTTCTACATCATGGAGAGGTGAAGGACAATGACGGAATTTAGTTTAGGTGCCAATTATTGGAGCCGCGTCGGCGGGCCGCGCATGTGGACTGAGTGGGATGAACCAGCGGTACGAGAAGAGTTAGGGTGGGCTCGGCAAATGGGGCTCGATACCCTTAGATTTTTCCTCTATTGGCCCGATTTCGAGCCGAAGCCCGGTGTAGACAACCCGATTGTCTGGGAACGGGTGGCGCGTTTTCTAGATCTCGCGGCTGAAGAGCAGTTAAAGACCTTTCCGACGCTTTTGGTGGGGCATATGTCCGGGCGAAACTGGGATCCGCCTTGGCGTCAAGGACGGGACCTGTGGACGGACCCCTTTATGGTGGAGCACGAAGAATCCTTTATCCGTCGGAGTGTGACGCGTCTCCAGACAATGCCCAGCATCGCCGGGTGGGTACTGACCAATGAGTGGCCACTATACGCGGGGACCACCACGCCGACCATATTTGAAGCATGGATTTCTCGCATGACTGATGCGGTTCAGGAGCATGACCCGAAAAAGCGGCCCATTACTCTCGGGGACGGCCTCTGGAATGCCATGGGGGCTGATACCGGCATTCAAGTGGACATGTTGCAGAAATATGTCGATATCGTGGGCCCCCATGTCTATCCGGAGGCCCTTGACCCAGCGGAAGTGGCCATGGCGTCCTACGTTCATTGCGCCATGGGACAGGGCCGCCGTCCGGTGTTGTTGGAAGAATTCGGCACCACCGATGCGTTTGGTACTCGGGACCAACAAGGGGCCTTTTACCGCTCGCAATTAGCAGGGGCATTGATGGCGGGCGCGGTCGGGGCCTGGGGATGGTGTCTCACCGACTTTGACTTGCCGACCACCATGCCTTACTCACATCATCCCTTCGAGTTACGCTTTGGATTGTTGCAGGTCGACGGAACCCAGAAGCCGACCGCTGAGGCGATGCGGGAATTCGGACCCTTGGCGGATAAATTTGGGACGGTCGAGCCGGACCGCCTAGGCGTTTTGATTCCCGCCCTACAGACGGAAATCATTCCCTTTCGGCGAGGACCGGAAGGGGAACTCATGACCCGCGCAGCATCCCGCATCCTCCGAAATCTGGCTCAACTGGGGTACAACCCGCGGGTGCTTCGCGAACCCATTCCGCCAACCGATCGGGTACGCCAAGACATTCCCTCCCTTTTGGATCTGGATTCTGTGGATACGCTCTTTTTAGTGGCGCCTCGCATCGGCGAGCCACTGCGTCTGCGCCTCGAAGAGTGGGTCCGACAAGGTGGGCACTTGTATGTCGCGTACTCCTATACCTATTGGTTCCCGGATTTGACTGGGTTTCTAGGGGTTGAGCGGGCGAGCCTTTACAACGTGAAGGAACGGTTCACGGGCGGGGCGCGCATCCGGGGGGCTGTCGACGCTGACCTCGAAATTTTCGACGGTGCCGATTTCGTAAGCCTTTCCCCTTCCGGCGCTGAGGTGTTGTCCCGACTTGATACGGGGGAGCCGGTACTCTTTCGTCAGCCATTGGGTCGGGGGAGCGTGGTGGTCAATGCCCTGGGCATTGAAGCGGCCTCCGGGCCCGTCGACGGACTTCTTCCCTTGTATCACAGTTTGATGAGCCTTTTTAAGGTGTCGCCGAGAATTCATCTTCAAGGATCGCTGGGGCAAGCGGCGGTCTCTTCAAACGGGCAGGTGTTGGTCATGAATCACGGGGAGAGCCCACTTGAAGCGACTCCCTTAGAGGGGACCCTGGACGGCCAATCGACAGTTGAAGTGGCTCCGCACCAATGGTGGCTGGGAGCTTGGGTGCGATGAGGGCTCTTCGTTGGTATGGACAGGCGGGGTTTGTGATTGAGGATGGTTCAACGCGCCTCGGCATTGACTTATTCCTTAAGGCGGATCCACGGCTTCGCCCGCCCGTGCTTCGCCCACGAGAGATCGGCCACTTGGACGGTGTCTTGGTCACGCACGAACATCATGACCACTTGGATGATTGGACGCTGAAAGCTTTGCAAGAGGTACTGCCGGATCTGAAAGTGGTCGTTCCCGAGCCGATCCGGGACCACGCTCAACGGCTGGGATTGGCTCATGTCCAAGGGGTAGTGCCGGGTGAAGCCTATACCATGGGGAGCCTGGTGATTACTCCGATACGCGCGCGCCATGCGGTCCACATGGAGGAAGGCTACCACTTTGGCGTTCCGGACGGTCGTTTTCTGGGCTATGTCGTTCAGACGGGAAGCGCCGTCGTCTACCACAGTGGCGATTCATTACCGTATCTTGAACTCGAGGAAACACTCCGGGGACTCGGGGTGACCATGGTTCTCCTTCCCATCAACGGGCGCAGTTTTAAGCGCGAAGCCCTGGACTTGGTGGGGAACTTTACCCCTGAGGAAGCCGTAGACGTCGCTCAAGGGGTAGGTGCGCGCGTGCTGGTTCCCATGCATTTTGAGACCTATCCCAATAATTTGGGTGATGTTGGCCAAGCGGCACACTTGGCCTATCGGGCGGGGGTGACCTTGGTGATACCCCGTTACGGTGAAGCGGTTCCGCTCGATTGGTGAGGGACGGCATACGCTGTAAGACCAAAACCAAGAGGGCGAGCGGTGTTTCGGACCGACGGGATCTTGGCGGTGTTTAGGTACGCGGGTCTGCCCCCCCCCCGGCAATTGTGTCATCCGGGTTGCCGCCCTAGACGGGGCAAATAGAGGAAGCGGGTCCGGATTACGTTTGGGTACGGGCCCCGCCCTGTTTTCGTCTAAGATGAGTTTGCTCACCAAAAGATTTCGAGTGAGCGGATTTTATGATGGCTCCATCATATGAGGGCAAAAAGGCGGACAATGTGATGGATCGGAATTCCCATGACGGCGTATTTTCGGCCGGGTTCGACCCGCTGGGGCGCATAGATTAACGTACGCGCAATCGGCCGTCTTAAGGAATAAACGGGCCGGATCGTATTATTCGCATAGTAAATGAACGGCGTCGATTAGTCGTCCAGACTTCCGGCATTGCCACCGGAATCGATCCGATAATCCATGGTAGAATAGTCAGTAAAATGCTATTAGGGGTCTTGTATGATTCGGTTCGTGTATCGTGTTCATGCTCTTCAGCGTCATGGAGCGCACATTGACTAGTCACGAGGTTGCCCGTTTGCTCGGGGTGAACATCAAGACGGTCCAACGGTGGGATCGTGAAGGGCGACTCAAGCCTGCCGGGCGGACCGACACCGGACGGCGCTATTACACTGAAGATCAAATCTTGGCTTTCCGACACCAGCGGCCTTTGGCCTTGATGGATGCCGTGGAGGCCGGCGAAATCAGCACATTGATCCTGGCCGATCAAGACCGACTGACGCGATTTGGTTATGAGTGGTTCGAGCGATTTTGTCAGCACCAGGGGTGCGAGATTCTAGTCCTCAACCAAGAGCATTTGTCACCCGAGCCAGAGTTGGTCCAAGACTTACTCACCATTACGCATGTCTTTTCCGCCCGGTTGTCCGGTTTGCGGAACTATCGCAAAAGCTTAAAGGAGGCCATCCATGCCGACGTTAGCCCACAAGATTCGTTTGGATCCGACGCCGGATCAGATCCGGTCCTTTAAGCAAGCCGCTGGCACCGCGCGGTTTGTGTGGAACTGGGCGCTGGCCGAATGGAACCGGCAAAGCGCCGCGGGTCAGCGGCCCAATGCGCGCGCCTTAGCCCGAGCGATTGCCGATGAGGGCTTTGGGCAGTTCTTCACGATGCTGACATATAAAGCCGAGCGTTAGATTCCAATGAACGCCTGCGAGAGTGAATACAGACCCCATGCGTCGGGAAGCGGGTGAATATTCATGACAAACCGAGAATGGTACAACGTGATGGCGGACCTCTGGAGCGCCGTGTCCGGCCAAATCCCACAAAGCGCCCCGCTCTCTATGTTGACATTAGAGGGGGAGCGCGGCCACTTAGTGGGGCGCCATCCTGTGGAAGCCGCCGCCACGGCCACGATTGCAACCGCATTGTTAGCTGGGGTAGCCCTCGATGAAGCACGAGGAAAGGCTCTCCCCACGGTGTTAGTCAGCCAACGGCACGTCGCGGCCGCGATGCATAGTGGGTCGGTGTTTCGGTGGAACGGGCGCCCCCTGGGATTGGATTTTGCGCCCCTCTCCCGCTTTTGGGAGGTGGCGGATGGATGGGTGCGCACGCATGCCAATTACCCGTGGCATCGGCGGGCCCTGCTCCGGGTATTAGATATAGCGGCGGAGTCGGAGGCGGCCGTCGGAAAGGCCATGCAGCGATGGTCCGCCGAGGCGTTGGAAGCGGCCGTGTGGAAGGCCGGGGGCATCGCCACCGCGATGCGGTCGCCCGACGAGTGGTCTATCCATCCCCAAGGCATGGCCGTGGCCGCCGAACCCTTGGTGGACCGAGCGAACGTGGGCGGGGCGGCTCCCCGGTCATGGCCCCCAGGAACTCTTCCCGCCGAGGGATTACGGGTGCTGGATTTGACGCGGGTCATCGCCGGGCCCGTGTGTACACGCTATTTGGCGGCTCTCGGCGCCGTCGTGCTCCGCATCGATCCCCCGCAATGGCCCGACTTGCCCGTAGGTCTACCGGCCGATACCTTGTTGGGCAAGCGCAGCAGTGCTGTGGACTTCACCACTTCGGACGGACAGGCGATACTCGACCGGTTGTTAGGGGATTCAGACATTGTCGTCTTGGGTTATCGGCCGGGCTCACTGGACCGCTTTGGCCTCACCCCTGAGAGTCTATGCCAGCGGTTCCCGGGATTGGTCATCATCCTGCTCAGCGCATGGGGCCACCACGGTCCTTGGGCGTCGCGGCGCGGATTTGACAGCGTGGTGCAGAGCGCTACCGGCATCGGGTGGATCGAAGGGGGGAGCACAGGACAGCCCGGATCGCTTCCCTGTCAATTGCTTGATCATGGCACAGGATATTTGGCCGCGGCGGCCGCCCTCGAAGGAATTCGCGAACAGCGGATGCACGGGGGGACGCCTATCCGGCGCTTGTCGCTCGCCCGGACGGCTCACTGGCTACGGCAGTTGCCTCCGGATCCGCATCCCGCCCCGGCCGAGAGCCCGCACGGGAGCGAGGACTGGGTCGTTGACGTTCAGGATGCACCGGGGATACAACGGGCGTTGTTGCCGGTCGGTCAGTGGAATGGGCACCAGTTGCAATGGCCCAAGCCGGCTGCCCACTATGCGTCGGACAGACCGGAGTGGTAGGAGCCGCAATATGACCGATTCAAGCAGCGGAAAATGGAGGCATGAGAGTGTCAAGCTGATGAGCACGCTTCCCAGCACGCGCAGCAACCCGCCGAGCGCAGGGAAATGTACGATCTTCGCGAAGATATAATCGGTAGACTCGTGAGTGCATGAGGTATCTGTGATGCGAAAGCTGTTACATATTGAGCCCTATACGATCAACAGGACATGAAGGCCATATATGGAGATGAACACGCCGATGGACGATGACTCGCCCCGAAACGCCGGGCTAGTCGTGGGTCGGGCCTGCAAAGGTGGGCGACACAGACAGGAGGAAAGCGACGATAGGTCTCAGAACTTCATCGCCGCTATAACCGGCGCACCGCGTCACTGACCCGATGACGAGAGAACGTTTTTGATTGGTGATGATGACAAACGAAGGATCCAACGCATACGCGGCGGTGCTTGGACGTTGATATTCAGGCGGTTCCCTGTAAGGCCAGGCCATTGGTCTAAAAACACGAAGCCCGCATCGCACCCTTTCATCTTTCCCAACGCGGGAATCGTGACCTCTCCATTACCATCGCATTCCAGTTGCAAATTAAGCCACTTAGCGGATACCACGATAGCACCGACATGGGCGTTGCCTGTCCCCGAATCGGATGCTAACGTTTTAGCCCCGACCAGTGGGGGTAGAGGCCCTAGTTTAGATGCAGACTGAGGGGACGTGGAGGTAGAGCTATTCGGGGCTACGTGCGATGATGAGGGCGTAGCCGCACGCGAAGACGCAGGCGCCTGCGAAGATTTGGGGCTCGTGCTTGCACCGCAACCTGATAAAAGACTCGTCACCAAGACAACAATTCCACCCAAGAAAACGGTTTTACTCTTCATGCCCCACGCCCTCCTGCGACTTCGACCAATGAACAATGGCTATCCGTGTCCTGTTCCCTGTCAATTGGTGGTCCAAGTCTTCCATCCGGTGGCGGTTTGGGGAATCCGCACCTGTCCATCATTGGTCTGGACAACATACTCTGATCCAGGGTTGCATGCATTCAAATTGGGGCTGATGACTCCTGATGAAGGGGGGGTGGATGCAGCAAACGCCGCGGTAGTTATCATGACACCACCCAGCACAGCGGTGCCTCATTAAAGAACCAACGCCCTTTATTTTTAGCATATTTGCAACATCCCAATTGCCCACTCTTATTTGGGTGAATATATTTTGGTGGCACATATTGTTAATTCGACGGGGCATTGTGTTCTCCTCCGGACGCTTCCAGAAAAAGTTTCCCAAATTTATCGGTGCAGTGCTGCTCCTCAACGCGGCTGTCAGCGGCAAAATTGCAAATAGCCGCACCGCGGAGGATAAAAAGCCATTAATTTAGTGTCTGTAATCAGCCCGTCGAGGATTCGCAAAATGCTGCATGGCATGCGCTAGCTTATGTGCGGTGTTGAAGCATCATTTTCCCACGTGGGTTTATTCGGGAACGATAAATGGGCGCACCGTGCATGGGGCGCCTGACCGGCGGTAGTCGGTCTTCGTTGAAATCCGAATGCTTAATAATCCTAATGATGAAGATACGGGGGCGACAGCGCCGCGTAAGGTCGAGCCCCGGGCACCGCGACTAGGTGGATTCGCGGGACCCGCATTCCCGTGCGGATGATTCTCGATTATCTGGCCGAAGGGGCGACGCTCCCTGAAATCCTCCAACAGTATCCGCAATTGACGGAGGAGGATGTCCGAGCGGCGATCGCCTTCGGGGCGTATGCGGTGGGACAGTGGGCGTCTCGAATACCGGCTCACTCCGACGCTCCATGAAAATCCTGTTGGATGAGAACATCGGGGCCGAGACGGATCGGTGGCTACGGAGCCGCGGACACGACGTGCTATCTGCCGCGGCTGCGGATTTGCTCGGTTCGGCAGACGATGTTGTGTATCGGTTGGCCTGTGAGACGGAGCGGGTGTTGATCACCTCAACTATCAGGATTGCCGGTTGATGGAAAAATTTCCACCGGAGCAGTGCGGGGAGATTCCCGGCGATCTGCATGAGCCACACGGGCTTGGCCGCGGTGAATTCGGTGTTGGACCGTGCGCTGAGACACTTTCCGGAATCATACTTTTCGCGCGTATTTGTTCTCGTCTCCGCGCGCATCATCACGCGGTCCATTTGGCTTCCTGACTAAGCCCACGACAGGGCTGCCGCTCACGTTCGCGGACAAAACTCATGCATTTCCCCTTTGAAAATCAGGTTCTCCCATGTCCGGCGTATGGCAACCGATGCCAAGTTTACTTCATGAGCTTAATGACGTGGATCCCTTGGGGGTACGAGATGGTGGATTGGGTATTTGATGCCGGGGAAGTCGAATGGATGACAGAACGTCTGGCAAACTTTTGGGATCGACAGTTGGTTGCGATCGCACCCGCCGGGTGCCCCGTGTATGGACGGCTTCTCCATACCGCCCAGGCGAAAGACGGCACATGGGTGCGATGGGCCGACGTGGCGGCCCACAATGGCGTGGCGATGTTGGCGACCAGCGACTTCAGCCATATGGCCATGCCGGAGAGCGTTTGGCGCGAGGAAGAAGCGTGGGCCGGAGACCCACCGGAAATTGGCACGCTAAACTCCGACCAAGCGGAGCATTTGGTTGACGTGCTGAGGTCGTATACCACGACGCCCAATGCTGTCTCGTTTGCGCTATGGGACGGCTTGGGATGGGATCATGCCAGACTCTACAGACCCGGGCAGCCCCCCCAGCACTGCCCCCGACCCCATTGCCGGTTCGCAACGGGCCAAGCATGCGGATTCCGGGTCGAGAGCAGCATCGAGGAGGCCTTGATGTGGATGCCGAGCAAACGCCAAACGCCACACTACTGGTAGCCTAAGGATCATGCTTGGGCTGTCGCGGCGGCCGTCGATCTGCCATGGAGCATCGTGGTGGGGGGGGAGCGACCTCATGGGGCGATTGGTGCACGATACCGTGCTTGAAGTGGTACCTATTACGCAAAGCGATACACTCGATTCCCAGCCCGCCTGGTTGACCGCCGCCATCCTGAGCCCCCCGGTTTACTAGGCAAGTGTCGTCAGGCTTGGTATGCTAAATACGCGATAGCCTTTAGAAAATAGGAAATAAGGGGGCGCTGGTTACGGACGAGAATCAATATCAGGATATTCCCCAAGATGCGTTAGAACGCCTCAACCGGGAATCGGGACACTATGTGTTCACGTCAGATTTAACCGTCAATGAATTTGTGTTGGTGGACGAGGCCGGGTTTGAGCCGTTGGGCATGGTGATGGGGTCGTCCATATATCATATTGGGTTTCAACAGTCGGCTTGGTCAAAGAATCAAGAAATGACGGTCTTGTCGCAGGCCATGTACAATGCCCGGGAACTGGCAATGAGCCGTATGGAAGAAGAAGCCGACGCATTGAAAGCGGATGGCATCATTGGGGTGCGCTTAGAAGTCAAGCATGCCGAGTGGGGCCAGCATTTAGCCGAGTTTATCGCCATTGGCACGGCGGTTCGGGCAAAGGACGGGACCAGCCACCGCACCATTAAGGGCAAGCCCTTTACCTCCGATTTGTCGGGTCAAGATTTCTGGACCCTCATGAAGACCGGATATCGTCCCGTGAGCTTGGTGATGGGGTCTTGCGTGTACCACATCGCCCATCAGGGGATGATGGCCGCTCTTCGTCAAGTGGGGCAGAACCAAGAGATGACCATCTACACCCAAGGGCTCTACGACGCCCGGGAGCTAGCCATGGAGCGCATGCAACTGGAAGCCGCCGATCTTCAGGCGGAAGGCATTGTCGGGGTAAGCCTTCGCGAATCGAGCCATCAGTGGGGTGCCCACGTGATTGAGTTTTTTGCCGTCGGTACGGCGGTCAAGCGATTCCAAGAATCGCAGCTGACGGCACCCAGCTTGGTGCTGCCGCTGGACGATCCGCGCTAGGGGGGAAAACGATGCCATGGTTTCGACGAAGAAGCGGCCAAGACAAGCCCAACCCCAACGAGGTGGCTTTGAGTCAGGCGCTTCAGGGGACGTTTCGCCAGTATAATGCCGAAACGGAGGAACAAATGCGTCGCGACCGCGACGCCCTGGAACGTGGACATATTCCCGAAGCGGCCGAAGAACGGGTCAAGAAGACCGTCAGCGGACAACTCCCGTGGATGAGCACCTTGGATATCAATGACCTCTATCTTGCCGATGAACTTCGCATGACCCCCTTGGTACAGGTCACCGGTAGTTGTTATTTTCAAGCCGCTTCTGATACGGGTGGGCGAATTTATTTGGACAGCAACTATGATGCCAGGAACCTGGTTCATGCCTACTATCGGGCCAAGAACGATGCCATCAATCGCATGTCCCAAGAAGCGGCGCTGGCCGGGGCGCACGCCATTGTCGATGCCACATTTAAGTTCTCCCGCAACCAGACCCTGGTGGAATGCAGTGTCATCGGGACGGCTGTCGCCTTTGACGGGGTGAGGCCGGGAAAGTCACCCTTGGTGAGTCCCCTAAGTGGCGAGGAGTTTTATAAACTCCTGCAGGTGGGGTGGATTCCGACCCAATATTGTCTCGGATATCATTGGCACTGCATGCCGGTCGGCTATCGTACCCGGTCTATCGCCTCCGCGTGGAACTTTATGAACCAAGAACTCACACCGGTGGTCGAGCGCTTCTCCGAGACTCGGCGCTACGCCATAAAGCAGATGGTATCGGATGCCCGGGGAGGCCCGCGCGTGGACGGGTTTGTCGGTGTTCAGATTAATACCGAAATCGAGGAGACGGAGCTTCGTATCTACGCCGGATACCGTGGCTATGGGGGATTTGGCATGATGGGCAACGGGATTACGATTGACGGCACCTTCTTTCCTTACGGGAGTGAGGGCGTGGCGGAAGTTCCGGCCTATAACCTGGAGTTTTTTGCGACCGGGGCCGGTGTGGCTCGGATTGGTCAGGGCAGGATCCGAAAACAGGACATCGGTACGTTTTTATCGGCCCTACAATAGCCGGAACGTGGGGCGGCCTATCTCATGCCATCTGAAGGAGCATTCATGCGCGTCATCATTACGGAAAAACCAAGCGTTGCCATGGACATTGCACGGGTGCTGGGGCGGCCAGAAAAACACGAGGGCTATGTGACGGTGGGAGGAGATGCCGTGACCTGGGCGTATGGCCATCTAGCGACCTTGGCGGCTCCCGAACATTACCAACCCGCATGGAAGCGATGGAGCTTTGAGACATTGCCCATGCTCCCCGAGGTGTTTCAGGTTGTGCCGATTGCGAAAACGCGATCGCAACTGGCAGTTGTCAAGCGCCTGTTGAAATCAGCGGAACGAGTCGTCGCGGCCACCGATGCCGACCGCGAGGGCGAGTTGATTATTCGCTATATCCTGGATTTGTCTGGGGTAAAAGCGCCTGTGGAACGCTTGTGGCTATCGGAAAACACCCCCGAGGCCATTCGTCGCGCCCTCGGTCAGCTGAAGCCCCTATCGGCTTACGATCATTTGGCGGAGGCGGCCCGGGCTCGGGCCGAGGCGGACTGGCTGGTTGGTCTTAACGCCACCCGGGCGTTTTCTCTACGCCATGGGAGGCCGGGGATGCCGCTTTCTGTAGGCCGCGTGCAGACCCCCACATTGCGGCTAATTTATGACCGTGACCGGGAGGTTGAGGCCTTTACGCCTACCCCCTATTGGCAGGTGGCGGTGACGTTTGAGGCCCCCGAGGGTACCTACGTGGGGCTGTGGCAGGGGACCCATACGGAACATCCTGACCGGATTGCGACCGAGGAGGAGGCACGACGCCTTCTGGAACCGCTCGGTCCGGGGACCCCCGGCACCATTGCTTCCGTGACCACTAAACGGGTGACCCTGAAGCCGCCCTTGCTCTATTCCTTGAATGATCTGCAGAAGGAGGGCAATCGGCGCTACGGGATGACAGCGCAAGAAACACTGGACGTCGCTCAACGGCTCTACGACCAGCATCTGTTAAGCTATCCCCGCACCGATAGTCGTTACTTGACGGCCGAGCTGGCTTCGAGCGTGGGGGAGCGGCTAGTCTTACTGCGACAGCAGGAATCCTATCAGTCCCTCGTCTCAGGCGTACCCACGCCGCTACGGACGGCTCGGCTTATTAACGAAGCCGACGTAGGGCGAGCCGGCCATCATGGGCTCATCCCCACCGGGAAAAGTCCAGGCCGTCGCCTGTCACCCAAAGACGAGAAAATTTACGATCTCGTGGTGCGGCGTTTTCTAGCCTCCCTCTATCCACCCGGCATCGATGACCGTACCATTCTCATGACCGAGGCTGTCTCCCAGCTCTTTAAGACCACGGGAACGGTAGAAATCGTTGGAGGCTGGCGCCAGGTATTGAAACCTTCACCGGAGCGGGAAGATGACGAACTCGAGCGGTCGACAATTCCTGGGGGGATTTACACCGGGGAGGCGGTGGTTGTGACGGAGGCTGAGTCCCGGGCTAAGGAAACCAAAGCGCCCCCGAAGCTTACCGACGCGAGCCTCTTGGCGCTCATGGAAAAGCATGGGCTGGGCACTCCGGCTACGCGATCCCGCATCGTCGAGGTGTTGTTAGATCGCGACTATGTGGTCCGCCGGAAAAAGCTCATTGAGACGACCGACAAGGGGCGCCAGTTGCTCGAGGTGGTGCCGGACACTATCCAGTCGCCGGATTTGACCGGAGGTTGGGAAAAAATACTGGAAGACGTCGCGGTGGGCTCAGAAAGTCGGGTCGAATTCATCAAGGCTATTCGTGCCTACACGAAAGAACTGGTGGAGGCCGCGCACGAGCAAAAAGCGAGCACCATTGCTGAGAGCGACTTGGGGCTCTGTCCGCTATGTCAACGGGGGCGCGTGGTATCCAATGCCAAAGGGTGGGGCTGCTCCCGCTGGCGGGAGGGCTGCCGCTTCATGATATGGCGCACGGTGGCCGGCAAGAAATTATCCGAGGCCCAGGTGAAGACTCTGCTCGCCGGGAAAATGACAGCGGAGCTTAAGGGGTTCAAGAGCAAATCCGGGAAGAAATTTCAGGCTAAACTCCGGCTTAATGCCGAGAGCGGCCGGGTGGAATTTGTTTTCCGAACGGCACCACGGTCCCAGACGGCGGCAGGATCGTAGACGAGGGATATTTCCTCTGATGGAAATTTTTCGACGGCCCCGTTATACTAGGTCTTGGGCCTCTTTTGAGGAAACTCGGTTTATTTTGTGATATTTCTGGTGCCTCCGCACCCGAAGGAGGATATCCGTTGAAGTTAAAGAACTACATAGACGGACAATGGGTTGAGCCCATTGATGGCGGCTACGAACCGGTCATCGACCCGGCTAATGGCGAGGTGTTGGCCGAAGTTCCCATGTCGAACGCCAAAGATGCCGAACGGGCCATTGAAGCGGCCCAGAACGCGTATCAAACTTGGCGTCGGGTTCCGGCACCAAAGCGTGGAGAGATTCTTTTTACGGTCGGGCAGATATTGAAGGAAAAGAAGCATGAGCTCGCCGAGCAAATGACCCGCGAGATGGGGAAAGTGTACACGGAAGCGGCCGGGGATGTGCAAGAAGCCATCGATATGGCATTTTATATGGCCGGCGAGGGTCGACGCAGTTTTGGCTACACCACGCCCTCGGAGCTTCCCAACAAGTTTGCCATGGCGACTCGGGATTCGATCGGGGTGGCAGGCATCATTACTCCCTGGAATTTCCCCATGGCGGTGCCTACCTGGAAGATTTTCCCGGCGCTCGTCTGCGGCAATACGGTGGTATTCAAACCAGCCAGCGAGGTACCCCTTTCGGCGCACGCGCTGGCTAATATTTTGACGGAAGCGGGAGTGCCCAAGGGCGTCTTCAACGTGGTCTATGGGCAGGGTCCCGATGCCGGTGAACCGTTGTTGTCCGACCCGCGGGTGAATCTGATTTCGTTCACCGGCTCCAACCAGACCGGACGACATGTAGCGAAGGTGGCGGGCGAATCCTTAAAGCGGGTGTCCTTGGAACTTGGGGGCAAAAATGCCATCATTGTCATGGACGATGCCGATCTGGACTTGGCCCTGGAAGGCATCCTTTGGAGTGCGTTCGGGACCAGTGGGCAGCGGTGCACGGCGTGCTCGCGGTTGATCGTGCATGAGAAGGTGTATGACCAACTTCGGGATCGGCTAGTTGAGCGGATGGCCAAACTCCGCATGGGTCACGGTCTCGAAAAAACGACCGATGTGGGGCCTCTCATTACCCAAAAGGCGTTGGATAAGGTGCAAAGCTACGTCGAGATCGGCCAAAAAGAGGGGGCCCGACTGGTTTGTGGTGGCGAGCGGCCCAATGATGGCGAACTGAGCGGCTACTTCTACAAGCCGACCCTCTTTACCGAAGTCACGCCCACCATGCGGATTGCCACCGAAGAAATTTTTGGGCCGGTGCTGTCGATGATTCGGGTGAAGTCTCTGGAAGAGGCCATCGAAATCAACAACCAGGTGACCTACGGATTGTCGTCCTCGATTTTCTCCCAGGATGTCAATCGCGTGTTCCAAGCAATCCAAGACCTGGCTACCGGTATTGTCTATATTAATGCGGGCACCACCGGCGCGGAAATTCACCTTCCCTTCGGAGGCACTCGCGGTACTGGAAACGGCCATCGCGAAGCAGGCACAGCGGCGCTAGACTTCTTCTCCGAATGGAAGGCGGTCTACGTCGACTTCAGCGGAAAATTGCAGCGCGCTCAAATTGACGTGTAGGTTTGGCGATTAGATGAATAAGGAGGATCACATGGCAACCAAGACGAAGTACATCGATCTAAAAACCCAAATTCCCGGTCCGAAATCGAAACCGATTCTGGAGCGGCTAAAAAAAGCCACCCCGCGTGCGGTGGGGATTTATGCCCCGTTGATTGTCGATCATGCGCACGGCAGCTTACTGACGGATGTGGATGGCAACACCTTTATTGACCTCACGGGTGGGGTGGGGGTGTTGAACGTCGGTCACACCCACGATTTCGTGAAAAAGGCTTTGCACGAGCAGGTGGATCGCTTTTTGCACACGGATTTCACCAACCTGCCCTACGAGAGCTACGTACGGCTGGCTGAGCGGCTAAATGCGCATTTTCCGGGCGGCGGCCCCGCGACCACCGTCTTCTTCAACTCCGGAGCCGAGGCGGTAGAAAATGCCGTGAAGATTGCCCGGGCCTACACCAAGCGGAAGGGGATCCTCACCTTTGAACGCGCGTTTCACGGCCGTACGTTGATGGCCATGACGCTGACCTCCAAAGTTCACCCGTACAAGGCGGGTATGGGACCTTACGCGCCAGAAGTCTATCGCGCCCCCTATCCCTACCCCTATCGGTGCGAGTTCTCAGGCGGCGAGCCGAACCATGTGTGCGATGAGAAGTGCTATGCGAACATTGAAAAAGCCTTGATGCTGCAGGTGGCGCCGGAGGACTTGGCGGCCGTCATCGTCGAGCCCGTGCAGGGTGAAGGCGGATTCGTGGTGCCCCCGGCGAGCTTCTTGCCATGGCTTCGTCGATTCACCGAGAAGCACAATATCCTCTTGATTGTTGACGAGGTACAGACGGGGTTTGGACGCACCGGTACCTTCTTTGCGACCGAACAGGCAGGCATTCGGCCGGATCTGCTGGCGATGGCCAAGTCAATCGCCGATGGCATTCCCCTCTCCGGGGTGATGGGGCGTCCAGAAGTCATGGACGGTCCGGAGGATTCGCAGATTGGGGGAACCTATGTCGGAAACCCGCTCGGAACGTCGGCTGGCAACGCCGTGCTCGACGTATTCGAGCAGGAAAACCTCCTCGAGCAGGCCAAGCGACAAGGGGAGCATTTGATGACGCGGTTGAAGGCAATGCAGCAAAAGAACCCCTTGATTGGCGACGTGCGGGGGCTGGGCGCCATGGTAGCGATTGAATTGGTGCGGGATCCAAAGACCAAGGAGCCAGCGGCTGACGAAACCAACCGGGTGTTGCATACCATGATTGATCGTGGTGTCTTAATGTTGAAGTCGGGGATTTACGGCAACGTGATTCGCTTTTTGGCCCCTCTCAACACGCCCTTGGACATGTTGGACGAGGCACTCGACATTTTTGAGCGCACGTTGGCGGAGGTTGGAGGGCGTTAAGCCCTCCAAGGTGGCGTGACTACTGACGGACCCCTGACGGGTGTTCAAGTGCTGGATCTCTCCCGGGTGTTGGCGGCTCCTTATGCCACGATGGCTCTGGGTGAGCTAGGTGCGGACGTGATTAAGGTGGAACGACGTCCCGACGGCGATGAAACCCGACAATGGGGTCCGCCGTTTGTTCAGGGCGAATCGACCTATTTTTTGTCCACGAATCGCAACAAACGCTCCATCGCCTTAGATCTGCGAAAGCCTGAGGACCAATCGCGGGTGCGAGACTTGGCGCTCGGCTGGGCAGACGTAGTCGTGGAGAATTTCAAGCCGGGGACCCTGGGGCGCTTTCAATTAGGCCTGGATGATCTGCGTAAGGCTAAGCCGCGGCTCATTACCGCCAGTCTTCGCGGCTACCCGGTTCCTGATGACAATCCTGGTTACGATTTCGTCATTCAGGCCGGTTCAGGGCTTATGTCGATCACCGGACCGCCTGATGGGGAGCCGTATAAGGTCGGGGTGGCGGTCAGTGATGTCACGGCGGGCCTGTTTCTCTTAAGCGGCATTGTCGCCGCGTTATATCGGCGGGAGCGTACGGGCCAAGGCGATCACTTGGAGGTTTCACTTTGGGGAGCGCAGTTGGCCGGGTTGGCGAACGTGATGCAAAGCTACCTGTCCACGGGTAAGGCGCCCGGACGCTACGGAAATGCTCATGCATCCCTGGCCCCGTATCAGACGGTGCGCACGGCTGACGGGTGGATGGCGCTGGGCGTGGGTAATGACCATCAATTTCAGGCATTGTGCCAGGTACTGGGACATCCTGAATGGGCGGAGGATCCGCGCTTTCGCACCAACCCGGATCGAGTGGCTCATCGCACCATCCTGATTGCCCAATTAGAAGACGTGCTTACCACCCGAAGGACTCCCTGGTGGGTGTCACGGTTGGAGGAGGCCGGCGTGCCCGCGGGCCCAGTGCGCACCATTCCTCAAGCCGTCGAGTATGCCAAGGCCCAAGGTCACCAGGTTTTAGTCGAGGTGGAGCATCCGGCCGTGGGCCGGTATCCGGCCGTGCGTTTGCCCTGGACGTTTCACCAGAGTGAGGCCGAGGCGCGATCCGCGCCGCCCCAAGTTGATCAGCATCGCGACGAGATTTTGGCCTTAGTGGCCAGCATTCGCCGACGTCGAGGAGAGGGAGTAGACCGTGACTGATATGTGGGCTTTAATTGATGATTTCTACGGGCTTGACCAGCTACTGTCACGCGAGGAAATGCAGGTTCGAGACGCCGTACGACGCTTTGTCGACCAGGAAGTTCGTCCGAATGCAGGAAAGTGGTGGCAAGAGGGGGTGTTCCCGACCCATCTCATTCCCAAGTTGGGCGAGCTGGGGGTGTTTGGCCCGACATTGCCGGAGGAGTATGGCGGTTCGGGACTTAGCGGGATAGGATATGGACTCATGATGCAGGAGTTGGAACGGGGTGACTCAGGCCTTCGATCGTTTGCCTCCGTCCAAAGTGGGCTCGCGATGTACGCCATTTACCGCTACGGCAGCGAAGAACAAAAGAAACGCTATCTTCCCAAAATGGCCCGGGGCGAAATCATCGGGTGCTTTGGTTTGACCGAACCCGACGCGGGATCGGATCCGGCTGCCATGCGGACTCACGTAAAGAAAACCCCGTCCGGGTACGTGCTGGATGGGGCGAAACGCTGGATCACCAACGGCAATTTGGCAGAGATTGCAGTGGTCTGGGCGAAGGATGAATCGGGCATCATTCGTGGGTTCATCGTGCCCACCGATGCTGAAGGGTTCACGGCCCGAGAAATTCATACCAAAGCCTCGATGCGCATGTCGGTGACCTCCGAGCTCTATTTCGATCAGGTTGAATTGAGTGAAGAGGCGCTATTACCTACATCGAAAGGGCTTGGATCGCCCTTAAGCTGTCTGACCCAGGCACGATTTGGCATTGCCTTCGGAGCGGTGGGAGCAGCGCTGGACTGTCTGCACGAGTCGGCGGACTACACGAAAACTCGGATGGCCTTCGGTCGCCCAATCGCGGCCACCCAAATGGTACAGGAGCGAATTGTTGATATGTTGTCGCGAGTCGTGGACATGCAGTTGAAGGCGCTCCAACTAGGCCGGCTCTATGAATCGGGGGCACTGCGCTATCCACAAGTGTCGTTGGCTAAGCGTAACAATGCGCGAAGCGCCTTAGAGGTCGCGCGCATGGCGCGCGAGCTTTTGGGTGGAAACGGCATCAGTGTGGATTACGTTCCTATGCGCCACGCGGCCAATCTGGAGACGGTCGACACCTACGAGGGCACCTATGAGGTTCACACCCTCATTATCGGACGCGATATTTTAGGGGAAAACGCGTTTTAGCTAAAAGAGCCAAGGGAAGCCCTCCGTGATTCGCGGGGGGCTGTTGCACTTTCTTAAGTTTGAGCCCCAGGTAGACGGTATGCGAGTCGGAAAGTCGGCCTAGCCCTGGGATCCGATAGTCATCGTGCCCGACGATTGGCCGATTGCTGGTATCGCTCAAAGGGCAGGCAGCGGCGTGCCATCATTAGGCATGGAACTCGCGCTAATCACCCGAGTGCGGTCGTTGATGAAAAGGCACTGGCGATTGATACGGCGGTTTGCAAGGCATTCTTGGACGGCGTTGGTTCCATCTCAAGACGAATGTATGTCCTGCCGAGCTTAAACATCAGGCGATGGCTTGGACCCCCAACTCCGGGAATCCACTGCCACTGAGCTGGAGTTCCATTAGAGAGCGTCGCCCCAACAATGGAGGCAGGCCGATACGTGTTCCGCAACACTTTTTGCGACTCGATGACGATCATATTGCTGTACAGAAGGTCTAATTGGGAGCCCTCGCGGTAACTTTCCTGGAAGACTACCGGAGGTACACCGTACCGGGCCAGCCAGACCCGAAGCCCCATTTGCTTGCCCATCTGCCGGATCTGAGCTAGATACCCTCCATAGGATATGGGAATCAGGCCCGCTGCATTAGGCTTGGGCTCCGAAGGGGACACCTTCGGGGTGCTCTGCGGACGAACGGACTTTCTTATTGGTTGCTTGTGCAATGCCGCCACGGCCACGGGAGACGGCACGACCGGCGGCAACAACCGCTCAAGACCGATCATGACAATGACCGTTGCACCTAGCCCTAGTCCCAATAGGATGGCGTTTCTCACCGATCGTCCCCGTCCCATACGATATCATCCCTCCTGAGCGCTATCAGGCGCCATTATACTTCAAAACGGAGCTTTACCGAAGGCATTTGGACACATCAAACGAAAGACGGCATGTCATGTTGGCGGCCGTCGAGCATCGCGTGGATCTTATCGTGACTAGCAATAAGAAAGGCGTTCAGAGATCTCAAATCCCAAGTTTTGCGACGCCCTGGGAACGCTTGCCAGTGACCTCGTTCTCACCCTGCTACTGATCTTAACGAGTTGCCCGCACGCCTGTCCATGGTACTTCCGGGGCTTAGGAGCCCGACGTCTTACAAACGACACGATCGGGAGAGCCTTGAAACCTTTGCGACAAAGGGGCGGATGGCCGCCATGGTGGCCGACGAATCGACTCTGCCACGCGGGGAGGCTCGGTTTAGCGTGTGGTTTTGTATGTGAGCCGATGTTGGCCAGCGCTCGATGACGGGCGGCCTGAGGATCCGCCGAATTCCGCGCCACGAGTCTCAGGCCAAGGGTTGTCCAACAATCGGCTCCCCGCTAAGGATCACCAGGCAGGGGAAAGGCCCCTTTTCCGGAGGTGATGGAAAGGTGCCCGTGTTTGCATAGACAGTCCGACACGTGTCCCTTGGCCCCATCAGATAAGCTCGCTTAGCCCTTGAGGATATCGGAACACCCGATGGGGGTCCCAACGGCGCTTGACGGAGAGCAACCGTTCAAGATTACCGCCCCAGTATTCTTCGGGCCATCGGCGGATTTTGCTGTCGCAATAGTTGACGTAAGCCCCCACCGTGTAGGGCTTCATCGCCCGCCGGAGCCGTTCCACCCAGCGGATGTGCGCGTCGGCGACAGAGGGGTCGCTCCAATAGGCTTGGTATTGCATTTCGGAACGGGCCCGGCGGTGGTAAAAGGCGGTGGCGTCAGGCCGCACCTCACGAATCGCGCCGCCAAACGTCCCCAGTTGCACCAGACAGGCGGCACCGGGTGTATGGCTCAGCGCATCCTGCATGACGTCCAAGGCACCGTCTGGAAAAATTTCGTACGCATAGGCGGAGGTGTTCTTAAAGGTATCGTGCTCGGGGACCCCTTGTGCCAACCAAATGCCGGGAGGTCCCTCTACCCCGGCGAAGTGCTTCACCGCGTCGATGTAACTCATCGCGGTAATGGTGGCCGTTTCCAGTCCCAAAATGGCCGTCAACGGAGCAATAATCTCGGTGAGTTCCGCCTCGTATCCGAGAAATTCGCCAATGATGCTGACCCGATGCTGTTGGTCAGAAGGCAAGGTCAATACCCCGGTGAGACGAGGGTCGAGGGTCGTCGGATCGGACCACAGTTGAAACCCGCGTGTCACCGCTCGTAACCGTGACCAGTCCCAGCGGAGCGCGAAAATGGTGACCGGATCGGCAACCGAGACAGTACGGAATTGAAATTCCGTCACGGCTCCAAAGTTATTGGCTCCCGCTCCCCGAAGCGCCCAAAAGAGGTCAGGGTGGCACTGGTCGGACACAGATACGGGGCAGCCACGGGCGTCGTACATCATGAGGGATTCTAAAGCGTCCACTGTCAGGCCAAACTGACGCGAGATGAGACCAAAGCCTCCGCCTAAGGTGAGGCCAGCAATGCCGACGGTGGGGCATGATCCGCCTGGGATGGTCACTTGGCAGCATTCCAGAGCGCTTCGTATACCTCTAACAACTTGGCCCCGGCACCAATGGTGGCGATACCGCTATCAGGGTCCCAAGCGACGCGGTTTAACGCGCTCACGTCGATGATGAGCCCCCGATTGACGAGCGAGTAGGCTTCGTAGCTATGGCCTCCACTACGAATGCGAAAGGGCAGGGCGTGGCATCGGGCCCACCGTATGGCTCGACCGACATCCTCGGGGGCTTGGCAATAGACAATATAGTCGGGATAGAAATGATCGAAGCGCGCGTTGTAATCGAGGCGATCTTGGTCGTACCCCGGGTCCCAGGGCGCCACCACCTGTCCCGTGAGCGTATCTTTCGAAAACATGCGTTGTCCTCCTTGTGGGGAATGCCTTTCTCCAGGATATGGAATTTAGACAGAGATGTGCGCCAAGCGCTTGAGGTTTGCCGCGGGGCGCTACGGGACTAGATTGGTTGACATAGCCGTCCGTTCAGGGCATAGAGTCTAGCGAACGAATCTGGCGATGATATTTAGCAAGGGAGGTAGCAATGGCAGAAAATGCGGGTATCCTTCCCCTCACTCCCGACGAGCGGCCGACCTTTTGGGCGACATTTTTCGGGTGGGGTCTGGACGGATTTGATTATATGATGTACGCCCTGGTGCTGAGCGCCATCATCCGCGCCTTTCACCTGAGCGATGCGGCTGGTGGCCTCCTCGGCACGACCACCTTGATCCTCTCCGCCTTGGGAGGGATCCTTGCCGGCACCATGGCGGATCGGATGGGCCGAGCCCGCACTTTGGCGCTGGCCGTTCTCATTTACTCGGTATTTACGGCACTCAGTGGTCTTGCCACGTCCTATCCCGCATTGCTGGTGTTTCGTGGACTCGAGGGGCTGGGATTCGGCGGGGAGTGGGCGGTCGGTGCAGTGCTGATTGCGGAGACGGTGCGCGGGGAGGTGCGAGGCCGGGTGCTCGGGCTCGTGCAGGGAGCCTGGGCGTTTGGCTGGGCCTTAGCGGTGATTGCGTCGTTGATTATCCTTCCTCGTGCTGGCGCAATGGGATGGCGGCTAATGTTCTGGATTGGCCTTCTGCCAGCTCTATTAAGCATTTACGTGCTTCGGCGTGTGAAGGAGCCACCCCTGTGGGCCCAGCAAGAGACGCGTCGGGATAAAATGTCATCGGTCTCGTTTTTTCACCTGTTTTCCCGAGGGCTTCTTAAGAAGACGAGCTTTGCGGCCCTGTTGGCCGTTGGCGCCCAGTCGGGATACTATGCCATCTTCACCTGGCTTCCTACCTACCTCAAAACGGACCGGCACTTATCGGTGGTGGGGTCAGGCGGGTACCTATTTGTGGTCATCGTGGGTTCCTTCGTAGGCTATGTGCTATCCGGGATCATTAATGATTGGATTGGTCGAAAACTCACTTTTGTCTTTTACGCCGTCTTTAGCGGGCTTATCATACTGGTATATACGCATTTCGCCATTTCGAACTCTCTGATGCTGATGTTGAGCTTTCCCTTAGGATTTTTTGCATCGGGCATTTTCAGCGGGTTTGGGCCGTTTCTGGCGGAATTGTATCCGACGGAATCGCGCGGGGCGGGTCAGGGTTTTACCTATAACTTTGGTCGGGGAGTGGCCGGTTTTGCCCCCGCCCTCGTGGGAGTGTTGGCGATTCACTATGGACTTTCGGGAGGCATCTCGATTTTTGGACCAGCCGCCTATCTTCTCTGCCTGATCGCGCTGATTTTCCTCCCCGAGACCCGCGGGATATCGTTGGAAAAGGCTCAATAAAAGGAGGCATGCACTTGACTCGTTCCCCAGAGGTGCGGTTCGCGGGCGATGCGGCGTTATTGATGGAATTTGGCGATATGCCTGATCCAAAGACTAATCGCGCGGTACACCAAACGGCTCGGGCGGTCACCCAGGCGGCAATTCCTGGCGTGTGGGGCGTCGTGCCCGCTTACACGACGCTCTTGGTGGAGTTTGATCCCGGAACGATTGGAGCCATGGCGCTTAAAGAACGTCTTCTAACGCTTGAGATTGATGACCTGGCGGAGAAGCCGCGATGCTTCGAAATCCCCACGGCCTACGGGGGAGAATTTGGCCTGGACTTCGACGAAGTGGCCGCCAAGTTAGCGTTAGCGCCTGAAGATTTGATCGCCGAGCATGTGCGTCACCGCTACCAAATCTACTGCCTCGGGTTCTCGCCGGGGTTTCCTCTGGCGGGACTCTTGCCGGAGTCGCTGAGATTACCCCGGCGCGCTTCGCCGAGAACCCAGGTGCCTCCTGGAACGGTGGCTATTGCCGGCTTTCAGACGGGCGTATACCCGAGCGAAAGTCCCGGGGGTTGGCATCTGATTGGACGGACTCCCGCACGCCTCTTCTATCGGGATCGTGAACCGCCCGTGCTGTACGCGCCCGGAGACTTCCTCTGCTTTCGCCCCATTGATGCAGAGGAGTATCGCCACTTGGCAGAAATATCGGTCCAGGGAGAATGGGTAATCCGGGAGGTGACCGATGGGAGTTATTAGCGTCGCCCGCCCGGGGCTGTTAACGACCGTGCAGGATGCCGGGCGAAAGGGATACGAGCATCTCGGAGTGATGGTTGGGGGGTGGCTCGACGACTGGGCGGCGGCTTGGGCTAATCGGTTGGTAGGAAACCCTCTGGATAGAGCCTTGTTGGAAATCACGTTGTTGGGACCCGTCCTAACCGTTGAAGAAGAAGGATGGGCGGCACTTGCTGGCGCTGACTTGGGAGCGCTGGTAAACGGGGAAGAGTGGCTGCCGGGTGAGAGCCGCTGGCTCGGCGCCGGCGATGAGATCCGCTTTAGCGGAGCCAAGCGTGGGGCCCGTGCCTACTTGGCACTGGCCGGTGAGCTTGGAGCTGACAGGATCTTCGGAAGTCAATCGACCGACTTGGTGGCGAAATTCGGTGGCATCGGTGGGCGCGCCCTTAAAGTCGGCGACCGACTCACCTTTTCCGGGGGAGCCGCAAACGCGGCCTGGGCCGCACCCCTGGATACGCTGCAACTAGGCCCTGTCATTCGCGTATTACCCGGGGTTCGGGTGGAGCGCTTTCCCCACGACGCGTTAGAGCGTCTGGTTTCTGGCCAGTTTCGGGTCAGCACCCACTCCGATCGCGTGGGTCTCCGGCTTGAAGGCGACGCGGTGACTGATGCGCCCATGGCTAGCGCCAGCCTATCGGAAGGGATGGCGATTGGCGCCATTGAGGTGCCGCCCAGCGGCGAACTCTTGGTTCTCATGAAATCGCGTGGCAGCATCGGCGGCTATCCGACGCTCGCCCATGTCATCCGGGCTGACTGGCCGCGGCTGGCGCAACTAAAGCCGGGCGAGCGGGTTCAATTCCAGCTCGTGGATCTGGCCGAAGCCGAACGGGCTATGGCCGCCGAACGCTCGATGCTATCCCTGCCACTCTATCCGGCGGACCGTCGTCCGCCCTCGGGCTCGTCTGCCATCCCGGGAACGGTTTGGGTGCAGTCGCCATCATGGGCACTCGCCTATCGCGGGACCCACCCGGGGGATCACCCATTGGTGCACGTTGGTGACAGGGTGACGGAGGGGCAATCGTTGGCCGTGTTGGAAGTGATGAAGACGTTTTCGGATCTCCTCAGCCCGGGATCCGGTACGGTGCTGGAGATTCGGTTCACCGACGGGCAAGAGGTGCAAGAAGGGGCGGCGCTGGTTGTAATCGCCTTAGACCAGCCAGGAAAGGGGAATAAAGATGACACGGAAAATTGATCTGAACTGCGACATGGGGGAGAGTTTTGGGGCTTGGCGCATGGGTGACGACGAAAATGTCCTCCGCTATATATCCTCCGCCAATGTGGCTTGCGGTTTTCATGGTGGGGACCCCAGAACCATGGCGCGCACGGTGGCTCTTGCCCAGGAGCTAGGGGTAGCGGTGGGTGCCCACCCGGGGTTTCCGGACTTGGTAGGCTTTGGGCGGCGAAACCTTGACGTCACAGTCGAGGAAGCACGCACCGACGTCCTTTACCAAATCGGTGCCTTAGCTGGGTTTTGCCGAAGATTTGGCGTCCCTTTGCAGCATGTGAAGCCGCATGGCCAGTTGAACAATCTGGCCATGCATGATCGGGAGTTGGCCGATGCGATCATTGCTGGAATCTTCGATTTCGATCCGGGGCTGATCGTGGTCGCCTACGGCGGAGAATTGGCGCGGTCGGCGGAATCCCGGGGCATGACGGTGTGCTATGAAGCGTTTGCCGACCGTGAATATAATCCTGACGCCACGCTGGTATCCCGACGGAATCCGGGCGCCGTCATTACGGACCCGGAGCGGGTGGTCGAGCGTGCGGTTCGCATGGTGCAAGATGGAGCGGTGACGGCGGTCGACGGAACGCGCCTGGACTTTCCCATTCACACCCTCTGCGTTCATGGCGACACGCCCGGTGCCGCTGGATTGGTTGCCCGTCTTCGAGAAGTGCTGGCCGAGGCGGGAATCGACGTGGTCCCCATGGCCCAGGTGGTATCATGATGAGCGGAACACTAATCGACCTGAGCCATCGGCTTTTGCAAGGCCAGCCCTACTTTCCCACCCATGCGCAGTACTTCCGCATGCCATGGAACCGGTTGGAGGATGGGGACCACTCCGCCCACGGGCAACTGGTGATGGGAGAACATGCCGGCACTCATGTCGATGCCCCACGTCATTTTTATACCCAGGGTTCGACGATCGACCAGTGGCCCTTGGAACGCTTTATGGGGCCGGGAGTGGTGGTCGACTTGTCCCTGCGACAAAGCCAGGGTCAGACCAGTCGGCAGGACCTTGAGAGGGCGATTGGGATCTCCCGAGATTCTTTGGTCCAACGGATTGTACTTTTAGCCTACGGTTGGGACCAATTCTGGCATCCCGGTCCGAAACGCCATGAGTATACCCGCACATGGCCGGGGCTTTCGGAAGAGGCGGCCCAGTG
This sequence comes from Sulfobacillus sp., assembly GCA_027343765.1. Lineage (GTDB taxonomy): Bacteria > Bacillota > Sulfobacillia > Sulfobacillales > Sulfobacillaceae > Sulfobacillus_B. Next base: position 25,167 of record DAHWKG010000098.1, read on the forward strand.
GCTCGTGGAGCGGGGCGTCAAGGCGGTGGGCACGGATGGTGTCTCCATTGATGCCGACGGCGTCTCAGAGTCCCCCGCTCACCATTGCCTTTTGGGGGCCGGTGTTCCGGTTTATGAGAATCTCACCCATCTCCCCCTCTTGTTCGGCCAGACGTTCGACTTTATCGGGGTGCCGCTCGCCATTGTCGGGGGTACCGGTTCGCCGGTACGGTGCTATGCCCGGGTTCGAGGGGAGGCGGGCATGTGAGGTGGGGGATTCTCACCTCGGGCGGGGATGCCCCCGGCATGAATGCCGCCATCCGGGCCTTTGTTCGCTTAGCGATTGGTGAAGGCGATGAAGTGCTAGGCATCGAACGGGGATTTGAAGGGCTGGCCGAGGGACTGGGGCACCCCTTAATCGTCTCATCCGTGGCCGACATTCTCATGACCGGCGGTACCGTGCTGCGCACTTCGCGATTTCGGGCCTTCCAAGACGGCCCGACACGGGATCAGGCTCTTATCCATGCGGTGGAGTGGGGCCTTTCTGGCATCGTGGTTCTCGGGGGAAACGGTTCCCTAACCGGGGCTTTGCGACTGGCTGAAGCCGGTTTGGTCACGGTGGGTATTCCATCGAGCATCGATGGCGATATCCCTGGGACTGGCTACAGCCTCGGGTTTGATACGGCCGTCAACAATATCACCGCATCCATGGACAAAATCCGCGATACCGCCACTGCTCACGAACGGATTTTCGTCGTGGAAGTGATGGGCAACCGGAGCGGTCACCTGGCTGTGGCCGCGGGCTTGGCAGGGGGCGCGGAGGCCATCATTGTTCCGGAAATTCGGCCCGATTTTGGGGCGATTGCCGCTCGGCTTGACGAGACGTATGCCCGGGGAAAGCGCCACAGCTTTTTAGTGGTGGCGGAAGGGGCAGGAAGGGCTGGCGACGTGGCTGAGATCATCGGTGAGCTGACGGGTCACGAGGTGAAGACGGTGGTGCTGGGACATACCCAGCGGGGCGGGCCGCCGACCGCCCAAGACCGCATTATGGCCGCCTTGTTCGCCGAAGAGGCCTTGAAGGCCTTAAAGGAGGGTACCGGTCCCGTGATGACGGCGTTCAAAGGGGGGACCGTCACCCGAGTTCCGTTAGCGGATATATCAGAGCCCGACGCGGGTCTTAGTGTGGCATGGCGGGCTTTGGCGGAGCGGTTGGCCAGGTAGCCATTCTCCTTGCCGTGTTCGGTTTGCCCACCGGATGGAAGCGGTAAATGCTGGATCAAGGGCCTTCCGGGTGATCCGACGCGGGTCGGGTTCCGTAGTAGCAAGTAAAGGGAAGGGGAGGGATTCTCATGCGAGGTATGGGCTATGGATTATTATTGCTCTTGACGGCTGCATTGGCGGGGTGTGGGAGCAGCTCGGCACCGTCGAGTGCGCCCCCAACGACCACAGCGGCGGCCAAGCATAGCAGTGCCGTATTGGTGACCACCGGGAAAGCCAACGTTCATGGGAAAGAGAGCACCGTGCTGGTGACCGGACAGGGGCGCACCCTCTATTACTTCACCAAGGATCATGGGGCCACGTCCGCGTGCACCGGGTCGTGCACCTCGCTTTGGCACCCGCTCTTGGCGTCCCACGGAACAGTCAAGGCGGGCACAGGAATCACCGGTAAATTAACCGTCGTCAAGGACGCCAATGGCCAGCAGGTGAGCTATAACGGCCATCTTCTCTATCAATACTCGGGCGACGGAAAGGCTGGTCAGGCCAAGGGAGAGGGATTGCTCAAAGAATGGTGGGTGGCCACTCCGTCTTTGGGGGCCGCATCGGGCGGATCGTCCGGTTCGGGTGGGTGGTAGTGTGCGGCGCCGAACCCAGGTGGTGTGGATGCTGGTTTGGCCGGCCTGTACGCTTATCGCCGCTTTTCTTCCCTGGTTTCAGATGGTGGTGCCAAAACCGGGAGTGAGCTTCAATGTGGTCACTCTAAACCCTGCCGCCTGGGGCTGGATTATTGTCAATGTCGCCGCGTTGGGCCTATGGCGTGGGGGCTGGCGCGGCCAAGTCGTGTGGAGCCTTCTTGGAAGTGCAGCCTTGGGCGGGAGTGTTGTGGCGGGGTTCTCGCTCGGGACGGCCGCACGGGCCTCCCAACTGTTGTCGGCCCCCGTGCCGCTCCGCCCGCTTTGGGGGTTAGACCTCTTCGTCGTCGCCTCACTAGGCTGGGCGGCATTTGGATGGCTGTGGCTACTCCGCGCTCAGCCTCAGCAGGAAAATCACAGTGCCATGGAGAATTCGCTGTAAGCTTCTATCATCGCGACAGCTGAATTTTCTCCACGGGAGGACAGGCATGCGGGTCGATTCATTATTTCGTTTTGATCAGGTGCTTCGCTCGAAGGAATTGGGTGGGCGGCACTTTGACTGGGTCCATTGGGACCTCTTAAAAAGAAATGCCGATCTCTATGGAGATCGCGAAGCCTTAGTGGATACATTTTATGGGGTCAATCCGCGCCATCGCCGGCGGCGCACCTGGCGCCAAGCCTATGACGAGGTCAATGCCCTCATTTTTCACCTGTTGGATCGGGCGGTTCCGCGGGGCTCCGTTTTGGTGTCGCACCTCCCCAACAGCATTGAGAGCGCCTATCTAGACTTTGCCACCTCTAAACTTCGCATGAAACACGCGGGCTTGAATGTGGACTTAGGGAAGAGCGAGACCGTCGGCGTGGTTAAAAAGCTCGAACCAACGGTGGCGGTGATTGTCTCGGAATGGCATGGCCGTGAGTTTGCCAAGTGGTATCTGGAGGCCAAAGAGGCGGTCCCGGATATGCGCATCCTCGTTTTGCCCCAAGAGGGGGAGGTGGTTCCCGAGGGCTGCGAGTCCTTGCTGGATTATCTAAATCCTGCAATTTTTCACCGTTACCCGGAAAGCGCTCTGGACTATCTACGAACCGATCCGTTGGAAGTTCACGAGCTCTTGCCAACAGGTGGCACCACCGGGATTCCCAAGATTTCGCAGCGAACGACCATGGACTGGTTTCATGTCCACTCCGTCGCCATTGCCGAGAGGGCGGGCCACGGGCTTTACGACACGCGACTTTTGATTGGACCTCTGAGCGGTGGCTCAGGCCGACTTTGGGGCGTTCACACCCCTCTTTACACCGGGGGGCGGTCTATCTATCTCACCGAGTTCGATGAGAATACGGTATTGCAACTCACCCAAGAGGAAGAGGTCACCATTTGGGTGTGGAATCCCGCCTTAATCACCCGAGTTGTGACCCATGAGGCATTTAATCCGGAGGCTATCCGAACTCTCCGACTGGTTAGTTATTCCGGGGCGCCGATGTCCGGTGAGGTGATCGAGAAACTATTAAGGAATGGGGTGCCTTCCTTTAATGTGTACGGCACTTCAGAGGTTGGGGGTTGCATGGGGCCGATTCTTGCTGGCATTAGTCGCGATCATTTAGTGTCAGCGGCCGGCGTTCCCTATGAAGGCTTCGATGTTCCAGTGATTGATGCTGAGGGTCGGAGACTCGGGCCTGGGGAAGTGGGCGAGATTCTCATCTGGAACATTCACCACGGGTACTGGAACTCCCCCGAGGAAAGCCGATCCACCTACCACGAGAATGGCGACGGTGGAGCTTGGGAGGGGTACCAGCACACGGGCGATTTGGGGATGTATGATGACGATGGATACCTCCGCGTCGTGGGCCGCAAGAAAGATATGATCTTGCGTGGTAGCCAGAACATTTTCCCCAAGGAAATCGAAGACTATTTGAGCCCCCATCCTAAGGTGCGCGACATCGCCGTAGTCGGCATGCCCGATCCGGTGTTGGGTGAACGGGTCTGCGCCTTTGTGGTACCGCAGCCAGGCGAGCACCCAACCGTGGATGACTTTGCAGGGTTTCTCGCTGCCCGTGACGTCGCCAAGTTTAAGTGGCCCGAACGGGTTGAGATCCTTGACGTCATGCCGCTGGGGCCTGGCGGAAAGATCCAAAAGATGAGACTCCGTGAGATGATTCAGGAGAAGCTGGCGCGAGAATCGTGAGCGGGGCTCCATCCGGACCGCCTGGCGGCGACGCCACCCCCTTTTACATTGTCGACGTGTTCACCGGCGAGCGCTATCGCGGCAACCCATTGGCGGTGGTGATGGGACAGTTCGACGAGCCTCTCATGTTAGCCATCACCCGGGAGATGAATTACTCGGAGACCACCTTCGTGGGGGCAGTGCAAGAGGACGGTTCGGTTCCCGTCAGGATATTTACGCCTGGGGGAGAGATTGCCTTTGCTGGGCATCCCACCTTGGGTACCGCCTTCGTTCTTCGCCATCAGTTGGGCCATACGGTCCAGCCACTCATATTACAAGAGACAGTTGGCCCGATTCCGGTGTGCGTCGAGGGTGGCCGGTATTGGATGCGGCAAAATCAGCCCACGTTCCAGAACCTCTATGATCGTGCACCCATTGCCGAGATGTTGGGGATTGACGTGGCAGATCTTGACCCCCGATTTCCGGTACAGTCGGTCTCGACCGGGTTGCCGGCCCTCGTTGTCCCCCTTCGGAATCTTGAGGCCTGCCATCGTGCCCGGCTCAATCTGGAGTGCTGGCGGGATCTGGGAAACGTACCGGCCAGTGTTCTCGTTTTCTCCGTCGGGGCCGAGATTTCCGGCCACGACATGCACGTCCGAGTATTTGTAGGTGATCTGGGAATTCCCGAGGATCCGGCTACGGGAAGTGCCAATGGTGCGCTGGCTGCTTATTTACAGCGGTATCAGGTCGTCGGTGAGAGGGTGGATGTACGGGTCGAACAAGGGATCGAAATGGGTCGGCCCTCAACACTGCACCTCCGGGCCCGTAGCGAGGCGGATGGTGTTCTGGTGGATGTCGGTGGCGGCGTGCAACTGGTGGCTAAAGGACACCTGATGGAGCCCGCTGAGTGAAGGGCCCGCATCAAGGAGATAAGCGGGACGTGGGGCGACACCCCGCCCGGTGCGGTTAAAGGGATGGGGCTGGTTCTCCGAGTTCGGGGATCCGGCCCTCTTTCTTCTCTTTGCGCCATCACCGTGGTAGCATGAAAGAAAGCCCGTCAGGGAGGTGGTCCCATCTCGTCGTTGTTTTCGTCAGGGGGGGAGCCGCGTGGACGGATTTTTTGTCATTGTTGAAGGGAAAAATGACCTAAAGCGCCTGAGGCGTTTTTTGCCTGACAGCATACCGATTGCCATGACCTATGGTATTCCCGGCCAGGACCGGCTGGTCCGCCTTCGATGGATGGCACGTCATTATCAAGTGGTGGTCGTCACTGACGCCGACCCCGCCGGCCGACGCATCCGGCGGATGCTTAAAGAAGTGTTTCCTGATGCATGGGACATCTATACCAAACCCGGCTTTAACGGGGTCGAGCATACACCGATTGATTACATGGAGGAACGCTTTCGTCGGCTCGGGATTCTCACCGACAGCGAGACGGCGGAAGACTACAGCAATAAGGGTTGATGACGTGAAGCAGCGAATTTGGATGTTACCGGACAAGAGCGAGTTTTTGCGAAAACGCACCCATAAGGTGAAAGCAGTGGGCGAGGCGCAGGAACGCTTATGCGACGATTTCTTTGACACATGGGAAACAGTGGCCGCGTATGGAATTGCCGCACCCCAGATTGGGTCCGCAATGCGGGCGTTTATTTGGAAGGGTCAGGAGATGGAGGAGCCGGAAGTCATTTTTAACCCCAAAATCATCCGTTGGCGGGGCGAACTGAAGGATTACGATGGCTGTTTATCTGTCCCCGGCTTCTATTGCCCCACTCGGCGGGCGGAGATGGTTGAGATTACCGGTTTGGATGCCACGGGGAAGTCGCTTCGGCGAAAGTACGAAGGATTTGATGCGCGAATTTTGCAACACGAGATTGATCACTTGGAAGGGGTGTTGTTCATCGACCGGATTGACGACGTCCAAGAAGGCTATACCCTTAAAGAGGGCCCACCCAACGAAGAAGGGGAGGCCACCGTCGTGGAGTCCCCGGTGCCGCCGGAGATTGCCGCCTTTATCGAACGCATGCGCCGGGACGTACCCGGGCACGCGTTGGTGTGGTAACGGCCATGGACACACGAATGGAGCAGGCTCTCCTTGAGATTAACCACTGTAATAAATGCGGGTTTTGCTTGCCCGCTTGCCCGACCTACCAGTTGACCCATAATGAGTTGGATTCACCCCGGGGACGCATTGCCATGGTGGAAGGCGTGTTGCATGGGGAAATTCCGGCCGATCAAGGGCTCGAGGAAAGCCTCAGTTATTGCCTTGGCTGTCGGGCTTGTGAGACGGCGTGCCCATCGGGTGTACGCTATCATCTGGTGTTGGAGGCCGGTCGGGCCACATTGGATAAAACTCGGCCCGGCCATCGTGGGATGACCCTTTTGCCCAAGATGCTACTGCGGCTCACCCGGCATCCCCGTCGACTTCGGCGATTCGCCCAGCTAGGGCGGAAGGTGAGAAATCTACCCATGCCTCGGCGGCTGCAGGCGCTGACGCCGATGCTGGCCTACCAAGCAGAACCGATCGCACCCGACGCTCTTTCCGAGCCGGCGACGCACGGGGCTGCATTCTTCTCCGGCTGTGTTCAGGAGGCGCTCTTCTCCGACGCCAACCAGGCAGCAGAGACGCTTCTTAGGGCGGCAGGATATGATGTGATTAATCCGCCCCAGCAAACGTGCTGCGGAGCCATCGCCTGGCATGCGGGGCGGACAGAGGAAGCGCGTCGGCTGGCCAAAGTCAACATCGAAGCGTTTGAAGTGACCGGTAATGTACCAGTGGCCAATACTGCCGGTGGCTGTGGGGCGATGCTGACCGAGTATGAGGAGTTGTTTCAGGGCGATCCCCAGTGGGAGGAGCGAGCGCGCCGGTTTAGTGAACGGGTCCACGATTGGTCACGACTACTTCTAGAAGCCCCGAGGCCGCTCACATTTATGGGTCAGGGTGAAAAGGTTTCGCTGCAAAATTCTTGCCATCTGGTCAACGTGGAGAAGGAGGGCGAGGGACCGCTGGCGCTGATTCAGCAGGTGGAGGAGGACGCGTTTGTTTCCCTCCCCAGCCAGGATCGCTGTTGTGGATCGGCTGGGATTTACAATATCCAGCACCCTGACTGGGCGGGGCGGATTTTGGACGGCAAGATGGGCGAGATCCAGGACGTGGCTCCCGACCGTCTCCTGGTCGTCAATCCAGGTTGCGCCATGCAAATGACGCTGGGGGTCGAACGCTATGGGAGTTCCACTGTGGTGGAGCACTTGGCTCGGTATTTATACCGCGCCTGGCGAAAGGCCCAGGGTGGTAACCAAGCGTGACAGATCCTCAGCAAGAATGGGATCGACGGGTTGGGCGGGGGCCCGAACTGCCGGCGAACTGATGAGACCGCGTTGATAGAAGAGAGCCTTTCGGATCGCAATCCCCCGGACGCCAAGCTGGGCCTCGTAGCGGATGAGGGGTAAGTGATGGAAGAAGAGGGCTTGGGCTTGGTCGCGTTGTCCCTCGTGAAACAGGCGAATCGTGTCACGAAGGACTTGAGGATAACTGAAGCCGGTCATCGAACCGGACGCCCCGCGGTCCAACTCCTCGAACAAATAGAGACCCCCGAGGCCACCGAACAGTTTTAACTGCGGGCGAAGTTGGTGCACCGCGTGCACTTTGGATGGGGTGGGAATGTCTTCAATTTTTATCGCCTTCAGGGAGGGAATGGCGTCGCACAATTGGACAATAGCGGCGGGCGTGAGTCTCACTCCGGTGGTTACCGGTTCATCCTGAAGGATCCAGGGCAGGTCGGTAGCCAGCGCAATTCGCTCAAAGTGGGCCGTTAAGGAGTCCAAATTATTGACACCCGGTGGAGGGGCAATCATGAGCGCCGCCGCTCCCAAATCCTGCGCACGGCGAGCTCGCTCGATAGCTACTTCAGTTGCTGGCGAGGAGACGGTGGCAATTACCGGAAGTTTCGCCCCGGCTGCGCTGACATATTGATCGATGACGAGTTCCCGCTCCCGATCGGAGAGGGCATGGGCTTCGCCCATAATGCCCAGCACGATGAGAGCGGATGCCCCATTTTGTCTGTAAAAGCGCGTCAGCACGGGAATGCTTTCATCATCAAGCGACCCGTCTTGATGAAATGGGGTCAAAACAATCGGGATCATCTGTTCGAACAAGACCTTCCACCTCCCACTTTGACTGTCATGGTAGCATAGAATGAGAACATTTTGACGGAGGAACAGGGTTGTGAAATCGCCGCAAGCGAAAGGTCGAATCGAGTGCCCGGATTTTTCGGGACGCGTGGGTGCATATGATGCGAAGGCGGTGCGCTTTCGTCCAGCCGCCTACGGTCTTCTGAGGCATGAAGGCCGTATTCTCATGACGCGATCGCGTTTTACGGGGCTTTGGGACTTTCCGGGGGGTGGAGTGGAGCCGTTTGAGTGGTTGAGCGACGGATTAGCCCGGGAGTTTTTTGAGGAGACGGGTGTTCAGGTTACGGTGGGGCCTTTGATCTACGTGGCGGAGGGCTACATCGCCATGTTCGGCCATCCATTTCATTCGTTGCGTTTTTATTACGTCTGCGAGCCGGCCGAAGATATCGGGGAGTTGATGCATGACCCGGGCGAAGTCTCGGAACTCGTATGGTGGCGGTTAGATGAGGCACCCTGGGATCGCATGCACGCGTCCGATCAAGAGGCGCTCAAAAAGGTGCTTTCCTAGATTTGGGGACGCCCTCGGATTATAACCTGTCGCCCGGCGGGGACACTCTTGGTTGGGGGTGACAGGATGTCCTCAATTGACAATCGTGGACGGCGGCTCGGGCTTAAAGGATCCGTGGGGACTGATTTTAAAGCCAAAGCGGAGCCGAGGAAGAGCCAAAGCGGCCTCATCCGTGAAGGCATCTTTGGACTAAACGACGGGCTCGTGGCTACCATCGGCTTGGTTTCTGGAGAAGCGCTTTCTCATCAAACCCACGCAGCTATTCTGATCGCCGGTCTGTCGGCCGTCGGCGCGGCCATGGTGTCGATGGCGGTCGGTTCCTATCTTGCCACGTCTAGCGAAAATGACTTCATGCACAAAGAAATTCAAGATCAGGCGCAGGCCATCGAACGCCACCCCCATCGCGAGCGTCATCATGTGAAGCGCTTGTTAAGTGAGATTGGTGTGCCCGATGATACCCGCTCGGACGTACTCCATAGCATCGTGGCCTCACGGCCGCGGTGGCTGAAATTTATGGTGCGAGAAAATCTCGGCATTCATCAAAACCGCGCGGAAGCTCCGTTTAAAAACTCCCTGGTGATGGGAGTCTCGGTGTTGGTGGGCTCGACACCACCCATTCTGCCGTATCTTCTCCCCTTGTCAATTACCAGTGCCCGCAACATCAGCTGGGGCCTCTCGATTGCCGCAGCGCTGGCTCTCGGCACCATCAAAGGAATGATGACCCGCACCTCGGTTCTCAAAAGCGCCCTCTCCTTTGGGGTGTTGGTCTCACTGTCCGCCCTGGTCGGAGCCTTAATCGGGATGGGGCTGGGAGCTCTGGGAGCCTAATCCGCGCCCACAATGTGGATCGCCATCACCTAACTTCAGGAAACCTTTAGGTTGGATTCAGGTCGCTTTTAACTGTTCTTGGTATGATAACAGACGATGCACAAGACCGGTTAAAGGCGGTGGACGGTTTGGAGCGAAAGATTTGGGGCATTACCCGGTCTCAGGCTTTTTGGTTGCTGCTGGCAGCACTGGCCTGGTTTATTGAATCCTATGATATTGGGCTGATGAGCGTGGTGTTGCTGCCTTTTAAGCAGCTGTTCCATTTGACCGGCGCGGATACCGGATTATTGGTGGCCTCAGCGACCGTGGGAATTGTGGTGGGAGTTGTGCCTTCAGGCTATCTGGCCGATCGCTTTGGGCGCAAGCGACTCTTAGTCGCCTCGCTTATCGTCTATTCCTTGTTGACGGTGGCGGCAGGTTTTGCCCCCGGTTGGCAGAGCGTTTTAGTGCTTCGGTTCATGGCCGGAGTGGGACTCGGGGCTATGTTTCCGCTGCCTTACACACTACTGGCGGAGCTGAGTCCGAAGCGCGTGCGTGGCCGCGTGGCCGGTATCTTGGATGCCTTTTTGTCGGTAGGATATTTTGCAGCGCCCCTCTTGGGCGGTTGGATTATGGCGACATCAGGGCTCCTGACCGGTTGGCGGATTCTCTTCTTCATTGGGGGCGTTGGCCTTTTATACGCCGTGGTGCTAGCCATCTGGATGCCGGAGTCGCCGCGCTGGTTGAAGGCACGGGGCCGGGAGTTGGAGGCAGCACGGGTATTGGCCCAAATGGGGCAGGAGGCTCGCGAGGAAGTCCTTCAGAGCGTCGTAGACCCGACACCCAAACGGCCCTTCCAAGTGGTATGGTCGCGACCCTATGCCCGCCGCACCCTCATGTTGTGGTTGGCTTTCCCGAGCATTTTGTTTGTTTTCTACGGGATTATGAACTTCATGCCCACGATCTTGATGAAGGAGCACCTGAGCGGCCCGGTGGTCTTGGAGTTTGCTGCCTTGATCATGGCGGCCTCCATCCCCGGAAAATTTTTTGAAGCCTGGCTGGTGGAACGTGTAGGCCGGAAGGCGGTTATTATCACCTTCACCCTGATCGCTGCGGCGGCTGCGCTTATCTTCCCGACGGTGCGCTCCGACGTGGGCATTGTGGGGATGGGCATGTTGCTGGCATTCTTTGGTGTGGCCGTCGACCCCGCTATTAAGATTTTTTCGGCCGAACAGTATCCTACAGCCATTCGCGGCACGGGTGTGGGCATGACCGAGGGAGTCGGGCGACTGCTCGGTGGAGCGCTGGCCCCATACATCATGGCGCTCATGTTAAGTTCCAGCGGCATTGCCGGGAGCTTCGTATTCATCGCAGCCGTGGCGTTAGTTGGGGCATTGTCTGTGGCCCTTTTGGGTAAGGAGACCAGTGGCCGGGTCTTGGAGGAACGGGTTCATCCGGCTGCCGCCCGGGCACTGTAGTCATCGAGGGGAGGAAGCGTGTTTTGCATGAGAGGATGACCGTTCAGGAACTGATTACCTGTCAGCGTTCGTCGCATCCCTACCTGACCGAGGCGGGAGGACCGACCTGGACATACGATGCGTTGGCAAAGGAAGTTGAACACCGTAGCCGTGCACTTGGCGGGTGGGGAATCCATGCGGGAAACCGGGTGGGCTTGAAAATCCGCCAGCCGGGAGAATTCATTCTCTGGTTCTTGGCCCTCTTGTCCATGGACGCTGTGGTGGTTCCGATCAACCCGGAAGCCCCGGAAAGTGACGTGCGGCGCACCCTGGAAAAAAGCCAGGCGAGCCACGTATTTGATGGGGAGCATCCGCCTCTATTGGTGTCTGTGGCCGTGACCCGTAGCACACTGGAAGGGGGCGTGATTCTCTTGACTTCCGGCTCGACCGGTGATCCCAAGCCCGTCGGATTGGCGTCAGACGCGCTCCTCCATACAGCGTGGCAAGTAGCTTTGGCGCACCGCCTTTCACCCCACGACCGGGGGTTTTCTCCCTTGCCCTTATTCCATATCAATGCCTTGGTGGTGGCGGTTTTGGGGAGCTTAGTGGCCGGTAGCAGCTTGGTGGTAACGGATGGATTTCACGCGTCCACCTTCTGGTCGGTCATTGAGGAGCACCACGTGTCCTGGATTAATGCGGTGCCGTCAATTCTTATGGTGCTCAGTCAGCGGGCGGAAGGACCTCGCCATCCCGAGCGGATCCGTTTCATTCGGTCAGCCTCGGCTCCCTTGCCGCCCAGCGTCAAGTCCCGCATCGAGGAGCGGTTTGGGATTGGTGTGGTGGAAACCTATGGCATGACGGAGGCGGGCAGTCAAATTGCGGCCAATCCGCTCCCCGGCGAAGGTGGGCGGGCGGGTTCGGTGGGCCTCCCCCGCGGTATCCAGGTGAGGGTGGTTGACGAGAATGGAGACCCACTGGGACCCGGGGAACGGGGTACGGTGGAGATTCGGGGAGTCGGAGTGTTAAATCCGGCATGGGGTCCGAATCAATGGGCGCGGCGGGTCTTTCAGGATGGCTGGTACCCGACCGGCGACCTCGGCTATTTGGACGCCGAGGGGTACCTCTTCCTAGAAGGGCGGAGCCGCGATATTATTAACCGCGGCGGTGAGAAGATCTTTCCGCGTGAGGTTGAAGAGTGGCTCTTGCAGCACCCCGAGGTGGCCGACTGCGCCGTCGTTGGACGTCCGCACCCGATTTTAGGGGAAGAGCCGGTGGCGTTCATGGTGGCCCGCGATGATGAGGCTATGGACATTCCGGGCCTTAATGAGTGGGCCGAGCGTGGACTGGCGAAGTTTAAGCGCCCCTCAGAGTATTTCGTGGTCAAGAGCCTGCCCAAGGGTAGCACCGGCAAAATCGCGCGGCAGGACCTTCGCCAACAAGTGCGCGAAGGGGGCGCCAGCTAGTGGCGGGAAAGAAACCTTATGTGGAAGCGGCTGATTTCGTTCGGGCGCTTACTATTGCTTCGGTCGTGGCGGTCCACTCTACCTGGTATATGGCGGACGGTGGCCAATGGGTCAGTTCGGGCGCCATATTGTCGTTATTGCATTACACTCGGGAGTCATTCATGGCTCTCACGGGTTTTGTCCTCACCTACTCGCTTTTTGGGAAAAGCCTCAACTGGAAGGCGGTATGGATTAAGCGGTATAAGCTTGTCCTGTTCCCCTATATGATTTGGAGTGCCGCGTACATGCTGATCTTTGCCACCTTCGCGGGAGTTGGGGTGTTTTTCCTCACCTATGGGAAAAATCTCCTCGACGGAGGGGCATGGTTCCACCTTTACTATCTTCTCATTACCATGCAGTTTTATCTGGTTCTGCCTTTGTTTTTGCGGCTGATGCGGGTGGCCAAAAAGCATCCCCTGGGGGTGGTGTTGGGGGCGCTCGTCTTTCAGTTAGCGCTGATGGCCTATGACCAATATGGGGTGGGCGCGCACCCGAGCTTTCTGAACCGTTATATGGGGGATGAGGTCTGGACCTACACGGTGTTCTTTGTCGTGGGTGGGGTTGCCGCCCTCCATTGGGAACGGATTCGCGACTGGCTTCACACGCATTTGCGACAGGTATTTTGGCTGACAGTCTTGTCGGCGGCGTTGATGGAAGCGGAATTCTTTCTTCAGACCTACCTCGGTCACAACATGACCAAGGCTGATGCGGTGCTGCAGCCGGCCATGATTCCCTGGGCGATTATGATTATAGCCCTCTTGGCGGCCATCGGGGTCCGCTACGAGGCAGCCCGAGTGCTGTCGCCGGGCCGCTGGACGGTGGTCAAGTGGGTGGCCGACTTAAGTTTCGGCATCTATCTCGGTCACCCTATGTTGCTACAGTTGTGGACCAATCTTTTGGCAGCCCATCATCTCTACCAGCCCTCGTATCTGACCGACGTGGTTACCGTGGCAGTACTTCTCGTCGGAACCGGGGTGGCCATGTGGTTGATTTCCTTAACCCCGATTAGTCCCTGGCTTATTGGACGCGCCAAGGTACGCTCGGAGCGTTTCGCTCGGCGAGACACCCACACGGTTCCTCAACAATTACAGGAGTCCTAAATCGCCGAAAAAGAGCTCCGGGTTACTGCCGGAGCTCTTTTTGGAGGTGCGGTATTAGAGACCCAACAGCTTTTCCAGTACCGTCTTCTTAAATCCGATCACGACGTTCTTTTGGCCGCCTTTTTCAATAACGGTTGTCGGGGTGCCCATGGAACCGAGCGCTGAGAGATCGTTCGCATATTGAGGGTTTGCGCCCAGGTCGCGTTGTTCAAACGCGACGCCTTTTTCTTGCAGCCACGCTGCTTCCTGACGGCAGGCACCTCAGCCTGGTGCCGTATAAACGATAACCTTTGTGTCCATCCCATCTCACCTCCCTGGCTAGCATATCCAACTTAGGAAAAGAGGACAAGCTAACTAGAGGTAAGTTAATAACCACTGTACGATGGCGATCGATACGACCCCTCCTAAGGTTGCGGCGAGCGCGGTGTACCAGGGGCCGCGACTTAATCGGCGAACCGCCCAAAAAAGTAGGAGGCTGGCCCAGAGAAGCGCCGCGTCATACACGAAGGGTTGGACCCAGGGGACCAATTTTAATAAGAGGGCGATCGTCAACCATCCAGAGAGGGCGATGACGTTGAGCTTGATGGCGTCGACAGTGGATTGGCGTACGCCCAAACGATTGAGGAGAAAATCAATCACCCAGGGCATGAGATAATAGACTAGCACAAAGACGAAAAAGACGTTGATGCCGACGGTAACGATGGTGAGGGGTTGAAGTCCAATACGGACGCCGGCCACGACCATGGCCAAGAGCCCGGTCAAAATGGCATTGCCCCAAAGCATGCGGTCCGTCCAATAAAAACGACTTCGGCCCAAAGGAGACTTCAAAAAATGGACCCAATAGGCGTGCACGTCATCCAATTCGCCAGGATTGGCCGGAGCGCGGCGAGAACCCTGTGAGCGTCCCACCGAGGTCCGAGCGCGGGAGGCCCGCTTCTCGCGGCGTCGGGCCCGGAAAGGAATGGGATCCTTTTTGTCCAAGTGGCACCTCCCTCTCTAATAGGGACTTTCATGTCTATTATACTGCCAAATGGCGGACAGGGGCGTAGTCACGGGTGACAGCCTTCGGAACGGTTCGGTATACTGGGAAGGCGAAAGAGGTGAGACCATGGCTGACCGCATTAAAGATATTTTGGAACAGAGCCGGACGATAGCTGTCGTAGGATTGTCGCCCAAGCCGGAGCGGGCGAGTTACAAGGTGGCGGCCTACATGCAAAGCCAAGGGTATCGGATAATTCCCGTCTATCCCCGGGAGGATAAAATTTTGGGGGAAACGGTCTATCGGCGCCTGGAAGACATTCCCCAAGCGGTAGACATTGTTGATGTGTTCCGGAATTCCGATGATACGCCGCCCGTGGCGGAGTCTTCGGTGCGGATTGGGGCCAAGTGCTTGTGGCTTCAGCTGGGGATCCAAAACGACGTAAGTCAGGGTATCGCTGAGGCGGGCGGCCTAGAGTATGTGGAGAATCGTTGCATCAAAATTGAGCATGAAATGAGGATGGGGGACAACCGTGCCTAAAGACAGTTCATTCGACATTGTATCCGAACCGGATTGGTCCGAGGTGCTGAATGCCATTGATCAGACCCGCCGGGAAGCGAGCACCCGTTATGATTTTCGGGGTCAGGACATCACCATTGACTATGATGCGGCGAAGCACGTGATAACGCTGGACGCACCTGAGGGAATGGTGATGGATTCACTTCGCACGGTCCTCGGCGAAAAAATGGCCCGACGGTCCGTATCGTTGAAATTTCTGGAGTTTGGCGACGTTGAATCTCATGGCATGAGTCGGGCACGGGTGACGGTGACCCTAAAATCTGGGATCGCGACCGACACGGCCAAGAAAATACAAAAAACCATTCGTGGTTTGGGACTGAAGGTGGAGCCGCAGATTCAAGGCGACGCGATTCGCGTGAGTGGCAAAAATCGCGATGACTTGCAAACCGTAATTCAGTACCTAAAGGGCCAGGATTTCGGCATTGAGTTGGCCTTCATCAATTTCCGCACCGCCTAATCTCATCGAGAAGGGGGACCTATGGCATATCCTGAACGACAGAGAGACTCTAGCCCGTCCCCTCGGTCTCTAGCCTATCCTGCCGCTCTGGCGGCCATCGTGGTAGGAGGCTTTATTCTTCGCTGGATCGGGGTCGGCCGATACCCCGGACTCATATACGACGAATATTATTACGTGCCGGCGGCGCTGATCTTGTTGGGGCGAACACCGCCGGTCGCCGTTAAGCACATGGTATTCGGCATCGATCCGAACCTGCTGTCGCATCCCCCGTTGGCCAAAGAACTCATTGCATTGGCGATTTTGATGTTTGGCAGCCACCCCTGGGTCTGGCGCCTGCCTGGCGTGGTGCTTGGGGCGCTCGCCCCGATTGCGGTGGCCGGCATTGCCCTGGAGTTGTTCCGACGTCGTGGAGTGGCGATTCTGGCCGCGGGGCTGGCTTCGCTTGATGGCCTCGCTATCACTATGAGCCGGGTGGCGTTGCCGGACTCCACCGCTGTGCCGCTAGTGCTTTTCGCCCTCTGGGCCTTGGTTCGGGTGAGCGAACGTGTGCGTCGAGGTGAGGACAGCACCTGGTGGTCTTGGATGGGCGTCGGCGTATTGCTGGGATTGGGTCTCGCTGCGGAGTGGATTGGAGGGCAGGCCATACTGTTGGCCTGGGCATGGTGCTTGGTTTCCGACCGCCGCGTCCGCGGCGCGTATCGACGTTGGGTTCCTGCCACCACGGTGATACCCTTCCTCGTCTACTACGCTAGCTACTTTTATTCCTGGTCCCACGGATTTCAGGAGTCATGGCTTCCCTCCGACCCGTTTCTGGCCTTCTTTCGGCTTCAATGGCTGATGTTGAAGGATATGTGGCAGCTTCGCTTCTTTCACCCTTGGACGGCCAGCGTTTGGACCTGGCTTGGAATTCCCCGGCCGACCGCTTTGTTGTTGACTGTAAGGCATAGCCAGGCGGTGCGCCTCATGGCGTTTTCCGATCCGCTGCTCGTGTGGTTGGGACTGGCCTCGCTTCTTTTGGGTTTGGTGTTGTCAGGGCGCCACAAGGAGTGGAGGCATCCTTGGCTATTCTTAGGGCTTTGGCTTCTGGCCTTTTACGGGACCTGGCTCACGACCCCGCGGTCCAAATTTCTTTATTACTTTACCACCGCCTCCGTGGGATTGGATATTGCTCTCGGGGCCTTCGTGTTTCTTGCCTGGGTCACCTGGTCCCACCGGGCTATTTACCGGGCGGCATGGGCCTTCATCGTTGCCGTTGGGTTTCTGAGTATCCTTTATCTCGCGCCTCTTTGGGTAGGGATGTCGATGCCGAGACCCTGGTATCATGCTGTCTGGTGGCCACCCTCGTGGAACCCGCGGGTGAAGGCCGCATCGCGCGCCACCAGTTTTCCCTTAACGTATCATCCCATGCGGGAGACTATTGGGCGTTGGCCAATTTTAGCGACCGCACTGGCGAGTGGCCCAGCGTTACCGAGCCCTTGGGCAGAATTTCGCGGAACCACCACCCATAATAGTGTCTTTCGAGGCACGCTCCGGGTTTCTCATGGCTACAGCCTCTATCTTGGCACCAAGCTGGTGGAATCCCCAACCGTGTCCGGCAACATCGCTTATGTGGGCACGAACAGCAACGCGCTCTACGCCATCAATTTGGTGAGTGGTGCGGTTGATTGGTCGGTGGGGTTGCCCAATCAAGCCATGACAGCACCTTTGGTGGATAATGGTTTAGTGGTCATCGGGGTTGGCAATAATGCGTTTCGCACATACCAACAGGGCCAAGGTTGGGTTCGCGGTCAGGGAGCCAACGGAATTCTGGCTTTCAACCAAGCGTCGGGTCAGGAGGTCTGGTTTCACCCCACGCGAGGTGAGGACATGGCCACGCCGGCCGTCAAAGATGGGGTGGTCTATGAAATGACCGGCGGCGGCCATTTCATTGCCCTCGACTTGAAGACGGGGAAACGTCTCTGGGAGAAGCATCTCGGCGGATTCGACAGCATGTCCAGCCTAATGATACAGGGGAACCAGGTGTACTTCGCAACGAATGTGTACACGTCCAGTTATCCCGCAGCCCGTTCTACGGTCTGGGCGGTAAATGTCGCCACCCACCAAGTGAGCTGGTCGACCAATATTCCCGTCGCTTCGGGACTCTCGGATGCCACGCCAGCGCTCGCCGGCGGCAAGCTGTTTATCGCCGGAGTGCCATCGGTGAGCGACCATGGTCAAGGAACCGGGGTGTCCAATGCGATCTATGCGTTGAATGCGAAGACCGGAAAGATTGTCTGGTCCCATGTGTTGGGTCGCGGTAAGATTAAGAGCTTAGATCAAGAAGAAGAAGGGATTCCGTTAGCCCTGGATGGTACGGTCTACATTGGGAGCCCGGCATTTCCGGACATGATGGCATTTCGGGCCTCGGACGGGCAACTTCTCTGGAAGGCGCGACTACCGGTACGAGTGACGGCCAATCCGGTATTGGTGAACGGAAAGCTCCTGGTCGCGGGGATGAATGGAGGGATTCTCGAGCTCAACCCAAAGAGCGGCAAGGTGCTAGCAACCGATCCGGTGAAGTTCGGCGCGATTGGTCCTGGGAGCCCCCTTGTGGTGGGAAACGCCCTGCTACAGTCGACGCTTTCCGGCCGGCTAGCTGTGCAGCCGCTCACGCGTTGACGCCAGGGCGCACTCTGACTAGGATTCCAAGTTCCCTGTGTCTCCGATGGGTTGCAACGTTTTCCTGGAAGCTTGCGTTCTGGTAGGAAAAGGGCCCAAAGGAGACTTGAATATGGCTTGGAGAAGACTGGTGCCCGTGGTTCTGGCACTGGGGGTAGTGATATCTCTCTCGGGATGCGGCCAGATTTTTGGCCGTACGGCAAAAAGCCGTATTCCCGAGGACGTACGGCTCATTCGTGTGCATATCCACCCGGCCCGGAATTTCCCGGATCAGTACAGCAGCATTAACAATCCGAAAATCATCGCCCATATCGTCAAGGCTTTTAATCGTCTGCCACTCAAATCCAACCGTACCACCGGGTGTGCGGCCGACTATGGCCAATATGCCAATCTCACGTTCGTCCTGGCCGGCGGTCGGACGATTCAGGTTCACGATTGGCTTGCCTGCCACACTCTCTCCATCAGCACCTCTTCGCAGAAGCTTTTTGGCAAAGGCGAGTTCTTCACCTTGGTTGAGCGGGTGCTACCTTCGCCTTCTTCCAAAGCCAGCCGCGGGTAAAGCTGTCGTTTGTAGTCGGATTGCCGGAGCCGTGCTAGGCTTCTCTTTCCTTGAGCGTGGACCGAGGTGGTGTCGATGGATTCACCGGAATGCTCCCGGAAATTTCCTCTATGGTATCCATACCGTCTCCAAAAGGGGAGGGAATAAGGGTCAGGAGGAGATTTTGTGAGAGTATGGTGGACATGGTGGCGGGGTCAACTGGTCGCACGACTTTTAAAAAACGAGGGCAATGTATTCATCGAGAACGGGATCTGGATCATCGTGGTGGTGTTGGCGATGATCGCCCCCATCGAATCACTAAGAACCGCATTAGTACACGCTTTTGGTCAAATCACGCAAAATCTCGGAACCATTCAGTAGCAGGGAACGCCTATATTGAGCTGTTGTTGGTACTTCCTGTACTGGTCACCGTGTTTTTGGGGTTGGTGACGGTGGCCTCTTTAGTGATGGGGAACATGGCGGTGTCTCAGGCGGCCCAGGACGGGGTCACAGCCTGGGCTAGCGGGGATAGCATCAGTTCGGTAGAAGCGACTGTGGCCGACGTGTTGCAGCAAGAAGGGGTGCAGGCCAATCCGGTGACAACCCTGGTCTCTCACGGAGGCCAAAAGAGCGTGACCGTCTCCATTCCCATGAAGATTCTCAACACCGGAACGGTGGGCACGGTCAGTGCCTCACGAACTATCACCGCCCTCGCCAGTCCATCGTCTGGGGGGACGGTGACGGGTGGCACTGGGCGAGGGCAGGGAGGCGTTGTCTATCATCACTTCCCGCGCTGGTAACGTGAGCATCATGGGTTTAGGGCTAACCCTGGTAGGCTTAGCGGCCACGGCCCTCATTGCCTCCGGAGGACAAATATGGCTGGCCCACCAGTCCTTGCAAGATGCGTTGGATAATGCGGTGGCAACTATGGACGCGCGTCATCAGACGTCACCCGCCGTTTTAGCCTCCCTTATCCGAGCCGATGACCCTGGGGCTCGAGCGGTTTCGGTGGTATCCATCGGCACGAATGGTCAGGGAGGGATATCGGCGACGGTAAGCCAAGCAATCTCGTTGTGGTTCTGGGCGTCCTGGATGGGGGCCGAGCCTGTAAGAATAGAAGCTCAACTCTAAGGCCCGGGGGATTATTCCCGGGCCTTTTTCTCGGAAAGTTGGCGGATGGCTTCGAGAAACCGGGGCATGAGGCTCAGATCGTTCAA
Source organism: Sulfobacillus sp. (assembly GCA_027343765.1). GTDB lineage: Bacteria > Bacillota > Sulfobacillia > Sulfobacillales > Sulfobacillaceae > Sulfobacillus_B. The sequence continues at coordinate 45,148 of DAHWKG010000098.1, forward strand.
GACCAGGTCCGCCCCGGAAGCCAGGAGGGTTTTGGCGTCAAATCGGCCGGTGGCCACCGCAAGGGAGATCAACCCGGCACCGTGGGCGGCTTCGATATCGCGAGGGGTGTCTCCGATGACGATGTGAGTCTGGGCTGGGATGGTCTCGGCTGCACGCCTAAGGACTTCTTGACGGGTAAGGCCGGGTTCAGAAAAGCCTCCAGACGGGAAATAGAGCGCGAGGCCCGCCGCCCCCAGTTTGGCATAGGCACCCAGACGCACATTTCCCGTTCCTAGGGCCATCCGCCATCCTTGCATGGAGAGGGCGGTAATTAAATGCACAACGCCGGGCAATGGCTGAAGGGGTGAAGAGGCCAAACGCTCCCGTAAATGCTGGACATATAGGGGGAAGAAGCGCGGGGCCTCCCCCTCGGGAACCTGGGCTCGGCGGGCGGCCTGCTTCCATAAGGCGTGATCCGTCGCACCGGCAAAGTCGAGCCCATTAAAGGCGTCTATGACGCCGTAGCGAAGGGCGAAGGCCTCGTTTAGGGCGTCTCGCCCGATGCCTAAAGGTTCCAGCAATGTCCCGTCAATATCCCATATGAGGCCCGGGCGGCTAAAGTTCTCGGGCACTGTCGGCGTCCAGGAACCAATGCACTTCGCGACCGTGTCGACTAAGCCAGGCAGCAGGCAGATCGACATTATCCCGAAGACACTCGCGGACCCGCGCCGCTTTGTTTCGGCCGGTCACGAGAAAGGCCACCCGTCGAGCTCGGGCTAATAGGGGTAAAGTCAGCGTAAACCGAGGGCACTCGGGTCCTGGTCCGAAGGCCACCCAGTCTTCCGAGCGCTGCTGCGGCGAGTCGGGAAACACGGAGGCGGTATGTCCGTCCCCTCCCATGCCTTGCAAGGCGACATCCAGCGCGGGGAAACCTTCATGGCGTGGTAATTGCGCCAGGGCTTGCCGGTAACGGGACAGGGATTCTCGAGGATCAACCTCGGTTAGCCATGGGTATACGGCCAGCGGTGGGGGATTGAGGCGATTTAATAGGGATTCCTGAATCATCCGGAAATTGCTTAAGGAATCGCGGCGGCTGACATCCCGCTCGTCTACCAGAAACAAACGAAGGGAGGACCAAGGAATCGCCCCGGTTTGCGCCAGCTTCTCATAGAGGGGCCGCGGCGTGCTGCCGCCGGAGAGTGCCCAATTGGCCGATCCCCGGTCTCGCACGGCGTCGTCGGAAGCCGCCCGTAGCCAGTCGGTCAGGGACTCTAGCAATTGTTCGGAGGTGCCGGCTACATGTAGAGTGGGTTCCTTCATGCGGTATGCGTCCTTTCCAATAGGGTGTGGCGTAAAGTCTCCTGATATAACGGATCACGTCCTTCACTAAGCAACCGCGAGAGGTCATCCTCCAACGACGGATGCGCATGAGGCTCTTGCCATTCACGGGTCACCTGTTGCTCGTGCACCAGGTGAAGGCGCCACGCATCGGGGGCTTCCGTCAGAACCAGGGACCAGGAGCCGCGGCGAAATCGCCAGGCGTGACTACTCCCCTCTGCCTTTTGGACCTGAATAGAGGGATGCTGGCAAGGAGGCAGTCCCATCTGCCATCCGAGCCGCCAAGACAGCCACAGCCACGAACTGGCTAATGGCCAGTCGTCGGTCTTGGGGCTGGTCACCAGCACCTCGTCGGGAGTTTCTAAAATCTGTCGAGCTTCTTCGGTCTCAAAGGCTTCGGCTAAGAGATTGCGGAACGCCAGACCCCGCGACCAATCCAAGTCTAAAAGCGCCATGCGATGGTGCTCCGCTGCTTCGATGAGAAGCTGCCACTTTTCGAGAGGATGGGAAGCCGAATCAATGATCAGTGATTGAAACGTGGTGCGGAGTAAATCCCAGCGAAACCTACCCTCTGGTGGGGCTGTTGTCCACCAGAGGTATGAGGGCAAATCAGAACGGATCAACGGCTGCACCCAGTCGATCCAATAGTTGGCGATGCGGCCGTAAAGACTCATGGCAATGCACTCGGAAAAGAGGAGAGGTGGCCGTCCTGAACCCCGCTCGGTTTCGACTGCGGCGTAGACCTCGACGTCGAGGCGGTCGTCATCCCCGCCGGGCGCAGAGGACAGCATCAGTATTCGCGCCGGATGGGACTCGGCAATGCGGTGAGCCAGCTCCAACCATTGGCGGGGCTTATCGACAAATAGCCCCAGGGTCATGACAGTCGCCGTAATCGGGGTCGCACCGTCTAGCGCTTCAGGAACGATGGCCGGAAGATGACTCAACACTTCCGGGCCCCGCACCTTTGCTTGTTGCCAGTGAATGATGCGTCGGGTCACCCGTCCTGCCTCCTTTCAGCCATCTAGGGTCGGCGCCAGTGAAAACCATCACGCTGGATTAAGAGATCCGCTTCCTCAGGTCCCCACGATCCCGATTCGTAGGTGGGGATAGGCCCGCGGGCGCGTTGCCAACCGTGCAGAATGGATGAGACCAGCGCCCAGGCGGATTCCACCTCATCCTTTCGGGTAAATAGCGTCGAGTCGCCAATCATCGCATCCAGTAATAGGCGCTCGTAGGCTTCCGGAGGTGTGCCAGCGAATGAGGTGCCATACAGAAATTCCATATTGACGGTCCGCACACGGATTTCTGGCCCGGGAACCTTGGCCCCAAAGCGTAAGGAGATGCCCTCGTCCGGCTGAATCTTTAAGGTGAGCAGATTGGGCGCCAACTCGGGGGTATCTGTCTGGCGAAAGAACCGATGCGGGGCGGTCTTAAACTGAATGGCGATCTCCGTGGCCCGCTTGGCCAGACGCTTTCCAGTGCGAAGGTAAAAAGGAACACCCGCCCAACGCCAATTGTCGATGAGAAGTCTCAAGGCCACGTAGGAATCCGTCCGGCTATCCGACGCAATGTCCGGTTCATCTAAATATCCGGGCACGATTTCGCCATCCACGGACCCCTTCTCGTACTGGGCGCGCACGGTGTAATCGGCGACATCGCGGGTTGAGAAGGGGCGAATGGAGCGCAGAACCTTAACCTTTTCATCCCGGACGGCGTCCGCTTCAAAGGCCACCGGCGGTTCCATGGCAATCAACGACACCAACTGTAGCATGTGATTTTGTACCATGTCTCGTAAGGCCCCGGCTTGATCGTAATAGGAACCTCGTCCCGCTACCCCTAACGACTCAGCCACGGTGATTTGCACATGGTCGATATATTGTCGGGTCCATAGGGGCTCAAAGATCCCATTGGCAAATCGGAAGACCAAGATATTCTGGACCGTCTCTTTGCCCAGATAGTGGTCGATACGATAGATTTGAGATTCATCGAACACTAGGTGAAGATCCTGGTTGAGCGCCACCGCCGAATCAAGGTCGTGGCCGAAAGGCTTTTCGACGATGATGCGTACCCAATGCGCACTGTCCTGAGGTTTGGCGAGTCCTACGCGACCCAGATGCTCCGCGATGATCGGATAGGCCGACGGGGGAGTAGCCAGATAAAACAGGAAGTTTTGCGGAAAGTGCCCATCGGGGTCGTGCAACAAGGCTTCCAACGCCTGGTAGGCATCGGCGTCGGTAAAGTCTTGGGTGAGGTAGTGGGTGTTGGCTAAAAGCTTATCCAAGACCGCCTTGTCGGGAGGGCGGCGCGAATGTTCCTGAATGGCCTGTCCGACCTCCTGGCGAAATTCTTGGTCCTTATAGGATCGACGGGCGACGCCGATAATGCGGCAATCACCCGCCAGCCAATTGTCCACCATGAGGTTATAGACGGCCGGGAAGAGCTTACGGTGAGCGAGATCGCCAGCCGCACCGAAGATGACAAAGGTGAAGGGCTCCGGTCGACGCCGGGCGCCCAGCCCTTCTTTTAGTGGATTCTCCATCACTGTGTCCATCACGCTTAATCGTCCCCGTTCATTCGTTGTGAATTGCGTGGCCGCCAAATTGATTGCGGAGGGCGGCGATAACCTTGGCTGAATACGATTCGTCCTGTCGAGAGGAAAAACGGGAGAATAGGGAGAGGGTAATGACAGGCGCGGGCACGTTTTCGTTAATCGCTTCGAATACGGTCCACCGCCCTTCGCCGGAATCATCCACGTAACCCTTCACGTGGTCGAGGTGGGGGTTCTCGCGGTAGGCCCCGGCGAGCAACTCCAAGAGCCAACTTCGAACCACTGATCCATGGTTCCAGAGTTCCGCGACCTTTGGTAGGTCAATGGGGAACTCCGAGGCCTGCATGATTTCGAAGCCTTCGCCGTAGGCTTGCAAGAGCCCATACTCAATGCCGTTGTGGACCATTTTCACGAAATGCCCTGAACCCACCGGTCCCACATGCATATACCCATCCTCGGGAGCCAAGTCCTTAAAGATGGGTTCCGCCGTCCTGACGGCCGAATCCTCTCCTCCGACCATGAGACAATAGCCGATCTTTAAGCCCCAAACGCCGCCGCTGGTCCCCGCATCGAGAAAGGCAATGCCTTTGTTTAGGGCGTCCTGGCCCCGGCGCATCGAGTCTCGGAAATTGGAATTGCCGCCGTCAATGATAATGTCCCCCGGGGAGAGCTTGGCGATGAGCGTTTGGATCGTCTCCTCGGTCACCTTGCCTGCCGGAACCATGACCCAGACAATACGGGGTGTCGATAGTTTCTCGGTTACGGCGTCCAAGCTCTCTACCGGCTCGGCCCCCTCTTGCTGGAGCCTTTGACGGGCTTCCTGATTGGGATCATAGACCACTACCTGGTGGCCCTTTTGTAAAAGCCGTTCCGCCATATTGCCGCCCATACGGCCTAAACCAACCATGGCGAGTTTCATTGAGCATCCGCCTCCTTGTTATTCGTTATCCCAGCCAGCCGCTCAGGGTTTCAATGGCGGTGCTGGTCGGGTGGGGCGCTAAGATTCGCACCACCGGCCGCCCGTGAGCCTCCAACGATTGAAAGTCTCCCAGGGCTTGAGCTTGCATCAGGGTTAGGAAATTGTAGCCATCCCCAGGCACCTCAAGATGGGGGCCATCTTGAGCAACAATTTGCACGAACAGTCCAGTGGCCGGTCCACCTTTATGCAACTGGCCCGTACTATGCAAAAATCGGGGCCCATAGCCCAGTGTTGTCGGGCGTCCCGTCGCACCGCTTAGGCGCCGACGTAGGTCAGCCAGCGCTTGGTCAGACTGATGGGTTGGCTCGATATAGGCCATGATCGCGATGTAGCTTGAACTACCAGCCAAATCATAGAGAGCCTTCAAGGTATCCTTTAGCGTCCCTTGCTTAATCGCTTGGGAAGCGGTCCACTGAATTCCGTTGGATGCCTCTTCCCGACTCTCCGGCGGTAATTTGCCTCCATCGAGTTTACCTAAGATGGCTTTGGTGTTATCTTTGCTTTCTTGAACGTTTGGCTGGTCAAAGGCGTCAATGTGGAGGATCGCACCGGCCATGGCCGTGGCCACTTCCCAACGGTAGAATTCTTGCGCCACTTGATAGGGGTTGGAGATTCGATAATGGATCACCGGATGACCGGCCTCCGCCAATGCTTTGGGGTCTTCAGGCGGGGCTTGGTCACCCCATTGATAAACCACGAATACCCGATCGTGGCTATAAGAGTGGATGTCTTGCTTGGGCTCGTGTGCGATGGGTACAAGACCCGTGCCTAATTTGCCGGTGGATTCGGCCAAGAGTTGCTCTAGCCAATCTCCTAGATGACTCACGGTCTCGGGCATAATCAACGTGACCTTGTCCCGGCCATCCTTCGCGAGTGCCCCCAACGTAGCCCCCAAGCGTGCGGCTTGGTTTTCCGACGCATCGGGAATCTCCGAGGCCGTCTTCATGGTCAAGGATTCGCTTAAAAGTCGCCGGACATCCAAACCGTAAAGGGTGGCGGGCACCATGCCAAACCACGAGAGGGCAGAGTACCGACCGCCGATATCGGATGGATTCAAAAACACCTGCCGGAATCCTTTGGCCTCGGCTTCTTTGGCCATCTGGGTTCCGGGATCAGTAATGGCGATAAATTGTCGGGCGGGATTTAGTCCTTGCCGCTCCAACAGATGCCAGAAATAATGATAGAACGCGTTGGGCTCGGTCGTGGTTCCGGACTTGCTGGCCACGATAAAAAGCGTGTGTCCCAGCGGGAGCCGGTGACTCAAGTGATCAATGGCACTGGGATCGGTCGTGTCGAGGACATGCAATCGGAGCCCAGGCTTCCCAACCGGGAAGGTATGGACCAAAACATCCGACACCAAACTGGAACCGCCCATACCAAGAACGACGGCGTCCTGGAATCCCTCCAAGAGAAGTTGGTTAAAGAACGTGTGCATCCGGGGCACGTCTTCGAGGACTTGGCCGGGAACGGTCAGCCAACCTAACGCGTTCTTGATGATCGCATGGTGTTTCGGGTCGTCAGACCACAATGTAGGGTCGTGCTCTAAGAGACGAGGCACGGCGCGATCGTGATTTAGCTTGTCGACCGCATCCCGCACCACGTTCTCCAAAGAGCCGAGGTAAAAGGTGCCCTCGCTCACTTTATGGGCGGTGCTTTTTTTTTCCAGACTTTCGCGCAAGGCCACGAACGACTTGTGGAAACTTTTCACTCCTTCATCTAACAACTGGGCTGTGACTTTTTTCATGGAGATGCCGTTTCGCTCGAGAGCGTCAATCACCTGTCGTGCTTCCTCTACGCCCTGGTCGATGGTCCGAGAGACCTTGCTGTGGTCCAAAATCGCATCCACGGTGGCCGGGGGAAGAGTGTCTACGGTATCGGGTCCGATGAGCGCCTCCACGTACAGAAGGTCCGGATAGGCGGGGTTTTTGGTGCTGGTTGAGGCCCACAACGGGCGTTGAACCATCGCCCCGGCGGCCTTCAAGGGCGCGAATTCCGGGCCGTTAAACCGCTCTAAGAAGAGCTGATAGGCGAGCCTGGCATTGGCGATGGCGGCCTTCCCTTGGAGCGTTTTGTCGGTTCCTTGTTCCTCAATCAGTCGGTCCACCAACGTGTCTACGCGGCTGACAAAGAAGCTTGCCACCGATGCCACGCGGTCCAGCGGAAGTCCTTTCATGTGCCGATCCTTGAGACCAGCCAAATAGGCATCGATAACGGCACTGTACGCTTCGAGGCTAAAGATCAGGGTTACGTTGACGTTGATGCCATCCTGAATGAGCTGTCGGATGGCGGGAATGCCCTCTTTTGTGGCGGGCACCTTAATCATCACGTTCGGGCGATTAAGCGCTTCATAGAGTCGGTGCGCCTCCTTCACTGTCGCCTCAGTGTCTTCCGCCAAGGTGGGCGGCACCTCGATCGAGATGTATCCATCCTTGCCCTTGGTGCTTTCATAGACGGGGCGGAGGAGGTCGGCGCCACGGGCAATGTCCTCCCAAACCAAGGCGTCGTAGAGCGCGTCAATCGATGGCACGGTGGGTGCTAACTTCTCAATGGCGGCATCATAGTCGTGCGAACCATCGATCGCCTTTTCGAAAATGGTGGGGTTGGACGTGACGCCAGTAATACCTTTGGCAATGAGTCCCGCCAACTCGCCCGAGTCTAGGAGCCCGCGGCGAATATTATCATACCAAAGACTCTGTCCCAACTCCTGAATCTGATGAATGGGATTCACTATCATCCCTCCTAATCTCTTCGTAGGTTAATGCTTTAGTAGGTGGTGCGCGGTATCAACCACGTGCTCGGGGGTGAACCCAAACTCCCGGAATAAGGTTTCGGCAGGAGCCGAGGCGCCGAAATGATTCAGGCCGATAACCACACCATGTTCTCCGACATATTTGTCCCATCCGAGCGGAGACGCCGCTTCAACAGCAATACGCCGGGCATTGGGCGGAAGAACCGAGGTGCGGTAGTCTTCGGGCTGTTGGTCAAATATTTCCCAGCAGGGGAAGGAGACCACACGAACTCTGACCCCTTCATGCTGAAGTTTTTGTCCGGCGGCCAGGATAACACCCACCTCGGAACCCGATGCCATGAGGATCAGGTCTGGGTCGGACCCCGACTCCCAAAGCACATAAGCACCTCGGGAGAGACCTTCCGTCTTCTCCGATGGTAACGCTGCTACCTTTTGTCGCGTAAACGCGAGTGCGATGGGATGATCGACGGTGCTTAGGGCGAGCTTCCAAGCCTCTCGCGTTTCATTGGGATCGGCGGGACGCACCACATACAACCCGGGTATCGCCCGTAAGGCTGCCAATTGCTCAATGGGCTGGTGGGTGGGGCCATCCTCGCCCAATCCAATCGAGTCGTGGGTAAACACGTAGATGACGGGTTGGTGCATCAGCGCTGCCAGGCGAATGGGGGGCCGCATATAGTCGGAAAAAATCAGGAAAGTCCCTCCGTAAGCCCGAATCCCCCCGTGGAGTACCATCCCGTTCAGGGCTGCTCCCATGGCATGTTCGCGAACCCCGAAATGAAAATTTCGGCCTTCAGGATGTTCGCTGTCGAAGTCTCCGCCCCCCTTGATGGTGGTGTTGTTCGAGGGAGCGAGGTCGGCTGAACCGCCAATGAGGGTTGGCAGGTGGGCTGCCAGGCGGTTTAATACGTCGCCGGACGCGGCGCGTGTGGCAAGCGACGTACCCTCGTCCCACACCGGTAAATCGGTGAAAATCCCAGAGGGAAGGGCGCGACGAAGGGCATTGTCCAACTCTTGGGCGAGATCCGGGTATTGCTCGCGGTATTGCTGGTAGAGGCGGTTCCATTCCGCCTCCCATTCGTTGCCGTTTTGAACCGCTTGCCGGAAGAGGGCCAATGCATCGTCAGGCACATAAAAAGGCTTGTCGGTCGGAAGACCCAGCGCTTCCTTGGTGAGTTTCGCCTCCTCCGCTCCCAAAGCCTCCCCGTGAGCCTTAGGCGTGTCCTGACGGTTGGGGCTGCCGTAGCCGATAATGGTGCGGACTGCTATCAAAGACGGTCGAGGGTCGGCCTGGGCTTTCTTGATCGCTTCCTCTATGGCGTCGACGTCGTTGCCGTCGGAAACCCGTTCGGTATGCCAGCCATAGGCCTGAAATCGTTTCAACACATCCTCGCGGAAGGCAATGTCGGTATGTCCTTCAATCGACACGTGGTTGTCGTCATAGAGATAGATGATCTTACCCAAGGAGAGCGTACCAGCGAGCGAAGCGGATTCCGCCGAGACCCCTTCCATTAGATCACCGTCGGAAACGACGGCATAGGTATAGTGATCGATTATGTTAAACCCCGGCTTATTATACCGAGCCGCCAAATAGGCTTCAGCGATGGCCATCCCCACGCCCGTGGCGAAACCTTGTCCGAGCGGTCCGGTGGTCGTTTCCACTCCAGGAGTCAGACCGTATTCGGGATGCCCCGGAGTCTTCGACTGCCAATGACGGAACCGTTTGAGTTCATCCAATGGCAAGTCATACCCGGTCAGATACAAAAGGGAGTATAGTAGCATTGAGCCGTGTCCGGCGGACAACACGAATCGGTCGCGGTTGAGCCAATGGGGATTATGAGGGTTATGGCGGAGAAATTTCGTCCACAATGTGTAGGCCATGGGTGCCGCACCCAAGGGCAACCCTGGATGTCCGGACTGCGCGGCTTCCACACCGTCGATGGCGAGTCCGCGAATCGTATTAATCGCTCGCTGTTCAAGGGATTGATGGTCCATCTGGCTAACCTCCTGTTCCGGGTCATGAGCCCTATATTGACCCGGGGGATGTGATTCCTTAGGGTTATTGTAGTGAACCTGCTTCATACTGGCAACGGAAGCCAATTTTCGTCGATTTTTAGAGGCGATTCTGAGGAGGAGCTTGGGTGGCTGATTATATAGCGATTGATGTGGGGGGCACGAAGATTGCGATCGGGGTGGGCACCGAGTCAGGTGAGTTTAAGGCGACCCGGGTACTTCCCACCAATCCCGGGTGGGACCTCGAGACGGTTGCCTGTGAAATTGACGACGGGGTTAAAGGTGTCGTTAAGGATGCGCAAGTTGGCCTGGATCGCATCCGCTACGTAGGGCTCGGCTCGCCTGGACCATTGGACGGGTCCGTGTTGCTGGAAGCCTCTAACCTACACGGATGGAAGGGGCTTGACTGGCGAAAGAGCTTGGAATCCGTCTTGGGTCGCCCGGTGGCGGTGCAGAATGATGCCACGGCGGCTGGCCTGGGAGAGTGGCGTTTTGGGGCAGGGCGGGGGACAAAGCACTGCATCTATGTGACAGTCTCGACCGGAATTGGGGCGGGCATTGTGGTTGATGGGGCGCTTTATGCAGGGTCTCATGGCAATGCCGGCGAATTTGGCCATCTGGTCCTGAAGACCGATGGCCCGGAGTGCCCGGCTGGCCATCGGGGTTGTTTGGAAAGTTTAGCGTCAGGTACGGCCATTGCCCGTCAGGGGCGGGAGCGTCAGCAGGATAGCGACTATTTGCGGCACGTCGCGGAGATCGAGACCAAAACCGTGTTTGAGGGCTTCGAACAGGGCGATGCGGTCGCCGAACAAATTATCCACGAGGCGGCCGATTGGCTGGGGTTAGGGCTCTCTTACCTCATAAATTTGTTCAATCCGGAAAAGATTATTTTAGGCGGTGGTGTCGCTACCCATGCGCCGGCTGTCTACCGTGAGCGCGCTTGGAACAGGGCCCGCACATGGTCCTTAAAGGCCATGATTGACGTGGCTCAGTTGGTGCCGGCGGAGCTAGGAGGCGATTCGGGTCTTAAAGGGGCGTTAGCCGTAGCCATCGCAGCGGACAACGATTGATGTGTCATGTGAACTCTACACCTTCCGTTTTGATTGACACGTTTTGTAACGTATACATATAATCTAATCGTGTTTGTAAGATTTTCGGATAAACCTGACAAGGTGACGGAACGAGGGGGAAATTCGGTGCAAGCTACAGACGTGATTCGTCTTATTCGCGAAAAGAATATCGAGATGGTGGATTTTCATATCGTTGACGTTCCGGGAACTTGGCAGCACGTGACGTTGCCGGTTAGTGAAGTGGATGAAGAGACCCTCACCCGCGGAATTCCATTTGACGGTTCGAGTATTCGCGGGTTTCGGGGTATTGAAGAGAGTGACATGATTATGGTCCCCGATCCCCAAACGGCGGTCGTGGATCCGTTTCATAATGTGCCCACCTTAAGCATCATCTGCGATGTGACCGATCCTGACGGAGTGCCCTATCAACGGGACCCACGACGGGTGGCGAGAAACGCGGAGGAATATTTAAAGACCAGTGGTATTGCCGACACGTCATATTGGGGCCCAGAGCTCGAATTTTTCATTTTTGATTCTGTGCGATTTATTAATCAGGGACACCATGCGCTGTACGAACTCGATTCCGCCGAAGGTCACTGGAACTCGGGCCGCGAAGGCGGTCTCGGGCTAACCATCCGCCCCAAAGAAGGCTATTTCCCCCCGAGTCCGGTAGACCAAACGCACCATCTGCGCACGGCTATGGTCAAGGCGCTACAGCAATTTGGCATCCGTGTCGAAATGCATCACCACGAGGTGGCCAGCGGTGGGCAAGGAGAAATTGACCTCCGCTTCAACACCTTGCTTCGCCAAGCGGACACGGTGATGGAATACAAGTATGTGCTACGCAATGTGGCTAATCAGCATGGGAAGGCCATAACCTTCATGCCTAAGCCTATCTATGGGGACAACGGCAATGGCATGCACGTCCACCAATCCCTATGGAAAGATGGTCAACCCCTATTTTATGACGCCAACGGCTATGCGCGGCTTTCGGATCTGGCGCTCCATTACATTGCGGGAGTGTTGTCCCATGCGCCCGCGTTATTAGCGCTGACCAACCCATCGACCAATTCTTATCGCCGTTTGGTACCGGGCTACGAGGCGCCGGTTAATATAGTCTTCTCGCATGGCAATCGCTCCGCTGCCATCCGCATTCCCCGCACCAACGAGCCCAAGGCGAGTCGTATCGAGTTCCGCACTCCGGACGCTACGGCCAACCCGTATCTCGCGTTCGCGGCCATCCTGATGGCTGGGCTGGACGGGGTTAAGAAGAAACTAGACCCGGTGAAACTCGGTTTTGGGCCGATGGACCGGAATATCTACGCCTTGAGCGCTGAGGAGCTGGCCAAAATCGGCAGTGTTCCCGGATCGTTGGGTGAGGCGTTGGAAAATCTTCGCCACGATCATGACTGGTTGACGGAAGGCGGGGTTTTCACCGAGGATTTGGTGCAAACATGGATTGACTACAAGCGGAAGTCGGAAGTCGATGCCGTTAATCTGCGCCCACATCCGATGGAGTTTGAACTCTATTTCAACAGTTAAAGTGCTTGAAATGTTGGCCGATCTTCGGTATAATTACTGAGTCGGCGCCGAAGTGGCGGAATAGGCAGACGCGCGCGACTCAAAATCGCGTGAGGCAAACCCTCGTGCCGGTTCAAGTCCGGCCTTCGGCACCAAAAGATTAGCGGCCCTGAATGGGCCGCTTTTTGCTTCGGAAAGGAGGTTCTGGATGGCGCGTGAGAAAAGGACCGGAAGCTCCGCTCGTACGGGACTTCGAGATACCATTATCGAGGTATTGACAGACCGCGGACCGCTGACCGCCAAGCAAGTGGCCGTCGAAAGCGGGGCTACGGTGGGCAATGCCCACTATCACCTGCAACGATTAATGGCAGCGGGAGTGGTGGCACTGACCGAATCCGATGCGAGCGGTGCAGCGGAAAAGCGATACCGCATCGCCACCGAAGAGCGGGTCAACCCGACAGCCTTAGTGTTCGCGGTCGCAGATTTATCCCTCACGGTGGCTGAGACCGGGCAATTGGTCAACGAGTTAACGGCGCTCTTGCATCGCTGGGACACCGTCAGTCAAGTGCCGCGGGCGCGCACTCAGGCTGTTCGCCTGACCGTTCGATTAGACCGCGACATCACCAGTTGAACCGCTCCATCAAATCCAACAAGATATCGTTGAACGTCTCAGGTTGTTCCAGCATCATGCTGTGCCCGGCGCCTGCGATTGTGAAGTACGGCGCATCGGGCCAAATTTCCAGGAAACTTTTGGTCAACGGTTCAGGGGTCATCCGATCTTCGGCTCCGGCAATAATCGCTTTCGGGCAGGTGACGGCCGACAGTTGATCGCGTCCGTCAAAGTACGTGCAGGCGACGAACTGGCGCCAGGCTTGGTGGCCATCAAACGATTGGGCTTGGGCTAGACTTTTTACTATAAGGGTCGGATCCGCCGTTTTTGCAAACGACCAGCGAGTAATCCGGCGGAGTGCCTCTTGGGGCTCCGACGCCAGCGATTCGATGAGGTTCGGGTTCACGGGAAGGTGTGGGCCGGTACCGACCAACACGAGACCTTCGATGAGATGAGGGGCCTTTAAAGCCATGGTTTGGGCGATCGCTCCGCCGAGAGAATGACCCATGAGTACCACCGGCTGCGTTAACTGATCGAGACCCCAGTCCGCCCAGGCATCGATTAACCGCTCTTCGGGCACACCCTTTAACCAGGGAAGCTCGGCCCGGGTGGCATTCTTTAGTACCCGCATCTGACGTGACCACACTAAGCGGTTGGAACCCGCCCCGTGAATGAGATACCAAAAAGCCATGTGACGCCTCCATTAGGCGACCCGGCGCTTGTCGCCAGGCGCCGCCATTTGATAACATAGATAAGAATATAACGCCTGGGGGCGGGTTCGTCATCCGCCTTCCCACGATATGAAGGAGCCGCGCCGGGCATGCCCACCCAATTATTAATTGATGGCCATAGTCTTTTGTTCCGGGCCTATCATGCTCTTCCGCCCTTAACCACCAAGAACGGGGTGCCGACGGGCGCAATGCATGGCTTTCTATCCATGCTCTTTCGGGTCACAGATGCCGAGCAGCCCGAGCGTCTGATCGTGGTTTTTGATGCGGCCGTTGCTACCTTCCGCCATGAGCAATACGCCGAGTATAAAGCGCAACGCGAGGAGACACCCGATGATTTTCGCCAACAGCTACCGCTTCTGCGCGAGCTATTGGAACGTTTGGGCATTCCGGTACTCGCAGTGGGGGGATTCGAGGCTGATGATACGCTCGGGACACTGGCCATCATGGGCCGTGACCGGGGGTACCACTCGCTCATCGTCACGGGAGATCGGGACCTCTTGCAACTGGTTGACGACCACACCACCATCTTGTTGACCAGTCGCAGTGGAATTTCTGATTTGGATCGCATGACTCGCGAGCGTGTCAAAGAGAAGATGGGCGTATGGCCAGAACAAGTCCCCGATTTGAAGGGGCTCATGGGGGATAGTTCGGACAATATACCGGGCGTGGCTGGCATTGGTCAGAAGTCGGCGTTGGCCCTCATTGATGCCTACGAATCGGTGGACAGGCTCCTGGATAACCTCGATGCCTTAGACAATAGCCGCTGGTTGAAAGCCTTAAAAGGGCACGAAGAGGAGGCCCGGCGATACCGGGATTTGGCGACGATTCAAACCCAGGTGCCCATCGAATGGCCGGACGTCCAAGAGCCGTTTCAGTGGCGTGTGGATGAGGGCGTTGTGGCCATGCTTGACGCGCTCGAGCTTCACCAAGTGAGAAAACGGCTCAATATTCCCGTCCAGGCAGCGGAGACGACCGTTTCGGCCGAGGGGATGCCGCTTCCTCCGGTGCACCAGGTGGAGGCCCTGGCATTCCGCCAGGGACCTATTTACGGGAGCTTTGAGGAACAAGGAAACCTGTGGCTCTATGACCCGGAATCAAGCCAGGTCGTTCAAGCGTCGCTGGACGAGTACCCTCTGCCCCCGGTAAAGTTGGCCACTTGGGGCAGTAAGGCGGTGCTCCGCCGCCACATCCAAGAGGGTCGGGCGCTCCCCGACTTCGTTGAGGATGTGAAATTGGAAGCCTATTTATTGGACACGGAGCGGCGCGACTACAGCATTCCGCTCTTGCTGCAGGAAGCGGGAATCCGAGCGCCGGAACAAAGAAGCGGGGAGTACGCGGCAGCCGTGACCATGTTGGCGGAGCGGTTAGGCGAATCACTTCAGGTGCATGGGCTGGAACCGGTCTATCGGCAATTGGAGTTGCCATTGACACGGGTCCTGGCCGGCATGGAGGCGGTGGGGGTGGCCGTCGATCGGGAGCGCCTGTATGGTCTTGGCGAGGAATTGAAGGCGTCGATTGCGGAAACCGAGGCCGAAATCTACCGGCTTTCCGGGGCAACCTTCAATATTAATTCTCAGCGCCAGTTGGGCGAAGTCTTGTTTAACAAGCTGGGTTTGCCAGCCGTGAAGCGAACCAAAACAGGAATTTCCACCGACGCCGAGACCTTGGAAACGTTGCTTCCCTTGCATCCGGTAATCGAGCAAATTCTCACCTATCGGCAGTTGGTGAAGATTGAAAGCACCTATGTGGAAGGGCTCTTGCCGCTAATAGGCGATGATGGCCGCATTCATACCACCTTTCATCAGACGGTGACGGCGACGGGGCGACTGTCATCGAGTGACCCGAACTTGCAGAACATTCCCGTGCGCCTGCCGCTCGGTCGGCGGGTACGTAGTGTGTTTGTCGCCAGCCCCGGACGGACATTGTTGGCGGCCGACTATTCGCAGATTGAACTCCGGGTGCTGGCCCATTTGGCGTCCGATGAGAATCTTATTCAGGCGTTTCAGGAAGGGGAAGACATTCACCGCCGAACGGCCTCCGAAATTTTCAATATCCCGGTGGATCAGGTGGACAGCACTTGGCGTAGTCGGGCCAAAGCCGTAAACTTTGGCATTATTTACGGCATTTCCGACTTTGGCCTGTCCCGCGACACGGGGGTGAGCCGGAGCGAGGCGAAAGATTATATCGACCGTTACTATGCTCGTTATCCTCGGCTCAAGGAATACTTCGAGAGCGTGCTCGAAGGAGCCCGACAGGATGGATTTGTGACAACCATCATGGGTCGTCGCCGGCTTTTGCCGGAAATCCGAACCAAAAATCGAGTGCGACGACAGTACGCAGAACGGACGGCGATGAACACCGCGATTCAGGGCAGTGCGGCCGATCTTATTAAAAAGGCCATGTTGGTCATCGACCAGCATATGCGAGAGGGGGACTATGCCAGCGACATGATTTTGCAGGTGCACGACGAACTCATTTGGGACGCGGACACCAAAGAGCTAAAGTCGCTGGCGACGCTGGCCCGGCGCGATATGATGGAAGCCATGACGCTTCGGGTGCCCTTGGTCGTGGAGTTAAAGTACGGGAGCAACTGGGATGCCATGGAGAAGTGGTCGGGGGATGACCTCGATGCCTGAATTGCCGGAAGTGGAAACGATTCGCTCCTATCTCGACCAGGTGCTGAGCGGCCAGCCGATTTTGGCGGTGCCGCACATTGATGAGCGGATGGTCAAGCGTTCTCAAAAGGACGCTGAAGGCATTCGGGCGGCTCTCATCGGTCGTCACTTTGAGCGGGTGTCACGACGCGGCAAATTCCTCTTCTTGGCGTTAGCCGAAGGGGGGGCGCTCTTGGTGCATTTGGGAATGAGTGGACGCTTGGTGACGGAACCGGAAGGCGCCCCGGTTCGTCCGCATACCCACTTAGTGATTGGCTATCCGGGAGGGGAATTGCGTCTATCCGACCCGCGCCGATTTGGACGGATCGCCTGGGCCGACCCCGCCCTGGATCTTAACCTCGGCATTGAGCCGCTATCTCGGGCCTTTTCCGGCAGTCGTCTGGGCCGAGCCTTGAAGGGGCGGCGGGTGGCGATAAAGAGTGCGCTTCTCAATCAGAATCTGGTGGCGGGCCTAGGCAACATCTATGCCGATGAAGCGCTTTTTTACGCGCGGATTCATCCCGAGCGGCCGGCCGGTTCATTGACCGGGAACGAACTCCGGCTCTTAGCCCGCGGCATTCGTCTGGTGTTGCGGCGCTCCATCGCTCATCGCGGCACGTCGTTTTCGGACTATGTGGATGCGCTCGGACATCCGGGAGACAATCAAGGGTATCTTCGGGTCTATGGACGCGAGGGAAAACCGTGCGTTCGCTGTCACGCGGCGATTCAGCGTCGGGTGCTTTCGGGCCGATCCAGTCATTATTGCCCCGAGTGCCAACGCCTTGCCGAATCTGTTCATGAAGGAGAACATCATGCAGAAATTTAGCTTACTGTTGGAATCTGAGGAGAAGGCTCGCGAGGTCATGGATTTGTTATGGAACACCTGGGGTGTGCGGGGTGAAATGGAACTGTTGCCGATGGACGGACAGTATAAGTTAGACGTGGTGTCGGAAAAGGACCTGGCGGCGCAGCAAATGGAAAAACTCCCAGGGAAGCGGGTTTAAATGCGGCGCTGGTGGCCCTGGCTCTTGCTGGTGCTGGCCCTGGTGCCGGCACTACTCATTTCGAAGCCGAAAGCCCCGCCTATTGTCACTCCGCCGAGTCGGGTGAGCGAGGCGATTTTGGCTAACCCTAGGACCCTCGATCCGGCATTGGCCGACAATCCCAATGAGTGGGCGGTCGATATGAATGTGTTCGATACCTTGTATCGGCTGACGCCAGGCGGCCAGGTGGTGGGCGACCTGGTGTCTCATCAAAGCATCTCCAACAAAACCATTACGCTGACAATTTTGCCAAAGCGTCTCGGCAACGGGGCGCGGCTTGGGGCGAGCATGGTGGCGGGGGCGCTCTCTCGGCCGCTCTGGCCCTCCGTGGGCTCCACTCAGGCTCGGGCGTTGTTGGCAGCCGTCAAGGGTGTCCATGCGGTCGAGACACATAATCAGACGTACTTGTCGGGTGTGTCGGTGGTGAATCAGGATACCTTGAGCATCACCTTAACGAAGTCTGTGACCCCGGCGTTTTTAAGGGCTTTGGCCAATCCGGCGTTGGCCATTGTTCCCGTGGAAGACCAAACCCATGGGGGTCGGTACTGGCAGTTGACCAATCTCTATGGGACGGGCGGATATCGGTTGATCAGTTGGATTCCGAATGGCTCTCTCAGCTTTCAGCGGTTTTCCGGTCGAGGGCCGGAGACAGTAAATTTGGTCGACTACAGCAACTTTCAAGAAGCGCTGTTGGCCTTCCAAAATCAGGCCGTGTGGTTAGTTCCCGTGGATCCGGCCCAATTGGATCGGGTGCCCGGAAAGCTCTTGCCCCAAGTGAAAGCGCTCCAGACCCCCGGAAACCTGCAATTGGTCTTACGTCTGCATTCAGCTAACATCGCGATATATCCACGGTTAAGTACTCAGGAGTGGGTCAAGGCTGCCTTTCGGGGACGCATACCGAGTCTAAAGGGCCGATGGCCAGCGGGTGTCCGTCGCGGGAAGCCCATGACGCTTTATGTCAATCAAAGCCAGGCGGAGGCGGTGGTCTTGGCGGACACCCTCGCCCATTTGGAAAAGGGGCGCGTGACGGTGAAAGCCCTCCCGGAGTCCATGTTAAAGAGCTTGGCGAAAGGAAACAAAATTGGCGCATATATTGGTCAGGTCAATTGGTTTAAGAAGGGGGCCACCATGCCCTTGGCCCCGTTGCGCGCGTTGTGGCTGGTCAGCCCAAAAATCCAGGGTGTGCGCGCCTTTTCCAATGGGATTATTGATTGGCATAGCATCCAATCGAAGTCGTAAGATACCGAACAAGGGGGAGCGCCATGCGACTCATCGGCCTCACTGGCGGAATCGGTAGCGGCAAGAGTTCGGTCAGTCGGATGCTGGCCTCATACGGTGCCTTAATCATTGATGCCGACCAGATCACCCATGAGCTGGAACGGCGCGGTCAGCCCATTTGGCGCGCAATTTATGAAACGTTTGGTTGGGCGGTTCTCCAAGCGGACGGAGAGGTCGACCGGAAAAAGTTAGGGCATTGGGTGTTTTCGGAGCCCCTCTCTCGTGAAAAACTTAATGCCATCGTCCATCCGGCGGTGCGGGCGGAGATTCGTCGCCAATGTCAACAAGCCGAAGCTTCCGGAGTGCGGGTAACAATTTTGGATGTTCCATTGCTCATTGAGGGTGGGCTCTATCGCATGGTCGATGAAGTTTGGGTGGTTTATGCCCATCCGGAGGATCAAGCGCGAAGAATTGAGGCCCGCGATGGGGTGGGAGAAGAAAGCGCCTGGCAGCGAATTGGGGCGCAAATGCCTTTAAAAGAGAAGCTCGACTATGCCGATCGGGTCATCGACAATACGGGTGGGATGGACCGATTGGAGCGTGTGGTTAGGGAATTATGGCAAAACGTCGTCGCGGGCGCTTGAGGCTCGGAAATGTCGCCATTTGGGCCGTAATCGCAGCGCTGGTGGTGGCGTTGTATGGATGGTGGGCCCCCTTTCGGTATCGCACCGCCATCGTCTCCGCAGCCAGCCGCGAGCATTTGAGCCCCTATCTGGTAGCGGCTGTGGTACGGGTGGAAAGTGGGTTCCGGCCAACGGTCATCAGCCGTCGAGGTGCCGTCGGACTGATGCAGTTAATGCCGTCCAGTGCCCAGTGGATTGCCCGTCAGGTACCCTACCAGGGTCCCATCGACTTAACCAATCCTCGCGTCAACGTCATGTTGGGGAGCTGGTATCTAAAATACTTGGTGGGGCGGTTTCACGGAAATCTGACATTGGCCTTGGCCGCCTATAACGGCGGGCCGGAGACGGTTGACCGTTGGCTCCAGCAAGGGCGGATGACCCAAGGGGAGACAACTTGGGTCCACATTCCCTACCCCGAAACCCGGCACTTTGTTGCGCGCGTCAGGCGTTATCGAACGGCTTACCGGATCATGTATGCCTGGCTGACGGTAAAGGAACACTCTTCTCGGGGGGTGGTCTCGATGGCAAAGTTGATGTCTGAAGAGACAAAGATGAAGCTGGGTGAGCGACTCGGTGTCGATGATATCGTGCGTCAGGAAGGATGGGGCGGCGTACCCGCTCGTCAATGCGGTAACCTGGTGCGAGAAGCGATCCGATTAGCGGAAGAGGAACTCAGTCAGAGCTAGCCTCCCTGGCCGGAGCGGAGCTAAGGCTCCGCTCTTGGTTTTTCGTGCGCCCGGCATGGGCGTGTGCTTTAAAGTGAAAGTCCTGAACGGGGGATGACCGTTCCAACCGTTAGCCCGGTTAACGGGCCGTTTCGCTAGCGCAGGTATCTCGTAGCGAAATTCCGCCATTTGCCACAGGCGCCCTTCGGTCGCCGCAGCTTCTAACTAGGCGACCGCTTCGCCTTGCCTCGCAACACCCAGACTAAGACGTCGGTGTCGACCATGAATCGGGTCATTGCGGGAACCGTTCCTCGTTCGCTCGAAGGTGCCGCATGAACTCGACAAGCTCCTCCACCGTGTCCGGCATTTCATCATGATCCTTCCAGGCCCCGGCGGCTTCTCGAATCGCGGTTAACTGATCTCGCCGTTGGATTTCATGACGGATAGCCTCGATTACGAACTCCTCGGGTTTTTCAGCAGCCACCCGTTGGACGGCGTCCGCTAGATCACTCGGCAAGGAGACCGTGAACGATTTTTCGATCGCCACGCGCATCCCTCCTTATAGCTCCATTCTTGTAGAACTCGCCGCCGGTGTCCATCGCGACGCACGTCGCCACGCCTAAACGCAGGACAATGCGCGTGATCCGGCATCATCCGGCGAATTCTTCCTGAATAGGGTCGCTAACCATTCCCCGCTCCAGGACTCAGGCGCCATTTAATGAGCCAGCCGGTTTGCATGGCCATGCGGACCCAACCCGCCAACCCAGTCGCAATAACAAGCCGCTCAGCCCCTAGGGGCTGCGCCAACAAGAAGTCTCCTACAATGCGGCCTCGGTGGATCCAGCCTTTCAGTTTTTCCAGGCTTCGCATGTGCAAGAGGCTTCCCACCAACACCAGCGCCACAACCGTTCGGGCGGATTGTCGCATCGATTCCTGTCGAAGGAATTTGCTGGAACCAGGCGGGCAGATCGAATACCTTAGTAATCGAGCTCAGAAACCTTCTGAACACGGAAAGGCACCTCCTCGTTGCCAGAGATTGAGGTGTCTTTCTTTCGGCGTGTCAGGACAAAACTCCGCCAAAAATTGGTAAAATACGTATGTTCCCACCCCGGTGATTATTACACCGCTCAAAACCCGCCATCGTTGCAACCCCGGCCTACCTCAGGAATTTCTGTGAGGAGTTTCTGGTGCCACTCCGAATGTAATTAAAGGTCCATGATCGATCGTAAATTCCCGATACCCGGGTTTACTAGGACGCTCGTCAGCCGTCCGCACTCCCATTAATTAATGGAAATACGGAGAGTCCTTCGGCTCCGGCCGGGGGCTCGTCTTGCACCGCCATTCCCGGGCCAAGAAGGGTACCCGAAAGGTCACGATCCGGGTCATGCGCCGCAACGACATACCGCTCATGAGGGGAGCCCGTGACGAAAGCCCTGCTTCCGGGCGCAAGGGCCAACAACGGGCTTTTTAGGCGCTGGCTTCGATGAATGTCGGCCCACACGCTCGTCGCCGTAGCCACCCCCCCGGCGCCGGGTCCCTGAAGCCAAAACGTTCCCGCCTGTCCCCGGATTTCGACCCCATTTTGGGCTCCTTTCAGGGAAAAAGCGGGGTGACCCTTGGAAACCACGGCGGGTCCAACGGCGGCCTTAATCGTGCCCTCGGCATCGCGGTGCGCCCATGCCCAGGGGCGCACATGAAGTCCCTTACGGGCCAGACGGTGCAGAAGATCGACGGGATAGTCTTGAAGGCCCTCCCGTAGTATTTGATCCGGGGAAAGCCATACGCCCCATGCTAGCCAAACTAAGATGACCAACTTGCGTACGGCATCATGCCCCTTGAGATCGTTCTCCGGGTTGGCCTCCGCATAGCCTCGCAGCTGGGCTTGGGAAATGGCCTCGGAGAGAGCCATGCCGTTTTCCATGGCCGTCAAGACATAGCTGCTGGTGCCGTTCAGAACCCCGCCGATGTCGGATAAGGGAGCGGCGCTCATGTGGGTGACGAGGGTATCGACCACAGGGATGCCGCCGGCTACACTGGCCTCGAATCCGAAAAACGTATCCCATTCCTGACTCTTTTGGATGAGCTCGGCGCCATGATAGGCGATGACTTCTTTGTTGGCCGTCACCACGGCCTTTCCGTTGGCCAACGCGCGGCCAATCCATGCTAAGGGTTCCTCACGCCCTCCGGCCACCTCCACAATGATGTCAAGAGCCGGGTCGTCAATAATCTCCATGGGATCTTGGGTTAGGGGGATAGGGAGTGGGCGCGGTCGGTCGGCTCGTCGCACGCACGCTTTCACAAAATGAAAATCCAGGCCAGCCCAGGGGCGGTTGAGTTCCACGACCGCCTGTCCTACCGTTCCCATGCCGATCAAACCAATCTGTACGGTCGCCATTGAATCTCCTCTCGTGTCATGATCGTACCAAGAGTCTACGAAACGCTATCGGCCCACGCAACTAGTAGGGGGATAACAAAGCCCCTCGATACCAAAAACGGCCTTCCTCACTGACGACGGCGGCTGGGGGTTGTACGGTCACGCGGGTCCCGTTAGGCGCCCGCAAATTAATCGGTTCGGTGAGAATCTCGGGTTTCAAGGACGGCCGTACGCGAAGTGAGCTCCAGGGGGTGTACCCGAGACCTTGGCGCGCGCCACCCCATTCCAGCTGAGCCCAGCGCGTTTTTCCGACCGTGACCTCAGCGTTTACCACAGTCAAGGCACCAAAAGGCATCCAAGCTTTGGCGAGCCTTGCCCGTCCAGGCAGCTCTTCCAAGGGGCCGGCCTGGCGTACTTGCACCACTTCGGGGGAGGAGAGAGGAAGCCAGCCTGGGGGCTTTTGGGGGACTGTTTGCACGTGGGGAGAGCCGGTCCACGGCGGAATCGGGGAGAAGCGGCCGCCGAGTAAGGTCTGCCCACTGGGGCCCATTCCCAGGATGAGCCCTGACCCCATTTTCGGGGTGGAGGAGACGGGTTGAAGTGCCCCGGGCGGTACATAGCCAGGGACGCCCGCCAATTTTACCCCCGAGCGCGCTTGATACTGAACCAAAAACACCTGCCCCCAGTAGAGATGGGCGCGACGGCTGGTCCAAAGATCCCGCCAGCTAATTTGTACCGTCGAACCCGACCGAAAGCGCGCCTCTGCGGGCGGTTTAGGCTGGGACCTCACGTGTAGAGCTTGAATCTGAAAGGCACCGCGAGACAGGGTGGCCAACAAAATGTGATAGTGGGCGGCGTTGTGGGCATCCAACAACACCGGATGGACGTGTACAACCAGCGCCATGTGTGACCAGACGGTGGGGGATGGGGGATGGCCGGGGTTTTGATAGCGGAACAGGACCACGTCGCCGGGCTGAATTTCCTGAAGCGAAGTCCATCGGGCGTATCCACGGCTTAAGAGGTAGTAGCTAAGCCGGTCAACATTGACCAGCACTGGCCAGCGAGGATTGGACTGGGGAACCAGGGGCACGGGAATGCCGCCCGCGGCCAGTGAACGGCCCACAAATTCGGCACACTGAAAGTCCGGCTGAAACCACCCTGGGCCTGGTACGCGCGCCGCCACCAGGCGTACGCCGTGGTCGGAGGCGATGGGTGCCGCGCGCCCCGTCGCCACGGCCCAGTTCCAATGGCTCTCTGCATAGCCAATCGCGAGCCCCGGGGAGTAGCTGCTTTGGCCCAAGAAGGCCACCGAGGCGAGCGCCAACGCCGCTAATGCGGGAAGCACACGCATAATTTTGCCCCCCTTTTTGCAGGCTAACCAACGACATTTAGTGTCTCTCGAATGGCCGATCACATGCTACGGAGGGGAGCGATCGCTTGATTCGATTATGGCTCTTGAGTTTATGGTTGATGATGTTGCCCAATGCACCTGCCCCCAGTATCTTGGCTCCTCACGGCGGAGCCCTCTGGGCGCACGCAGAAAAAATGCCCACCGACGATCCGGTGATTATCGAAGGGGCGCCGGGGGAGTCTCAAGCCAAGGCCATGAAACTCCCCTATCTTCTGGCCTCTCGTACCACCAACTATTTTCATGCGACCGAAAGCCAGGGCAAGAACATAGCACTAGTGGCGCACCGCTTGAATGGTACGGTGGTTAAGCCGGGCCAGGTATTTTCGTACTACCGTGCGGTTGGCCCCTACACGGCCGAAAATGGCTTCGGTTGGGGGCGTATGTTCTCTGGCGACCGCATTATTCCCTCGATCGGCGGTGGTGTCTGCCAAGGATCCAGTACGCTCTATTCGGCGTTGTTGCGGACCGGGCTTCCCATTCTTGAACGGCATCAGCATGGGCTCACGGTTCCATACCTTCCCCCGGGGGAGGACGCAACGGTAGCGGGAAACTACTTGAATTTCCGGTTTAAAAACAATCGCACTACCCCGATCTTGATTACAGCCGCGGCGGGAAACCGCCATTTGTCGGTCGCTATCTGGGGGGCTGAGCCAGGACCGGAAATCGTCGTCAAGCATCAAATTTTAGCCGAATACCCCTTTTCAACCATTACTAAATTCAATGCCCGTCTGAAGCCAGGGGAAACGGTGGTTGTTGCGCCAGGCCAGAAAGGTGTTAAGGTGAAAAGTTGGTTGGAACAAAAGACGCCCCAAGGCACCGTGATTAAGAACTTGGGGATTGACACGTATCGGCCCAGTCCTCGGGTCGTGGAGGTTGGCCCCAAGGCGACCCCCTGACGGTCATGTCCCCACCCTCCATCCCATAAGTATGAGGCGAGGGGATGGGCATGGGCATGGGGATCTGGACCTGGGTGCTACTAAGGCTGTCGGTGTTATCCGGTGAACGACTGGCCTTTCATGGGCTGGGGCGTGACAAAAGTCCGTTGGCGGTGACCGCCGTGGCCTACGGGGGGGCAGCCTTGTTCTTATGGTTGGCGGCCGCGGTTCTGGGCGAGGTGCGTTGGCAAGGGGAAGCGTTTTGGCCGGGCTCGATTTATGCGGTATCCTTCTTCCTCTATACGGCTTCGTTGGGCGAAGGGCCAGTGAGCCTGGTGAGCGCCTTTGCGAACGCTACCGCTGTTATCTTGTTTCTAATCCAGCCGGTGTTCGACGTGTGGTCGTTGACCGGCATTGGATTGTTCGTCCTGGGTGCACTTTTTCTCATCCCGTGGGGCAAGAAAATATCCCGAGCGGTCTGGTGGATGCTTCTCAGTGATGGCGCATTGGCCTTGGGGAGGATCCTAGATGCCGGGGTCCACGGGGTCCGATCGCTCCCCTATGCCGCGAGCCTCTTTTCCTCGGTGGTGTTGTGGTTAATCGTGCCCATTTGCCTCTATGGGACGTGGGGTGAGATATGGGCCCTGGCCCGTACCCGTCCGACGTGGGGGACGGCGGCCGCTGGGGCCAACGGTCTTTCCTATTTGACCGTGTTTGAGCTTCTGCGGGTCATGCCGGCGACCTTGGTGGAGGCCGTATCGGCCTGGTCCGGGGTGTTGGCGGCTGGGCTTGGAGCGGTCTGGTTTCACGAAGGGGAGCTCGTGAAGAAAGTGTTGGCTTCAGCCCTCATGACTCTGGGAACGGTCATTCTCCTCTTTAGTCAAGGGGCCCGCATAGGGTAAAATGATCCAAAGGGGTGCGCTATGAAGATTTACACCAAAACAGGAGACATGGGGGAGACCTCTCTTTGGGGCAAGGCGGGGCCCAAGCGGAGCCGCAAGGACTCACGGCGTGTGGAGACTTACGGGGCCGTGGATGAAGCCAACTCCGCCATTGGACTGGCTCGCGCCTACGGACCGGGAAGCGGCGAGTTGGATGCCATGCTTCTTTGGGTGCAGCACCGCTTATTTGCCCTCGGGGCTGACTTATCCAATATTGCCGACGAGCGCCGTGACCGGCTCACCGAAGAGGATGTGGGACAACTGGAATCATGGATTGATGCCTTGGACGGCACCTTGGCTCCCTTAAAAGCCTTTATTCTCCCGGGAGGATGCCTTCAAGCGGCGGAGCTCCATCTGGCTCGTACGGTGGTCCGTCGCGCTGAGAGGCGGCTCGTCTCCTTCTTGGAGGACGATTCCAGTTATGGCCTGCATCTCAAATTCTTGAACCGGCTGTCGGACTTTCTCTTTCAGGCGGCCCGGGCTTCCAATCGGGAAGCCGGGCAAGACGATGTTCTAGCAAAATTTTAAGGAGGCGCCATGGAGAGACAGTTCACTGTAGACGAAGCCAATGCGTTGATTCCCGAACTGAGAAAGGCGTTGGGGGAATTGAACCGGTTGCAACACGAAGCTCGCTACAAGTACGAGGAAATGCGGGATATTCGCGAGGTGGGCTACCGCGCCGACGGCAATTTAATTATGTTGTCGGACTATCAGGAAACGAAGCGGGAATTTGACCGGATTGTGGCGGAAGCCAATCAGATTTTGACGGCGATTAACGAGCGCGGGTGCCGCGTGACCGATGTGGAAACGGGTTTAATCGACTTCCCATCGGAGGTTGACGGGGCACCGGTCTACCTCTGCTGGCAAAAAGACGAGCCCGAGGTCGGCTATTACCACGGGCTCGAAGAAGGATTCGCCGGCCGTCGGCCGCTCCCGCAGCGGTCGAACCCGAGTTAGGGGTTCAGCCCTAAGAGGTCGGCGTGCGGTTTTAAGGCGTCGACGATAAACGTGATAAACTCCTCCAAGTCCACGTCTAGCCCTTCTACGCCCCCATAAACGTCGTCCCGGTTAACGCCGCGCGCGAAGCCCTTGTCCTTCAACTTCTTGATGACCGATCGTGGCGTAACCTCTGAGAGCCGCTTTTCCGGCCTTACCAGGGTGACAGCGACGATAAAGCCGGTGAGTTCGTCGCTGGCAAAGATCGCTTTTTCTAAGAGCGAATCGCGGGGCAGTCCATTTTCCGTCACGTGGCTTTGGATGGCCGTGATGATTCGCTCGGGAAATCCCTCCGCCGCCAAAATGCGCCCCCCTTCAATGGTGTGCTGGCCGATTTCTGGGTAGGCTTCGTAATCGAAGTCGTGTAATAGGCCTACCATGCCGAACAAGTCGGGGTCTTCGCCGTGCTCCGCGGCGATGGCGCGCATCACCGCTTCAACGGCCAAACCATGCTTGATCAGGTTCGGGTTTTTCGTGTAGCGGTTGAGAATTTCCCACGCTTGGGTGCGGTCGGGTACGCTCGACACCAAAAAGCATCCTCCTCCGAAAGATGAATGTCCCCATTATAACGTTTTTGACAGGGGTACCGCGCTTCCGTACACTTTGGTTAGAGAATGCAGAGGAGCGTTGCCTTCGGTGGGAACGATGCGCGATCTGGTATTGATTGGTGCGGGCCCGGTGGGATTGTTTGGACTCTATTGTGCGGGCCTTCATCGCCTTAAGGCAACGATTGTCGAACGATTAGACCGGGTGGGCGGGCAACTCGAATACTTATATCCTGAAAAGCCAATTTACGATGTGGGCGGCTTTCCCATGATTCGGGGGCGGGAACTGGTCGAACGGCTGAGCCAACAAGCGTTTCAATATCCGTCGGAATGCCTCGCCGGGGTGGAGGTGACTGGGCTTCGGGAGACTCCTGGAGGATGGCGCCTTTCGACCAGCCGTGGTCCGATTGATTCCCGAACCATTATTATAACCGGGGGCATTGGTAAGTTTATTCCGCGCCGTTACAATAATCCCACTATCGACCAATACGAGGGCCAGGGGCTTTCTTATACGGTAGAGCATTTAAAAGACTATCGGCACCGACGGGTGCTGGTTGTTGGAGGGGGCGATTCCGCTGCCGATTGGGCTTTGGCCACGGCCGAGGAGGCGGATGCGGTGATCATGATTCACCGCCGGGACACCTTCCAATGCCATGCCGATAGTCTGGAAAAACTTGGCCAGCATCCTCGCATACAACTTCTGCCCAACCGGACATTGGATCGCGTGTTAGGCGAGGGGCGGGTGGAATCGGTTGAACTCCGGGGAATCGATGGTGCGCTGGAGCGGCTTACCGTAGACCGCATCATTGTGGCCATCGGACTCCTTCCGGGAACGGATATATTTCATCGCTGGGGCCTTCAGATGGACGGTCATGAGATCCCCGTCGCCTCCAATATGGCCACGAATCTTCCGGGCGTTTATGCGGCGGGGGACATTGCCACCTACCCGGGCAAAGTGAAGCTCATTGCCGCCGGGTTCGGCGAGGTGGCGACCGCCGTGGAAGCGGCGCTAGGCCATCTCGCCTAAAGTTCCCCGGTCAACGATTAACGGTCCGATTCGCGATTTTCGGGGAAAGGCACGCCCAGCCACCGTTCGAAGGCTTTCTGTTGCGCCGGTGACGGTTGTTCCACTGGGAGTAGCCGATAGCGATCGGGGCGCGGTTCGGCTGGCACTAGCGGCGCATCAATCACCTCTCGGTTGTGGGCGATGACGAGAGAGGCCGACTGGCCCGGAGTGAGGTGTCGGAGGGCTTCTTTCCATTGCTCCTCGGTGGCGATGCGCTCGCCGTTTAGTGCCAATACCTCGTCCTCGGGCGAAACGCCGGCATTTTCCCCGGGCCCTCCGCGTTCCACCTGGCGGACCAAGAGCCGGCCTTGTCGATCCACCAGATTAAGACCGACAGACACCATTTCCTCCGATTCTGTGTCCGAGAACGTGCGCTCAAGGCGGAGTCCCACGGTGTTTAGTATCGATTCGTCAAAGGGATCGGTGCCATGCACGTAAGAAGCCAGCACCCGGGCCATGGGCGCGCCACCCATTTCTACCAAAAGATCCTCGAAGGCCGGTTCTGGGTATCCGCCCTCCCCATAGCGGCGCCATAGCTCGCGAAACACCTCTTTGAGCCCAATTTTTTGGTTTGTCGCCGCCAAGAGCTCCAAATCTAAAAACAACCCCACCAGGGCTCCCTTGAGATAGTAGGAGACCGTGATGTTGGGGGTGTTGGCGTCAGGTCGGTAATGGCGAATCCAAGCCTCCTGGGAAGCCCGATCCAAGGGGGTGAGGAATCGGCCCGGCGTGGATTCCAGGGTTTTCAACTGGGTGGCCCAATGGGCGAGGATTTCGTCCACCGGCACGACTTGACTGTGGGCTAAAAGCCAGGGAGCGAAATAATCGGTGAGACCCTCAAGAGCCCAAAGCAGGGTGGTATAGACTTCGTGCTGATAATCGAAGGGACCGAGGACATGAGGGCGCAACCGTTTTACGTTCCACAGGTGAAAGAATTCATGGGCCATGAGGCTCAAGAGGACCCGATAATCCTTGGCTTGGCGCCACAATTTGGGCGTCACCATGATGTTGGCGGAATTTTTATGTTCGAGGCCGCCTCCGCCCGCTTCCGTGATCGTCACCAAGAACTGATATTGGGAATAGGGGAGCGCGCCGAAAATCCCCCCCCCGGCCTCAATAATCCGGGTGAGGTCCTCGAGAAACGATGGTTTGGGCAAGCGTTCGCACCCCAACCCGGCGACCCAAAGTTCGTGGGGGATGCCCTGAACGGTGAAGGGATAGTGGGTCAAGCGGCGTCCCATCTGGATGGGCGTGTCTACTAAGCTATCGTAGTCGGGGAAGGTCACGGCGTGTTCCCCATCAAGGGTCGCGCTAGTGGACCATTCAGTCGGGAGGTCCAGTGTTAGACGGTGTGGACGCGTGGTCCAGAGAGGGTGATAGAGGAACAGGGTCGTACCCTGGGCGAGTCCGAAATTTTGATCCAAATAGCTGGTCCGAACCGTGAGTTCGTACGCGTAGACGTCGTATGTGAGGACTAATTCTCCGGTGTCGGTGGGAATCTGGATGAGCCAACTCGATTTGGAGTGTTCCTGGATCGGGAGAGATCCCTTTCCGTTTCGGGCGGTCAGGTTGATGAGGTGGCGCGCATATTCTCGCACCAAATAGGAACCGGGCGTCCACACCGGTAAGGCCACCTCGAATTCTTCAGGAAAGGGGCCAGGAAAATGCGCTTCGACATGGAAGTAGTGCGAGCGCGGATTGGGCACACTGAGCCGGTATTGAATTGCCGTTGTTGTCGTGAACATAGTCTCTCCTCGCGATGGGATTCAAGTTTTGCAATCTAAGAGCTATGGTACAATTTTCCCGACGAGGATGCGAAGCCTCGGGGAATCTACCGACGAAAGGACTGGGATCACGTGGCAAATCGGCCTCACTTGGATGCGTTGAACCTGGCGCCGGGCAAGAAGGCACGCCTCTATCGACTGCTCTACGAAACCGGACCGGCCAACGGCACATTGATGATTCTTCCTATCGACCAGGGACTGGAACATGGTCCGCGCGATTTCTTTGATGCTCCCGAAAGTCAAAACCCGCATTTTCAATTCCAGGTTGCCGTGGAAGGTCGGTTTTCGGCTATAGCCTGTCAGATCGGCCTGGCGGAAAAGTACTACCCCCAATATGCCGGAAAAATCCCATTGATTTTGAAGCTCAATGGCAAAACGGAAATTCCCTCCGACGAGGCTCCGCTCTCACCGCAAATTGCCTCCGTCGAGGATGCCGTACGCTTGGGTGCAGACGCCGTCGGCTACACCCTCTATGTCGGCTCTCCTCGGCAAGACGAAGATTTTCAGCAATTTCGTCGGATACGTGAAGAGGCTGATCGCTACGGCATGCCGGTGGTTGTTTGGTCTTATCCGCGAGGCTCCGCTATCGAGGCCAAAGGCGGCAAGGACACCGTTTATGCGGTGGACTATGCGGCTCGTGTTGCTCAGGAGCTCGGGGCGGACGTCATCAAGCTCAATGTGCCAAAGGTGGACTCTGAGAAGCTCAAGTTGGCACCTAAGGCGTATCAACGCGATTGGACGACCGAGGACGCGTTACAACAGGTCATTCGCTCGGCGGGGAATTCCTTGGTGATTTTCGCTGGCGGGGAACGCGGGGCCGGGGCATCGGCTTTGGAAAAAGCGGAAGCCTGCATGAAGGCGGGGGCCACGGGGTTGATTTTTGGCCGGAACGTCTGGCAACGCCCCTTAGGAGAAGCGCTCGAGCTCTCGAGCGCCATTCATGAAATGCTCAACCGCTATCCGCTGTAACCAGGAGGCCTCGAGTGAGACTCGGGGCCTTTTTTCCTCTCTTGCCGTCTCTTAACAGGGATGCCAGTGAGCTCCTTCGGCGAATACGTGACACCCGGGCGTGAAGTTGAATACCGTGCAGTAGTCTTCAAAGCGAGGAGCGATCGCCGTGAAGAATACGGTACAGGATGAACATCATATCGGGCGATGGCTGGAAAAGCCGGTCCGGAGTAGCGGCCAGACGCTCTTTCGCCGCTGGGTTATCAAAACCCACTTAGTGCGGCCCGGAGAACGTCTCGTGGAGACGCTAGCTCCATACTTGGTGGGGCGTTTGGAGCCCCAGGACATCTTGGTGTTGAGCGAGAAAGTGGTCGCCGTTTCCGAGGGTCGGGTGGTCTTGTTAAGCCGCGTGAAGCCTCGGGCGATGGCGCGATTTCTGGCCCGGCGGGTGCGGCCGTTGGGATATGGTCTCGGACTGAGGCGGCCTGAGACTATGGAAATGGCCATCCGCGAGGCAGGTAGCCTGCGCATCCTGGCGGCGGCGGTAGCGGGCGCATTGGATCGTTTTATGGGCCGGAGTGGTGGCTTCTATCGCATTGCCGGGCGCCGGGTGGCGTCCATTGATGGGCCGGGCCCTACCACGATTCCCCCTTTTAACAAATATATTGTTCTGGCACCGCATCATCCAGAGGATGTGTTGGCGAGCATCCAGAGGCGGTTTGGGTGTGAGGCCGCGGTGGTGGATGTCAACGATGTGGGGAGCGAGGTGCTGGCCCAAACGCCGGGTCTTGACGTACGAGCGGTGCAGCAGTTGCTTCGCGACAACCCCATGGGCCAAGGGGCGCAGGGGACGCCTATCGGGGTCTTGCGTCCGGTCCGGGAGATAAAAGAGGTGACCGATTGGCCTAATCACCGAGCCCCATCGGGAGTGGCGTGGGTCATGCCTTTTGGTGGGGCTGCAGACGTTGCCCTCCGCATTGGTGCCGACACAGGGGATCCCGTCGAGCGCGTGGTTGATTTATAATGGAGTCAGCGTCAGCACCCTCGTAAAGGCGGTGAGCGGACGACCCTTAGGGTCGGAGCTTATGGACATATTTGAGGAGATGAAACGCCGGGGTCACGAACAGGTGATTTTCAACTACGACCGTGCCTCGGGATTGAAGGCGATTATCGCCATTCACGACACCACCTTAGGCCCCGCGTTGGGCGGGTGCCGAATGTTGCCCTATGCCTCGGAGGAGGCCGCATTGACAGATGTTTTGCGGTTGTCTGAAGGGATGACATACAAGGCTGCAGCGGCAGGGTTGGACTTCGGTGGAGGTAAAACGGTCATCATCGGGGATCCGGCGACCGACAAGACGGATTTGCTCTTTCGCGCCTTGGGGCGGTTTCTTGAAACGCTACACGGCCGCTATCGCACGGGCGAAGATGTCGGCACCTCGGAAGATGATTTTGTCCATGCGTGGAAGGAAACCCGCTATTTGGTAGGGTTGCCTCAAGCGTATGGGGGATCGGGCGACACCGGAGACAATACCGCGCTCGGTGTGATCGAGGCGATTCATGCAGCTCTCATGCACCGTTATGGCTCTCCTTCGCTTAAGGGGCGGCGGATGGCAATCCAGGGGCTGGGCAAGGTCGGCTATCATGTCGCTCGACGTGCCGTCGAGGAGGGGGCCGAGGTGATCGCTGCCGATATCAATCCGCACGTCGTCGGCCGCGTCGCCTCGGAACTCGGGATTGAGCCCACCGATCCCTGGGCGGTCCTGGAAACGGAGTGCGATGTGTTTTCGCCGTGTGCCCTCGGAAACGTGATTAATAGCGAGACGCTCGACCGGTTGAAATGTCAGGTTATTGCGGGGTCTGCCAACAATCAGTTGGAAGAGGTCGGTATGGCCGAGGCGCTTTCCAAGCGCGGAATTTTGTATGCGCCCGACTTTATCGCCAATGCGGGTGGATTGATTCAAGTGGCCAACGAGATTCAGGGATACCATGTTGAACGCGTGCGCCATCAAATCGAGGCCATTTATGACGTGTTGCTGGCCATTTTTGACGAGGCGGACCGTCGCGGAGGATCTACCATGGAAGTGGCCTTGGAGCACGTCAAGGGGCGGTTAGAGGCCTTACATGCCATCCATCGGGTTCACGCTTAAGAAAGGGGGATAATGATGGCGGTCGATTATCAGAAACCGGAGGGGCGCGGGTTTTCCGAAAGTTCCGACCCATATCGGGGAAACCGGCAATACCGGACCTTGTCCGGGATTCCCATTAAGGACACGTATACAGCCGAGGACTTGCCCGATCCTGGTATGATTGGCAGCCCCGGTAGTTACCCCTATACGCGCGGCATTCATAAGACCATGTATCGGGGTAGGCTCTGGACGATGCGCCAATTCGCTGGATTTGGCACAGCCCGGGAAACCAACCAGCGGTTTCGCTATCTCTTGGATCACGGCCAGACGGGACTGTCGGTGGCCTTTGACATGCCCACCTTAATGGGGCTCGATTCCGACGATCCTCATAGTTTAGGAGAAGTGGGCCGCGAAGGCGTGGCCATTGACACGGTCGCCGACATGGAGCGTCTTTTTCAAGATATTCCCCTGGACCAGGTGTCCACGTCAATGACCATCAATGGTCCTGGCCCCATTATCTGGGCCATGTATCTGGTGGCTTCTGAGCGGCAAGGTGTTTCATGGGACAAGTTGCGGGGGACCTTGCAGGCGGACATTTTGAAGGAGTATATCGCCCAAAAGGAGTGGCTGTTTCCTCCTCGTCCCTCCATGCGAGTGATTGTTGACATGATGGCATTTGCCACCGAGCACGTGCCCCAATGGAATTCGATTAGCATTAGCGGCTATCATATTCGCGAGGCGGGAGCGACAGCTGCCCAGGAGTTGGCCTTCACATTAGCGGACGGATTTGCCTATGTGGAAGCAGGAATCAAAGCGGGCCTGGATGTTAATAAGTTCGCGCCGAGGCTGTCCTTCTTCTTTAATTCGCATATTGACTTCTTTGAGGAAATCGCCAAATTCCGTGCGGCACGCCGAATTTGGGCGCGACATCTGAAAGAAAAATACGGAGCCACGAACCCCAAGGCCTGGACCATGCGTTTTCATACCCAGACAGCCGGATGTTCGTTAACGGCCCAACAGCCCGAGAATAATATTGTCCGTACCGCGTTTGAAGCCTTGGCTGCCGTCCTCGGGGGAACCCAATCGTTGCACACCAACTCTATGGACGAGGTCTTGTCGCTGCCCACGGAGAAGGCGGTTAAGATTGCCCTTCGCACCCAGCAGATTATTGCTTATGAAACGGGCGTGACCAACACCGTGGATCCGTTGGCGGGTTCCTATTTTGTGGAAGCGTTAACCGACGAGATGGAACGGCAAGCAGAGGAATACTTCCAGCGCATTGACGAGATGGGCGGTGTGCTGAATGGGATCGAAAACGGGTTTTTCCAGCGGGAAATCGCTGAAGCCTCCTATCGCTACCAAAAGGAACTCGAGAACCACGAACAAATTATGGTGGGAGTTAACGCGTTTCAGGAACCCACCGAGGAAAAGATCCCCATCTTGAAGATTGATCCGGCGATCGAAAAAGAACAGGTGGCCCAAGTCGCCGCTTGGCGTTCCCGTCGGGATGCATCGGCGGTGGAACGGACACTTGGGACGTTGCGGGATCGGTGCCAGGATCCGACAGCACCGCTGATGCCGGCGATTATTGACTGTGTCCGTGCCGGAGCGACAGAAGGGGAAATTTCCCAGGCGATGAAAGATGTGTTCGGAACCTGGCGAGAGCGCCCCGTGTTTTAGGGCATCCAGCGGAAAAGTGCCGCCTGCCGGTTGCAGGCGGCTTTTCTTGTTGGCATCAATGGGCGCTCCCTTCCATAGGGTGATACGGATGGGGGGGAGGCATTTGACCCGATGGGAAAACTTTCGTTGCCTCGTAACCGGAGGAACCCGGGGTATCGGCTATGCCATCGCGCAGCAACTGGTGGATAGGGGAGCGCAGGTGGCGATAGTAGGCCGGAATGAGGCACGCGTGCAAAGATCCGTAGAGGACCTGTCCCAGAGCGCTCCGGGACACGCCATCGGCGTGGTGGGGCTTATCGATGGCCAAGAGAGCACGGCTACGACGCTGGTAGAGAGCGCGTGCCGGGGGCTGGGCGGGCCGCTCGATGGGCTCGTCAACTGTGCTGGGGGTGCGACCGTCGGTCATGCCTTAGAAATTCCCTGGAGTATTTGGCAGCAGGATATGGCCGTGAAGTTTTGGGGCTATTTGGCGATGATTCGGGCCGTGGTGCCCGAGCTTAGGTCCCCGGGGGGCGTCATCGTCAATATTCTTGGCGTGGCCGGAAAGGATCCCAATCCGCGCCTAGCCCCGGGTACTGCCATCAATGGGGCGCTTCGCGGACTGACGAAAATTCTCGCCGATGACCTCGCACCAGGGAGAATTCGGGTGGTGGCCGTCAATCCCGGAGCGACCGACACCGGCCTATTACGGGAGATGGCTCGCGGATATGCGCAATTGAACGGCACCACAGTAGACCAGGCCGAACGGGCTCTCAGATCGTCCGGTCCGCTTGGCCGCCTACCCGTGGCTCAGGATATCGCCCACGCTGTGGTATTTTTGATGTCAGAGGAGGCAGCCCTGGTCACCGGGACTAGCCTCGACATTGATGGCGGGGTGCACCGCGGCCCCGCTTAGAAGTGGGGCGATCGCTTGCCGACCTTTTGGACGCATTTCACATCAGCCCATCCTCAGATCACGGTTCTCGTCACCGAGGGCTCGCGGATACTGTTCTCCGGCGATGAGAGACTCCTGGCGGAACGGCGAAGCACCGATCCGGTCCACGATTTAGAGGGCGCCTTTGTGACCCCGGGGCTCTGGGACAGCCATATACACCTCTTGGATTACGGGCGTAGTTTTCGTCGGCTGAACTTTAGTCCCGATGACACGCTAGACGAGGTCGCCCAGGCAGTACGGGAGCGGGCGCACTGTCTCCCCGCGGGCCAGTGGATTCTCGGTGCAGGGTGGAATCGGGTGCGGTTCTCGGAGCCTCCGCGGGCGGAGGTTCTTGACCGGCTGGCTCCGGGCCACCCGGTGCTTTTGATGAGCTGGGACTACCACACGGCTTGGCTTAATCGGGTGGCTCTCGAGCGTCTGGGGTTTAGCCTGTCGGATGCACCCGGCGACCGGGACGTGCATGGCCGCTGGACCGGGATTATTCGGGAAGCCGAGGCATTTTCCGCCCAGGAACGCGCCATGGCACAGGATGACACCGAGCCCCAGGAAGACTTGGCGCGTGGAATGCGCGAAGCGGCTAAACTCGGCCTAACCGGGGTGACAACAATCGAAAATGGCCGGGGTCTCGCGGCCCTCATGGCCGGGCCTCGGGTTTTGCGTGCCGGCGTGTTTTTGCGGGCAGACCATGCTTCGTCGTTGTTGGACTTAGGGATGCGCGCGGGATTCGGCGACGAGTGGGTGCGCATTCTGGGCATTAAATGGTTCTTGGACGGGGCCTTGGGGTCGGGCACCGCTTGGCTGAAGGAACCCTATTGTGACGATGGTAAGAATTACGGCATCGACGCCCGACCTCATAAAAATTTAGAAGCAGAAGCGGCACGGCTTCACGAGGCTGGCCTTCTATTGGCGGTTCACGCCATCGGGGATCGGGCGGTTGAGGAAGCTCAGCGCGCGTTGGCTCACGCCCCCGCGTTGGGGGATGGCCAACGTTCTCGCATCGAACATGCGCAACTCATAGCCGATGAGGATTTGGATGCGATTTCAGAGAGTGACACCGCGCTTTCTATGCAGCCGGTGCATTTGATGGTCGACCGGGCGATAGCGGAGCGGAAGTGGGGAGCGCGTCGTAGCCGCGCGGCGTTTCGATTCCGTGACATCGTCGACCGCGGAATCCCGTTGGTCTTCGGTTCTGACGCTCCGGTGGCCAGTCCCAACCCAATTCTGGGCCTTTGGGCGGCCGTTCATCAGGCCGCGCCAGGTGAAAGCGCCTGGCACCCGGAACAAGCGTTGACGCCCGATGAGGCGCTGGCGGCCTATACCCGGACACCGGCCCTGATTGACGGGAGGCCAGCGGGGGTGCTGGCGCCTGGCTACCTATCGGATTTGACACTCTGGGATGGCGACCCCCGCGTCGCACTTATCCACAGCGACTTTGACGGCCTTCGCGTGCGAGGTACGGTAGTCGGGGGAGCCCGAATCGGCTAAAAGCGGGGCCACGATTAGACTTTGAGGATGTCGATTGATGTGGATATTTTGGGGATAAACGTGTTTAAAAACTGTGGATGATGTGTGTGTAACGGCAGGATTTTCCACAGCCAACCAAGAAAGAGGTGGTGAGAGCATGAAGATTTGAGGAGGGAATTTCGTGCTAGACGAACGGTGTCCCACTTGCGGGTCAGAAGATGTGGTGGTCACGGGGCCATTAACGATTGAAGGGCCGAGCGCCACGGTGACGGTCGTGCAAGGGCGGCAGTGCACCCTCTGCGGGAACTTGCAGGTGATGATTCCGCAAGCGCTCTTGGTGCGGCTATATCCGCCCGGGGTTCGCCATTTGACTGAGGCACGGAGGTCGCGACTGAAACAGCGACGACGCACGCGGCGCCACCAACTGGGAATCTAGTACAGTAAGTACATAGATGGCGGTCGGTTTCCGACCGTCTTTTGTCATGGAGCTTCCCTTGATTTCGGCAGGACAAACCGCCAAACTATTCGCGAGGGCTTCCGAATAGGAAGTCGGCAGCCGAGGGGGGTTCCGGTGAAGACCGATACGTCATGGGAGAACATACTGCGCCAAGGGGATTACTTGGCACCCGCCGACATGGCCCTAATGGTGGGACTGGCCGTTAAGATGGGGCGACCGTTGCTGCTGGAAGGTCCGAGCGGCACGGGCAAAACCATGCTGGCATACGCGGCAGCGCGCGGATTGAACCGCCCGCTCATCCGGTTATCCTGTTATGAAGGGTTGGGTGCCAATGAGGCGCTCTACGATTGGAACTATCACGTGCAGTGGGTCCGCATGAATCAGGATCAAGCGGTTGATCCTTTCAGTGAAGAGTTCCTGCTCGAGCGACCCCTCTTACGGGCCGTGCGGAATCCCGATTCTGTGTTGTTGATTGATGAGGTCGACCGCGCCGACGAAGCTTTTGAGGCACTCCTGCTAGAATATCTGAGCGAGTTTCAGATCTCCTTGCCCGAGCATGGGACAATTCGCGCCGATCATCCGCCCCTCACGGTGCTGACCTCGAACCGCCAGCGTCCGCTCTCCGACGCCTTGCGCCGTCGATGTCTCTATGTATTCGTGGATTGGCCGGATCGCGATCGCGAGGGCGACATTGTGCAATATCATGTTCCGGAACTCCCGGATGCGGTCCGCCAACGGGTGGTTGATGCTGTGCGCCTTATGCGACAATGGGATCTCATTAAGCCGCCTGGGCTTTCCGAGAGCATTGATTGGGCCAAGGCCGCGGCCTTGGAGGGCCTCACCCTGTGGGAGCGGTCTTGGATTGAAAAGACCTTGGGACTGGTCGTTAAGGACGCGCTGGATTTGGAACGTGTGCGCGAGCGCATGGAATTCTTGGTCGATCCGAGTACGTGACTGACGGCACCGACGGCCGGGGCGCGAAGCCCGATGGCCGACTCGACCTCCCAAGGTATGGAGGACGGGGCCGACGTCGGCGAGGAGGACGCTCTGGTCTTTCGTCGTACCCGGGCGAGTTGGGGGGCGGGGCATACCATTAATGCGGGGCTTCCCGAGCGACTGCCGGACTGGCTTCAACAGTGGTCTCAGGTCGTTCGGTATGATAGACCAGCGCGGAGCGGGAAAGCCCGAGGGCCCCGTCAGCGGGTTGACTGGCGGCGGACCTTAAAACGCTGGGCGAGGATGGGCCACCAAGACGGCCAGTTAATCTGGCGGCGGGAGCCGGCCCGTCAAGGGCGCGTGGTCGTACTATGGGACATTTCCGGGTCGATGGCCGCCTACGTGGGCTGGTATTATCCCTGGCTCTATCGCTTGGTGTCGCTGTCGGCCGACGTCCAGGTGTTTGGATTTGGCACAGCGATTGAGAATTTGACGCCCTTCATGAACGCCAGTTATCGTGCGTCGGTCCGCACGCTGTACGAAAAGACGAGTGGATGGGGCAGTGGAACGGCGATGGGGCAGGTGTTTGAAACCTTTGTAGCAGAGCATGGAGGGCAGCTTTTGTCGCCCCGCACGAAGGTGGTCATCATTTCGGATGGGTGGGATGTCGGAGACCCGGAGCGGTTGGGGAGATCTCTACGCGAGATGGCGAGCCGGACGGAATCCATTCTCTGGATTAATCCCTTAATGGTGACGACCGGGTTTGAACCGCGTACGCGAGCTTTGGTCATGGCCCGCCACTACGCGCGGAAGATGGTCGCAGGGGCCGATCGACGAAGCCTCACGCGCTTGGCTTTTGAGTGGGGAGTCATTTAGACGCTAACAGGAAAGGGAGACGGTGAATATGAAACCGGCAGCATTTCAGTATCAGCGAGTCCGGTCCGTAGACGAGGCAATCGCCGCATTAGCCGAACCCGGCGCTAAAGTGATTGCCGGCGGACAGAGCTTAGTGCCGCTCATGAACTTTCGCTTGAGCCGCCCGGAAAAACTGGTGGATATTAATGACGTCAAGGAACTATCAGGAGTGACCCAAGAAGGCGGGGTCTTAAGGGTAGGGGCGCTTACGCGCCACCGCGTGCTGGCCTCAGACGCCTTAGTCGGCCAAGTCCTACCGGTGTTGCAGAAGGCGGCGCGCCATATTGGCCACTGGGCGATTCAGAACCGCGGTACCATTGGGGGAAGCGTTGTGCATGCCGATCCCGCGGGAGAACTGCCGGCGGCCTTGGTCGCTTTGGAGGCCACCCTTCTCATCCGGGGACCGGAAGGGGAGCGGACCATTCCTGCCCAGGAATTTTTTCAGGGCTTTTACACCACCGCGCTTTCTGAAAATGAACTCTTGGTTCGGATCGAATTTCCCTTGCGACCACGTCGGATGGGCTTTGACGAGGTGGCTCGCCGACCGGGGGATTTCGCCTTGGTGGGCGCCTACGTGGAAGTCGGGCAACGAGGAGGTGCGGTCACCTGGTTTGGGCTTCTGGGGCGTCCTGAGCGACAGGCGACTGACGCCTGGCCAAGTGATGCAGCGGGACGCGAGGCCAAGTTCGAGGCGCTTTGTCGCCAGAACGCCTTAGACCCCGAAGACGAGTACAAGTACCAAGTGGCGGCCACGGTGGCGGAACGTGCCTACCAGGACGCGCTCAAGGAGGGTTAAGCATGGCATCAGTGGAAGAGCGTCAATCCATTCATCTGTCCGTTAACGGCCGAGAATTTGAGGCCGATGTGTTCCCGCGGTGGACGCTGGCCGATGTGCTGCGTCATCAAATGGGACTCACGGGTACGCATGTCGGTTGTGAACAGGGGGTGTGTGGGGCATGCACCGTGCTGTTGGATGGTGAACCTGTGCGCAGTTGTTTGATGTTTGCCGTGCAGGCAGAGGGTCAGGAAATCGTCACCGTGGAAGGGGTGACACCGGACGAGGGACTGTCACCGCTTCAAGAGGCCTTTCGGGCCCATCATGCGCTTCAGTGCGGATACTGTACCCCAGGGATGCTGCTTACGGCCGAGGCGTTATTGAAACGGAACCCGCATCCAGACGAGGAGGCCGTTCGCGCGGCCCTGACGGGGAATTTGTGCCGCTGCACGGGATATCAGTTTATTGTTGACGCGGTACTGGACGCGGCTCAAAGGGGAGGGGAGAAGTAATGGCACAGGCGATGAGGCCACAAATGATGGGAGCGCGGGTATCCCGGGTGGAAGATCCGCGTCTCTTGTCCGGTCAAGCGCGCTACATGGATGACATCCAAGTTCCCGGGATGTTGGAGGTGGCCTTCGTGCGCTCACCCCATGCGGCGGCGAAAATTGTCCGGATTGACGTCGACCAGGCTCGGAGCATGCCTGGAGTGCACGCGGTGCTCACGTACCATGACTGTCCGGTGTTGCTTTGGGAGCGCGACACCTATAAAGTCGGCCAGCCGGTGCTTGCCCAAGAGGCCGTGTACTACGTCGGCCAGCCGGTGGTAGCCATTGTGGCCGAGAACCGGTACCTGGCAGAAGACGCGGCTGAACTGGTGAGGGTGCAATATGAGCCCATAGAGCCCGTCTTAGATATGCGGCAGGCGATATTGGAAACGCCGCGTCGCGTGCACCAGCACGCCGAAAACGTTTTTTTCCACAAAGAGTACAGCACCCCTGGATTTGAGGAGGCCTTTAATCAGGCTGCTCATCACTTAAGCGCCACCTTTCGCACCAACCGGCAGACGGCCGTGTCGCTGGAGCCCCGCGGCACGGCGGCTATGGTTGATGCCGCCAGCGGTCGGGTTACCGTCTATGCCTCCACTCAATCACCTCACCGCATGCGCGAGGATATTAGTCATTTCTTGCAAATCCCCGAGCACTTGGTGCGAGTGATTGTCCCGGAGGTTGGCGGCGGATTCGGGATGAAGGCCAACTGCTACCCGGAAGATATCGTGGTCACGGCGGCGGCAAGAAAACTGAAAAAGCCGGTCAAATGGGTGTCGGACCGACTGGAGTCGCTATTGAGCGACGTGCAT
This sequence comes from Sulfobacillus sp., assembly GCA_027343765.1. GTDB lineage: Bacteria > Bacillota > Sulfobacillia > Sulfobacillales > Sulfobacillaceae > Sulfobacillus_B. The sequence continues at coordinate 86,540 of DAHWKG010000098.1, forward strand.
GCTCGCGATGATATTCACGATGTGGACGTTGCGTTTGATGATACGGGCAAAATCATCGGCATCCGGGATCACTTGATGGCAGATGGAGGAGCGTTCCCGGCCTACCCATTCTCGGGGGCTGTGGGTGAAACCAGCTTGGCCTCCCGGGTATTAACTGGACCGTATGATATCCCCCACCTGGCGACGACCATCGACTGCACCTACTCTAACAAAACCCCCTTGGGCGCCTATCGTGGAGTATGGGGGCCGATTGCATCGTTCATTCAAGAGGGGATCGTGGACCGGGTGGCTCGTGCACTGCACCTTGACCCAGCCGAGGTGCGGCGCCGCAACATGATTCAAAAACAGCAGTTCCCGTATCGCAACGCGGCCCGCATGATTTACGATGAGGGTTCTTACCTCGAGTCGATGGAAGAGGCCTTGCGCCTCATTGACTATCCTGGATTTCGTCAGCGCCAGGCTGAGGCACGCCGCCAGGAGAAGTACCTCGGAGTCGGTATTTCCGTATTTGTCGAGCCGACCGCCATGGCGTCATCGGAGGCAGGTTCGGTGGGGTACGAATCTTGTACCATCCGCATGGAGCCGTCGGGCAAGGTGACGGCGGCCTTGGGGCTTGGACCTTCAGGCCAAGGACACGAAACCACCATGGCGCAAATAATAGCCGATCAGCTGGGTGTACCCTTTGAGGACGTGGTCATCCTTCACGGGGATACCGACAGCGCGCCCTACGGTGGAGGAACTGGCGGTAGCCGCTCGGGACCCATCGGGGGCGGTGCGGCGTTAGTGGCCGGTCGGCAAATGCGGGAACGGCTGGTCAAATACGCGGCAGCACTCTTGGAAGCGGGCGAAGCGGACATTGAGTTGGGAGATGGGAAAGCGTGGGTGGCGGGCGTTCCTGATCGTTCCATTACCATTCGCACCATTGCCGAGACAGCCTACACCAACGTCAAGAAGATTCCCGAGGGATTGCCCATAGGTCTTGAACTGACGGCCCGTTATCTGCCCAAGCGACCGGTGACCTTCTCGAATGGTACGCACATTGCGGAAGTCGAGGTAGATCCGGCTACCGGCGTGGTCAAGGTGACGCGATATGCGGTGGTGAACGATTGCGGCCGCTTAATTAACCCCACCATTGTGGAAGGGCAAATTCACGGTGGAGTGGCTCAAGGAATCGGCGCGGCGGTGCTCGAAGCGTTGCGCTATAACGAGGATGGGCAATTGGTGACGACGTCCTTGTTGGATTACTTGCTGCCGGAAAGCACGGATGTGCCGCGCATGGCGATTCGCCATCTGGAGACACCCTCGGAGGGTGAGGGGGGCATTAAGGGAATGGGAGAAGGGTCCCTCATTGCCGCACCCGCGGCCGTAGTCAACGCTATCTCCGACGCGCTCGAGCCGTTTGGCGGGATGGTTGACACGTTGCCTGTAACGCCGAAAGATGTGAGGACCCTGGTCCAGTCGGGCCGCCAAGGGTAAGAGAGGGAGGAGCGGAGCCAAACGCCGGCTCCGCTTTTCTCTTTTAAGGAGGGATCACTGTGCGCATCGAGGACTTGTGGGGCATACGAACCTGGGGCATGCCTACTTTCGACCCCGTCCGGGAATGCCTCTACTTCGTGGAATCGTGGTTGGATAAGCGCAATAACCGGTCTCAGAGTCGGATTATGCGAATGATGCTTGACACCCGAGAGGTTACCAGTTTGACTGTGGGACCGGAGGATACGTACCCGTTACCATCGCCTGATGGAGCCTGGCTGGGATTTTTAAGTCGACGATCGGGAAGTGCCCAAGTCTGGCGATTGCCGCTCGCTGGCGGGGAGGCAGAGCAGGTTACCCGCCTTCAGGGGGGCGTCAAAAGCTTTATCTGGTCCCGAGACGGTCAGTTTATGGTCGTGGTGGCGCACGTCGAACATGGTCTTTTGGAGGTGGAAGGCGAAGCGGCGGCCCCTCCCATGGATGCCTCTGATTTGGCGTTGGAGCGCTGGTTCACGCGGGGCGTGAAGCACGTCACGCGCCAGTATTACAAACTTGATGGCCAGGGGTTCTTTGACCAAGGACGTGATCAACTGGTGCGGGTCGCCGTTGAGTCGGGGCATCCAGTTTTGCTCACCTCCGGTTTCGATCATTATAGTGCGCCGGTGTTGTCTCCCGACGATTCGATTCTGTGGGCGCTGGTTCGCCGTTATGATTCGAAGCCTAACGGACATCCGTCGGTTACAGAGTTGGTGGGCATTAACCTGGAGTCTCTCGAAGAAAGACGGATTAACATTCCGACCTTGGCGATTGAGACGCTGGCGGTCAATTCCGATGGGACTCGGCTCGCATTCACCGCCTCCGATCCGACGGAAATGGGCTACGGCAATTCGGCCCTCTTTGAACTCGGCCTCGCCGATGGGATGTTAAGGAATCTGAGTGGATTCACCGATCGTCCTGTGGGTGACGTCAGCGGCGCGGACGTGGCGCCGCCAACCCGCGTAAAACCGGTGTTTGCAAAGGACTCCATCCTGATGATGCTCTCGGACGCCGGGCGAGTGGTCTTAACGGCGTTTCAGGATGGGGGGCAGGCGAAGCCTCTTTTTGACGAGAAAAGGGTGGTGCTGGATTTCGCCCTGCGGGGCCCCTGGATTTCGTTGGTGATATCGGATCCGCTCCATCCGTCAGGGATCCAGCTCGCCCGTCTGGATGGCGAAGCGGATCCGGTCGTGTGGGCGCCCGTGCCTTGGGGTACCGAGGATGGTCCGCGTCCCGTCCACGCGACGACAGCGCGGGAATCCGATGGAACCGCGGTGGACGTCTGGTGCATTTTGCCTCCCGGGGATGGCCCGCATCCGGTCGTGCTAGAGATCCATGGTGGTCCGATGTCCATGTACGGTTATCGTTATCATCACGAGTTTCAGAGTTTGGTTGCCGGTGGATATGCCGTGGTCTACACCAACCCCCGGGGATCTCTGGGTTACGGGGCGGAGTTTTGCCGATCAATTATGGGTCAATGGGGCGACCGCGACTATCGGGATGTGATGGCGGGACTAGACCGGGCGCTCTCCCACTGGCCGCAATTGGATCCCGCACGCCTGGGGGTGGCGGGAGGAAGCTACGGGGGATTTCTGGTCAATTGGATAATTTCCCACAGCACGCGTTTTTCTGCCGCCGTGACCATGCGCTCGGTGGTCAATCGTTTCTCTGCCATGGGGTCTAGCGACCTCGGATTTTTGCGCGTGCCCCAGTATGGCGCCAAACCCTGGTGGGAGGACCCGGCCCCCTATTGGCAACAGTCCCCCCTTCGCTACGCATCAGCGATACGTACGCCGCTTCTTATTGAGCATCAGGAGCGCGATTTTAGGCTCCCTATCGAGCAGGGGGAACAGTTGTACAGCGCTCTCAAATATTTGGGACGTCCGGTCGAAATGCTGCTATACCCTGATGAGTCTCACGGCATGAGTCGTAGTGGGAAGCCCTGGCATCGGATCTTCCGCCTCAAAAGCATCGTTGGCTGGTTCGATCGCTATTTGCATTGAAGTAGGATGGACATAGCGTCGGAATCAAACGAAAAGGGCCCCCCCGGATGGGGGACGGCCCTTTTCACCGTCTTTACTCGGCGATCTCGACGGTTGTCATGTGGTCTCCTTGGCGGATGGCATCTAAGACGTCAAAGCCCTCGGTCACTTGTCCGAAGACCGTGTGCACCCCATCCAAATGGGGCTGGGGGCTGTGGCAGATGAAAAACTGACTGCCGCCGGTGTCCTTTCCGGCATGGGCCATGGACAAGCTGCCGCGAACGTGGCGGTGGGGGTTATTGTCCGTTTCGCACTTAATAGTGTAGCCGGGCCCACCGGTACCGTCCCCGCGGGGGCATCCGCCTTGAATGACGAAATTGGGGATGACGCGGTGAAAGTTGAGACCATTATAAAAGCCGGAACGGGCTAGTTTCGCAAAGTTGGCTACGGTTCCCGGAGCTTCGTTGGGATACAGGTCAAGGACCATCCGGCCCTTTTCGGTGTTGATTATGGCTTGCATCGAAATCCTCCTAAAGTGGGGCCTTGTGCCCGATCAGTTGTCGTTCGCTTAATAGGGTTTCGGCTAAGTGCCGCTCCTCATCGCTTAAGGCTTGGGGAACAAGCTGATAATGTTGGGAAAACCCCCAGGTAAGCGCATGCTCCACATCGGCGGTGGCTAGCGCTTGCATGTTCGGTAATCGATTTAATGCGGTTACCGCCTCGGCATCAAGGACGAGATCGCTGCCCGCCCGGCGGTAGAATTCTTGTAAAAGACGGGTGGTCACTTCCGGGTCTTGGCGGATTAAGAGCATACCGCTCACCAAAGCGAAGCCGCCACGAATTGCCTGGGCAATGCCGGCAATTTTTCGCTTTCCTGCCACTAAGTCATAAGGACCCTCGCAATAGGAGCCCACCGCCCGACCAAATCCCGCGTCGATGCCGATATGCCTTAAGCCGTCGATGACCCCAGCGGCCATGCGACGGAAATTTGCTTCCCATACGGTGAAATCGCGGCAGGGCTCACTGACGGCGAAGCTCAGGCATTCATCGTCTAATAACACCGCCGAGCCGCCACCGATGCGCATGAACACTGGATAGCCTTGATGGTTGAGCCAATCCACCGCTTCGTCTAGATGGGGCAACCGTCGATCCTTCGGTCCCAAAAGAACATAGGGCCGCTGGTGGCGGATGACCACGCAAGCTTTCTCGCGGTCCGCGCTCCAACGAGCGACCGTTTCCGCCAAGACCGGAGACAACCGTAATTCATGGATTGGCGCGTCGTGGGAGAGGTGAACGTAGCGGGCTTGAGATTGCATGAAAACCCCCATCACACCGGGTATCGCCTTTTATCGCGCACCAGGTTAGTCTATCCTGTATGTTGTATCGCAACGCCTCAATTGGGTCAAGAACAGCACTGTCGGGGATTGAGGAACGGAGGGCGGACGTGGAACGTTGGGGACGCCTGACCTGGCGCTTGGGATTAAGTCTTTGGCTTGGCAGCATCTTTTTTTTGTTTGTCGCGATTGCTCCCAATGTCTTTAAAGTTCTGCCGCCAGCTCAAGCCGGACGCCTAGTCCACGCGATTTTTCCCGTGTACGACGGCGAAGGATTAGTGTTAGGGGCTTTAATGCTGGTGGGCGCGGGACTTCTCTTGGGAGCTCGGCGGGATCTGAGACGCTGGATATTGATGGCCATGACCATGATTAATTGGCTTTTGGCGTGGTGGTCGTGGGCTACCCTTCGAACCCTTCAGGGGGTACACGAGTCCAATCCTCGCTTTCATACGTTGCATGGAGAGTCCGTGGTCGCTAGTGTGACGATGTTCCTAGTGGGGGTAGGGGCACTAGTCTGGGATGTGTTATCGATATGACTTGGGCCTCTCTCTGGCATCCTGATCCGCGGGTGGTGGTTCGTGTCGCGCCCGAACCCTGGGTTCTCTCAGGTGAGACGCAAGAGGCCGTAGAGCGTGCCTGGGAGCAGTACCGCGAGCAATTTTTCCGTGGACCGGTGTTGAGCGTGGTAGGGATTGAGCCTCGTTCTGATGGCACCGTCATTGACGCCCGTTGGACCGACTATGCGCATTTTCTCTATAGCTCTCGACATCTCAATCCTCAGCATACCTTCTATGTGCGGGTGTTGTTCGCCGCCGGCTGCCTGATCACGGCCGATGGATATCTATTGGTCGCGGTTATGGGGCCTGGCACATCTCGCGCTGGTTGGATTCAGGCGGTGGGTGGCTCCCCTGTGCCTGAGGAAATTTCAGGAGGATGGTTTGACCCCGTGGCCTCGGTGGTTCGCGAGGCGCGGGAAGAAACGGGCTTTGACCTTACCGAAGGCGACACGCTCAAGCGGATAGGTGTGGTCGGTTATACCGAAGACCAGCGCGATGGGAGTGTGGCGGTGGCCATCAAAGTAGAACTGCGGTTCACGGCCGAGGAGGCCTTGGCCCGGTTTCGCGAATTCCAACGCCACGTCCCGGATGGAGAGCTTAGCGACCTTTATGCGCTACCGTTGGGTGAAGCGGGCCTGAAGCAATTGCGACGCGAAGGCCGCACTCGGGTGCGCTACCTCGAACCGTTGTTGTTGAGTGCCGAACTCCGCCCAGAGGGGTGACTGGATAGAGGAACAGGCCGCAGTAGCATGCTTGTGTGCGGCCTGCTTCATTGAGGTTTTGCCCGCTAAACCAGCTCGACACGGTATTCTTTCAGCCAAGCATTGGCCTGGATGAGAAAGGCAAAAAGTTGCGCGTTTCCCATGAGTTGCCCAAACCAGGGGATCTGATCGGCCGCTGGCCCCGCTTTTACCACGTCCAGAATTCGCTGACGGTCGATGAGCGGTCGCAGCGGGGCTTCCGGGTCATGGAGGATTTCAGCCATCTGCTCCGCCATGGCGCGAAAGTAGCTGGGATTGGGCGTCGACGGATACGGTGACTTTCGTCGCATGAGCACCTCTTCCGGTAGCCATTCTTGGGCTGCACGGCGCAATATCCCTTTGGCAACACCGTTCAAATTCTTCATGGACCAGGGAATGTTGAACACGTAATCGACCAGACGATGGTCGCAAAACGGGACGCGGACTTCGAGGCTTTGGGCCATGGTCATTCGGTCTTTGCGGTCTAGCAGCGTGGGCAGGAAACGGGTAATGCTGAGATAGGCGATTTCCCGGATCCGGTGGTCTTCGGGGCTTTCCCCGTTGAGGTGCGGCACCTCGTCTAACGCCTCTTGATAACGGGCATCCACGTAGTGGAAGGGGCGGATGTGGTCGATAAAGTCCGCGCTCAACACACTAACCCGGTCCTTCAGGCGGAGCGACCAGGGGAAGGTTTGCGCACCGAGTGCGTCAGGGCGATGAAACCAGGGATATCCTCCGAAGATTTCATCGGCCGCCTCCCCAGATAAGCCCACGGTGGCGTCGCGCTTAATGTGGCCCGCGAATACCAGCAGAGAGGTGTCGACATCTGCGTGGCCCGGCAAATCGCGCGCCCGCATGGCGGGTAATAGATACCGGTCTAACTCGGGTGTATCTAATTCCACCCGCACGTGGTCGGTGCCAAGATGTTCGGACACCCGGGCCACCCATGGAGCGTCCAGGTTCGTCTGGAATCCGTTGTCCCGAAAATAGCGCTCCATGTCCTTAAAGTCGATCGAGAAGGTTTTGAGCCGTCCCTTTCCTTGACGAGCGTAGGCCTCGGCAGAAATGGCGGTCACAATGCTTGAATCTAACCCGCCAGATAGTAGCGTGACGACGGGGACATCAGCCACCAATTGGCGTTCGACGGCGTCTTGCAATAGACCTTTAATTTTATGGGCCGTGGTATCGACGTCGTCCTCGTGCGGTTCGGCATGGAGCTGCCAATAGGGGTGGATGCGCGTTCCTTGGCGATTATGCGTGAGGCTCCACCCGGCGCGGAGCTCCTTCACGTCTTCGAACACCCCGTGACCCGGTGTGCGCGAGGGGCCCAACGCAAACACTTCTGCGAGCCCTTCTCGATGCACGCGGCGGGATACGGCCGAATGAGCCAAGAGCCCCTTAATTTCCGACGCAAACAGAAAGGCCGAGCCTTTTTGGGCATAAAAGAGGGGCTTGACCCCAAGCCGATCGCGGGCCATGAATAGGGACTGGGTGCGGCTATTCCAGATGGCGAAGGCAAAAATTCCGTTCAGACGCTCTAATGCGTTTTCCCCCCAAGCCATGTAAGCGGTCAACAACACTTCCGTGTCGGAACGCGATTGGAACTGATACCCGAGGGCCTCCAAGTCGTGGCGCAGTTCCTGGAAGTTGTAGAGCTCACCGTTATACACAATGGTGTAGACAGTGTCGCCATAGCGACGCGACATGGGTTGCATGCCGCCCTCGGGGTCGATCACTACCAACCGTCGGTGGGCCAGCCCTGCGCTTCGTGACACCCAGGTACCACTGCCATCCGGACCGCGGCAGGTCATTGGCTGAGCCATCGCCTCCAATTGACGCTGCTCATGCATCAAATTGCGTTGATAGTCGATCCAACCGGCAATGCCACACATAGTGAGGGTCCTCCTTTGTTTCTGGGTTGGTTCCGCCAGCAAAATACACTATGCTTAGGCCGAAGGGTGTGCGTCGGCCAGTATGTGGAGACTTCTGGTCGGCGGCACAGGATATTCCAGATGCGGAGGACGACAAGATGATTTTGGTGGCCATGGGGAGCGAATCCGATTGGGAGACGCTTCAACACTCTGCCGACACGTTGCGTTTGCTGAAAATCCCTTATCGCGCTCGAGTCCTATCGGCTCATCGCACACCGGAGCGCATGTTGGAAGCGGCGGCGCGCGCCGCCGAAGAGGGGTTTCGGGCGATTATTGCCGGCGCCGGCGGTGCGGCGCACTTGCCGGGCATGATGGCCAGCGCCACCTTGTTGCCGGTCATAGGGGTGCCGGTGACCAGCCGAGCTTTAAATGGGATGGACTCTTTATTGTCCATCGTGCAGATGCCCGCTGGGGTTCCCGTGGCCACCATGGCAATCGGCAAGGCCGGGGCTGTTAATGCGGCGCTTATGGTCGCCAGACTTTTGGCGGTGACTGACGAGGCGGTGCGTGAGCGGCTTCAGGAATACCGACAAGCGATGCAGGAGAAAGTGCTAGAACAGGACGGGAGGGTTGGAGCATGGCCGCTCGAGTAGTGCCCGTGGGAGGAACCATTGGCATCTTAGGAGGCGGACAGCTTGGGCGCATGATGGCGCTCGCCGCCCGGTCCCTGGGGCTTCACACGGTGGTATGGGACCCGGCGCCGGGTCCCGCCGGAGAAGCGTCTGACGAGGCACTCGCCGCCCCGTTCGACGATCTGGACACACGCCGGCGCTTCCTTCATCGGGTGCAGCATGTAACGTATGAATTTGAGAATGTTCCTGTCGCCACGGTGCGGGCGATTCAGCAGGAAAGGCCCGTCTTTCCGTCGCCAGAGCTTCTCTACGTGAGTCAAAATCGGCTCCGGGAAAAGGAGGCAGCCCGACGTCTTGGCCTTCACACCACCCCCTTTCTCGGCCTCGCGACCGTGGAGGACGTCCACCGGGCGGTCGAGGAACTGGGCCTTCCGGCCATTCTTAAGACGGCGGAAGGGGGATACGACGGGAAGGGGCAGGTGCCCGTGGCATCGCTGGACCAAGCCCTCGGGGCCTTCGAAGAATTGGGTGGGGGGAGCACTCCACTCATTTATGAGCGGCGAGTTGATTTTGAACGGGAAGTGTCGGTGGTGGTGGCTCGGGACCAGACGGGACTGGCCGTGACCTACCCCGCGACGGAAAACCATCACGCGCACGGCATCTTGGATTATAGTCTCGCTCCGGCACCCATCGGAGAGGAATTGTCCTGGCAGGCACAACAAGAAGCCCGGACAATGGCGGCCGGGTTGGACTTGGTGGGTGTGATGGCGTTGGAATATTTCGTGACCGTTAACGGCCGGATTTTGTTCAATGAAATGGCACCCCGTCCCCATAATTCGGGGCACTGGACCATTGAAGGCGCGCTGCCGTCACAATTTCAACAACATATGCGGGCTGTGGCGGGCTGGCCGGTGGTTGAGCCCTTGTTGGTAAGCCCGGCTGCGATGACCAATCTCATGGGGGAAGACTTTCCGGGCGGGTATGACGAGGTGTATCGGGTGCTCAATGTACCGGGAGCCTCGCTCCACTGGTATGGCAAGAAGGAGATGCGTCCGGGGAGAAAAGTTGGCCACGTCACCGTTTTGGCCGACACAGTAGAGCGCGCGTTCGACGGGGTCGCGGCCGTCAAGCGACTGGTGGGGGCATCTCCGGATGGCGCGTAAGAGTCGTCGGGATGCCATCGTTTCCGCGGCGGCACGTCTTTTTGCCGATAAAGGCTTTCGGGCGACCACGGTTCGTGACATTGCGGAAGAGGCGGGGGTATTGTCGGGTAGCCTCTACGCTCACATCGAGACTAAAGAGGATTTATATCTCGAAATCGTCCGTCGTGCGGCGGCCGATTTCAGCAGTGCCGTCGGCCCTTGGGCACGTGAAACCCTCGATCCGATAGACAAGTTAGCCGCCATGATTCGTGCGCATATGGGGGTAATGAGCGCTTCAAAGGCCTGGGCGCGAGTCTACCTCGATGATGATAGTCAACTGCCCGAAGAGACGCGGATAGCCGCGAGGCAACTTCGCCGGGAATATGAGCGATGGTGGGATCAGGTGCTCCGAGAGGGCATGGAGCAGGGAATATTTCGCGTGCCGGACGAGACGTTGGCGCGACTTTTCATCTTATCTGCACTCAATGGGATGAGTCGATGGTTTCGGCCGGAGGGCCGGCTGTCTGCCGAGGAGATCGCCGAGATCTATGTTCTCTTGGTTCGGCGTGTTTTGGGCGTGGGCTAATTGACACCCTGACGCGTGCGGCATAATCTAAGATTAAGATAAGCAAATGCTTGGTTTGGGGGAGGGGATATCATGGCAGACGAGGTCATGAGCGATCAGGAAGCCTATTTCCTTGAACGGATCGACCGGGGCGACCGCATTGAGGCTGAGGACTGGATGCCTGAGGAATACCGAAACCAACTGGTGCGGCTCATTGCCATGCATGCGGTCAGTGAAATCATGGGAGCTTTGCCGGAGAAGGAATGGGTGCCGAGGGCGCCCACTTTGTATCGACGTTTGGCGATTACCGCCAAGGTGCAGGATGAGGTCGGACACGGTCAACTCTTGATTCGCGTGGCTGAGGATCTCATGCGGCCTTGGGGCAAAAATCGCGAAGATATCATGAGTGACTTGTTTTCGGGGCGCCTCAAATATCATAACGTGTTCCACATGGCCACGCCGACCTGGGCTGACGCCGGGATCATCGGCTGGCTGGTTGACGGGGCAGCCGTTATCACCCAAGGGATGTCGTTAACCTGCTCTTATGCGCCCTACGCGCGGGCCTTGCAACGCATTGTCGAAGAAGAAGGATTCCATATCCAACATGGGGAAAGCATTTGCATGGCATTGGCCGAAGGCACGCCTATGCAGCGGGCCATGCTCCAAGACGCGTTGAACCGTTGGTGGCCAGCCCTCTTGATGTTTTTTGGCCCGCCCGAAAAGAGCCAACTGTCGACCAATCAATTACGGAACATTCGCTGGCGAATTCGTTCCAAGACGAATGAGGAGCTTCGGCAACGCTTTTTTACCAAATATGTCCACCGCATTTGGTCGTTAGGTCTCACAATCCCCGATCCCACGTTGCGCCAGGATCCAGAAACCAAGGAATGGACCTACCAGCAGCCGGATTGGAATGAGTTTCGGGCAATTGTCAACAACCAGGGTCCCCGGTCGGTTGCCCGGTTGGGGCTTCGCTCCACCACCTATGCGGAAGGCGAGTGGGTTCGAGCCATGATATCCCGCTCGTCTATGGCGGTTTAGGAGGTGCAAGAAGGATGGCGCATTTAGACTTTGATGTCTATGAGGTGTTTGCTCAGCCCGACTCCATGAGTCCCCACGTCCATGTCTTCAATGTGCTTGCCTCCTCGCCGGACATGGCGTTGGCCTTGGCCGAGGAGAATTTTTTCCGCCGTGAGTCCTATACCAACCTGTGGGTGGTGCGACGGGATCATATTCATCAATTAGGATTTAAGGACCGGGATGGGTTTCAGAAGACGGTTAAGAGCTACCGGACCACCGATGACTACAAGTATTTGCGGGATAAGTGGCGCTATTATCGGGAGCACCCCATGCGACCCGGGGGAGGTGAAGCCAGTGAACGGGTGGACGACTGAAGAGGTAAAAGAGAGCCCGGAGATTTTGGAGATGCTGGCGGACCTTTTGTTTCAACTCGCAGACGACGATTTTGTTCTAGGGTATCGGGACCAGGAGTGGTTGGGGCTCGCCCCGCACATTGAAGAAGACGTGGCGTTCGGATCGATTGCTCAAGAGCAAATTGGGCACGCGACTTTTTACTACCACCTGCTAGAGAGCTTAGGTGTTGGGCGAGCGGATGACTTAGCCTCCTTGCGACCAGGTGAGCAGCGCAGGAATGCGGTGCTACTGGAACAGCCCAATGGGGAGAATGGTGACTTTTTGAACCAACCGCACTTCGACTGGGCTTGGACCATCGTGCGGCATTATCTTTACGATGTCTGGGATATTGCGCGGCTAAATCTTTTAAAGGAAAGCCGCTTCGTTCCCTTGGCGGAGGCGGCGGAGAAGATTTTAGGAGAAAAACGGTACCATCGCGCCCACCAAGAGTTGTGGATTCGGACCATGGCCAAGCACGACACGCTATCCCGTCAAAAACTCCAAAAGGCCCTCGGGGAGGCGTTTGGTTGGGTTGGAGATTTGGTCTCTTTTGGGCGTTTTCAGGGCCGCTTGGAGGAGCACGGTGTCATCACTAGTGTCGAACCGGCTGTTCGCCGATATTGGGTTGAGGTTCAAGACTTTCTTCGCAGTGAGGGGTTGATCGTTCCCGAGGTTTCATCGGTGATGAATGGCCGTTTGGGTGAGCACACTGATGCGCTCGGGGAGGCGCTCGCTCGACTCTCGGAAGTCTATCGGCTCGACCCCAGCGCTTCCTGGTAGGGGGGAGTTACCATGCTGACAGCGGATGCCGTGACCCGGGAATTGGAGACGGTTCATGATCCGGAAATTGTGAAAGTGAGCATCGTGGATTTAGGCATGGTGTCGGAGGTTCGCGTATCCGACGGAACCATCCTGATCACGTTAACCCCCACGTTTGTGGGGTGTCCCGCGCAGAGCATTATCCAGCGGCTGGCGGAGGAGCGGATCCAAAAGGCGTTCCCGGGGGTTTCTGTCACCGTAGAGATGAATCTTCGAGACCCTTGGCATACCGACCGGATTACACCGCGCGGACGACAAGGGCTCATTGAGTCGGGAATTGCCCCACCGGGGACCGACTTGAACGACGTGGCCTGCCCGTTTTGTGGAAGTCGGGAGGCCGTCATGGAAAATCTGTTTGCGTCAACCTCCTGCCGGAGCCTCTATTATTGCCGCGGGTGCCAAAACCCCTTTGAGGCGTTCAAACCTCTCTAAGCTTCGACACGTTTTGGCAGTCTTGTCAGAACGTGTCCTTACTTTTTTTGATGCCGTGTAGTAAAGTAAATGCGATAACGACGAAGATGGGACGGGGAATCGTGACAAATACGGTTGAAGACCTGGCCGTGCGACGCGCGACCATTCAGGATTATGTCGAATTGACCAAGCCTCGTATTATCGCCATGTTGGTAATTACGGCGTATTGTGCCATGGTGGTGGCTGGTGGTCGACTTCCGTCTCTCGGCATCACGGTGGCGGCACTCTTCGGCTTGGCTCTCTCGACGGCCGGTGCGCATAGCATCAATATGTGGTACGACCGCGACATTGATCGGGTCATGTCGAGGACCCGCCGGCGTCCATTGGTCACGGGGACGATCGCGCCCGGGCGGGCGCTCGTTATGGGGGTCCTCTTGGAAGTGGTCTCGATCATCCTGTTGCTCTGGCGAGTGAACGTGTTAACGGCGATCTGGTCGACAGCAGGATTCCTCTTTTACGTGTTCATCTATACCTTTTGGTTGAAACGCCGAACCCCACAAAATATTGTCATTGGCGGAGCGGCCGGGGCTTTCCCACCTTTGGTTGGCTGGGCAGCGGTCACCGGTCAGGTGAGCTTAGCGGCATGGTTGATGTTTCTCATTATCTTTCTCTGGACCCCTCCGCATTTCTGGGCATTAGCCCTTTACAAGCGGGATGATTACCAGCGAGCCGGTGTTCCTATGATGCCGGTGGTTCGCGGGGAACGATCGACCAAATGGCAGAGCATCACCTATGCGGGGCTCCTCTTGGTGGCCTCGTTGGCTCTCTACTGGACACACGCCGTCGATTGGGTGTATCTGGCCATCGCTCTTGTGATCGGCGTCGGGTTTATGGCTGTCCACATCCCGCTCTTATCGGAGAAGTTGCCGGACGTACGATGGGCCAAGCGGACATTTCACATGTCGCTCTGGTACATGACAGCCATCTTTTTCGCCATGGTAGCTGGGAGCCTCTGGCGGTACTGAGCAGAAGAAAGGAGGGATAGGATGCAAATTTGGCCATCACTCAACGAATTTTTTATGATTGTGAGTGCACTTTTAGTTGCGACCGGATGGGTTTATATCCGTCGGGGGAAAAAAGACACGCATAAGAAACTTATGCTGACGGGCGCGGGGTTTGCCGTGGCGTTTTTCGTGAGCTATGTCTTGAGAACACTCTTGGTTGGCGATACCACCTTCGCCGGTCCTCATGGCCTTAAAGCACCCTATCAAGTTTTCTTGCAGGCTCATGCGACGCTCGCCACGGTGGCGGCAGTCTTGGGAATCATCACGATCCGGCGGGCGCTCTTGGGTCGGTTTTCGTTGCACCGTCGGATCGCGCCCTGGACCGCCAGCGTGTGGCTCGTAGCCGCAGCCTCAGGTCTGGTGGTATTCCTGTTGCTTTATGTCATTTATCCCCCGGGCGTGACCACCAATCTCTTTCGCGCCGTGTCGATGGGACTTACGGGTAATTTTGGGCTCCGTGGATAGACTATCCAGGGAGTTGAAAAATGGGATGGAGGGAAGCTATGCGCCCCAACTACCGTTCACTTAGCGTCTACTTAGTGGGCGTATTCATGGGTTCTCTGGATACGAACGTTCTGGCGCCCGTCTTTCCTCTCATTATGAAGGGCTTTCACATCCCGCTGGGGTGGGCGGCCTGGACGATTACTGCCTATACTCTTTCCTATATTGCCACCACGGTTCTCGCCGGTGCGTGGGGGGACCGCATCGGGCATAAGCGGCTATTTTTGTGGGGGATTGTCGCTTTTATGCTGGCTTCGCTATTAGCAGCCTTTTCGCCGACCTTCTGGGTCTTTGTACTGGCGCGAGTGGTTCAGGGCGCCGGCGCGGGATCGGTGTACCCGAATGCCCAGGCCGAGGGTATCCGGGAGTTTCCTCCCGAACGTCGAGGAATGGCTTTAGGCATGTTTGGCGCAGTTTTTGGCCTCGCCAGCGTATTGGGACCCACCTTGGGGGGGTTCTTGGGACAATACCTCGGATGGCCGGCGGTCTTTTGGGTCAATGTGCCGATCGCGCTCTTGGTATTAGCGATGAGTCGTCGCTTGGGCCCGTCGGCGGTTCACGATCGCGCCGTGCCGGATTGGAAGGGCGGCGTGAGTTTTTCTGTCCTGCTGGCCTCGGCGCTCTTAGTAATCATGGGTACAGGGTCGTTACGCTGGGCGTTCCTGTTGCTGGCTCTGGCGGCCCTGGCTGTTTTCTTGGTTCGCCAGCGGCGGTCGACATCGCCATTCTTGGATTCGCGCCCGCTGAAGAATGCCGCTGGGGTGGCAATGCTGGTGGGGGCCTCTTTGATTGGCTTGGATATGTCGGCGGCCGTCTTCGTTCCGACGCTGGTCCAGCGGCTGCTCCACTTTTCCGTATTGAGTTCGGGATTGGCTTTGCTGCCGGCCGCTTTCAGCGGCGCGGTGTTGTCGGGAGTGGGAGGCGTGCTGGTAGACCGCGTGGGTCCCCGAAAGCTTCTCGTGGTGGGGCTCTTAGCGGGAGCCATCGGTGGCGTGTTGCTCGCTTGGCCGCCTTTGACCATGACGCGCTTTGTGGTGGCGATGTTGTTCTTTGGCTTCGGGACCGCTTTTACCATGGGCGCCCCGTTAAATCGCATGGCCTTGGCTCTCTATCGCGATGACCAATCCGGCGAGGCACTGTCCCTGGTGGCGGTGTTTCGGGGGATTGGGTTGGCCGCCGGGCCAATTTTGCTCACAGCGGCGGAGAGCCTTCACGGGTTCACAGGGATGTTTGGCGCCGTGACGGTGGCGTCGGTGGCGGGGGTTCTTGCCTTTTTGTTGGTACCAGACCGAAAGCCTGTCAAGGCGAGCCATGTGGTTTCAGAAAACTGACAGAAATTGGATTTGTGCTGGAGGGTAAATCCGTCAAGGGTGGGTGATAATAACGCCACTATCCGAGATGGAGGTGACACAGATGGCACAAGGAAGCAACACCAGCAACCGCGCCCTCGTGCGTGGTGCGGAGCGCGCACTTGACCAATTCAAGTACGAAGTGGCCCGCGAAATTGGACTCCAGGGCATTGAGGATGGCTACTGGGGAGACGTTCCCTCGGCGCAGTGCGGCGCCGTGGGAGGTCACATGGTCCGCAAGATGATTGAGATGGCGGAACAGCAGATGGCAGGACGCTCCTCCCGATAACTGTTGCACCTGAAGGAACGTCAAAAAAGGCCGGAAATCGGCCTTTTTTGCGTTGCGCCCAACTAATCGAGATTGCGAGAGAAGAAGGATAACGTCTCCGCCCAGGCGTTCCGAGCGGCGTCGACATCGTATGAGGCGCGTGTATCGTTGAAGAAGGCGTGACCAGCCCCCCGGTAGATCTTATAGTCGAAGGTCTTGCCGAGCTTCTTCATACTGGCCGCTACGCCTGGAACCGCATCGGTCAGGGCATGGTCAGTCTCTCCGTAAAATCCATAGACTGGCGTCTCCAACCGAGCCATGTCCTCCTCGCTGGGAGCCCGGCCATAGTTGCACACGGCAGCTTTGATACGCCGATCGCGGGTGGCTAGCAAGAAGGAGAGCGCGCCCCCCATACAGTAACCGACGCTGACAATGCCTCGGCCATGACTTTCCGCATAGTCCGCCCACACCTTCAGTTGCTTCACATATCCTTCGGTATCCCGGTTCCCGAACAAGAGGCCCATGGTCTCCCGGACATTTTGGGATTCGGGGGCCGGCAGACGATCGATATATTGGTCACGAATCTCGGCGTTGCCCCAGCCTTCCGGAGGCATGGTGTCGAGAAACTTTTTTAAGGCTTGGATGCGAGGAGCCGAAAGCGGCACCGGGGTCTCGCCCAGAGAATAAAGGTCCGGCGCCAGCGCCTGATATCCGGCCGTCGCAAACCGGTCCGCCATATCCTGAATATGTTCGTCAACACCCCAGATTTCCTGGATCACCAAAACCGTTGGGAGGGGTTTGTCCCCGGCCTGGCTAGGACGGGCCAAATAGGCGCGCATCGGTTGACCGTCTAGCGTGCCGCTGATCCACTCGGTATTGAGCTTCATGTTTCCACCTCCGCACTTAGTATACTAAATACTGGTAGTCACACGAAGTTAGTCCGCTTGCGCTTCCAGCCAACGTTCCACGTCCATGGCAGCGCGGCACCCGCTGCCAGCTGCGGTAATGGCTTGGCGGTAGCGGGAGTCGGCCACATCTCCACAGGCAAAGATACCCTCGACGCTGGTGCGGGTGCTGCCTTCCTGGGTGATAATGTAGCCCAACGGATCGGTCGTCACCTGGCCTTTGAGAAAGGCGGTGTTGGGGCGATGGCCGATGGACACGAAGAGCCCCTCAGTGGGCAAGACTTCTTCTTGGCCCGTTTGGTTGTGCCGCACTTTAAGGCCGGTGACCCGATTGTTCTCCGACAGCACCTCGACAGGTACAGCGTTCATCAGCCACGAGATTTTCGGGTTCTTTCGCGCACGATCCTGCATCACTTTGGAGGCTCTTAGCGTGTCTCGGCGGTGCACGATGGTGACCTCGGAGGCATAACGGGTTAAAAAGGTGGCCTCTTCCATCGCAGAATCGCCGCCTCCGACGACGATAATGCGCTTGTCTTTGAAGAAAAAGCCGTCGCACGTGGCGCATGTGGAGACGCCGTGGCCCACCATGTTTTGTTCTCCGGGAATCTCCAGCATTTTGGCGGAGGCGCCGGTGGAAATAATGAGGGCGTCAGCCTCAAAGGTTTGGTTATCATCCACCGTGACCCGAAATGGCCGCTGGCTTAAATCGGCGGCATTAGCGTTTCCGCGCATGAATCGAGCACCAAAGCGTTCCGCCTGCTTTTTCATCGATTCCATTAAATCAGGTCCTAAAATTCCTTCGGGAAACCCCGGAAAGTTTTCCACCTCGGTGGTGAGCATGAGTTGGCCGCCGGGCTCCTCCCCCTCAATGACCAACGGGCTTAAATTGGCCCGGGCGGCATAGATGGCAGCCGTGTATCCGGCAGGGCCGGTACCGAGAATAATCACTTGCTCCTTCATCATTGACCCCTTTCGCGACTGATTCCAGTCGTACCCTAGTATACGTCTTTTTGCCGTAGCCCCCAAGGCGTCCGATTCGGTACAATGACAGGAGTGTAAAGGAGGGTCGTCTGTTGAACGGATTGAAGCAGTTTCTTGCCAACCCGACCCCATGGAGCCGCCGTAGCATCCGCTGGTTTTATGTGGCGGCATTGCTGACGCTTGTCATGGTGGCTCTGGCGTACGGCTTATTATGGTTTGGCGTGCAAGGTAAGGTTCCTGCCAGCGTGGCGTGTTTAGGTCAAGCGGTGTCGGTGGTACTCACCGCATTAGCGTTTTGGGGGGCATATCGAGCGCGTCGTCGGGATATTGAAGAGAGGGGCGGAAAAAGCCCGGGATGAGGAGTGGAGTGGTTGTGATGAGATCGATGGCCGCTCGCCGCGGCATTCGCGTGATTGTCGCCGTCCTTGGGGTCTGGGTGGCGTGGGGACTGGGTTTTCGGGGTATCTTTTAGATGACCGAAACGACAATCACGTTGAACGGAACGCTCTTTCAGGTCAAGGTGCAAGAGAGTCCGCGCCGGCGCACATTGGCCATTGAAATCATCGACGCCCAAACGCTGGTGGTCCGGCTCCCCAAGGGAGGGCAGGTGTCCTGG
Source organism: Sulfobacillus sp. (assembly GCA_027343765.1). Taxonomy (GTDB): domain Bacteria; phylum Bacillota; class Sulfobacillia; order Sulfobacillales; family Sulfobacillaceae; genus Sulfobacillus_B. The sequence goes on from DAHWKG010000098.1 coordinate 105,199, forward strand.
CGTTCGGAGGTAGAGCGGCACACCGGTTGGATTCTTCGCCATGCGGCGCGTTTTCGCCGTCTCGCTTCGGAACGGCCGCTTCTCGAAAAGGGTGGCTGGGGTTGGGTTCTGGGCGAAAAACGGAGCGTCAACGTGGACCCCGACGGGCCGGTCGGCAGCGATCAGGAGGAAATCAGAGCGTGGTACCGTAAGGCGGCCGCAGGATTTCTCCGGCGGCGCTTGGAGAGGTGGAGCCAGACGCTTCAGATTTCCTACACCCGGATGCGTCTTTCCGACGCGACCGGCCGGTGGGGGTATTGCCGATCGGATGGCGTCATTGGCCTCAATTGGCGGCTCTATCAAGCCCCCTTGATGGTGATTGACTATGTTGTGGTTCACGAGCTAACCCACCGGCATCATGCCCATCACCAGCAGGCGTTTTGGGCGGAGCTCTCCCTCCACTACCCTGGGGCGTCCGAGGCGCGCCGTTGGCTCAAAGAATACGGCCCCATGTTAATTTGGTAAGGTTTACATGTTTTTTGGCGGAAGGGACATGCTATTGGCCGGAGGTGTCACTATGCTCGGTATGGCATTGAAGGCGGCTACCCTAATTTTGGGATTAACGTCCATGCACGCGACAAGCGTCCATGAGGGGCCGGTTAAAGTTTTGCGGGTGGGGCACAATCGGGTCGAGTTGCCCGTAAAATCGCCCTATGCTACACCCGCCAAACTCAGTCAAATTGAATCGGCGGCTTTAGGGGCCACAGGCGGGGGGCAAATTGAGGCTGTGACGCCCAGTGTATGGGTGGGAAAGCCGGTTTGGATGTGCACCGTCTCGGAAGGGGACAATGTCTTTCACGTGATGGTCGACCAGACAACCCTCAAGGCGATTTCGAAAATCCGCGTGCCCCGTTGACCTTTGTCTTCGGGACGGCCCTGGCCAATGGCTGGGGCCGTTGACCATGTTTGGACCAGCATGAGCTGTCCCCACCGAGGCATATGCTATACTAAAATTACTATGCGATGCGCCGAGGACGCCGCTTGACGGGAGGTTGGCACGTGATCCCCGGAGGGTTTCAGCGCGGTGTCCGCTGGCTTGGAATTCACAAGTGGGTATGGATGTTGGCGTTGGCTGTGGCGTTGGCCGGCCTCGTGTGGTGGGGCTGGGATGTTCTCCAGGCCACGGTCGGGATTCGTCATGCCTTTTCTCTTTTGGCCTCTACCCTCAAAAACTTTGCGGCGGCCATGGGCCCTTGGGGGCCATTGCTGATTATCTTGGCCCTCGCCAGTCATAGTATTGTCATCGTCTTTCCAATGGAAATCCCCACCCTAGCGGCCTTCGGTCTCTATGGTCCCCTAGGGGGGCTGGCGGTGGTGTGGGTCGGTTCTATGGTCACCGCCAGTATCTCGTTCATGCTGGGGCGGTTGATCGGGCCGCCGATTTTGAAACGGTGGGCCAATCAGCCACGGGTTCAGTCGGTGGCTAAAGCGGTGGCTCATTTGAACCCGGTAGCGCTCATTCTCCTACGATGGATTTCCTTTATTCCCTTTGATGTGCTGAATATGATTTTTGGTGCCTGTCAAGTGCCGGTATTTCGATTCGCCTGGACCACGGCGGTGGGGGTTTTGGCCACCAATCTGGTGACGGCCCTCCTCTATCGCACGGCCGTTCATGCGCATTGGGGCGAGTTGGTGTTTCTGGTGGCCGCGCTCTTCATTTTCGGGTGGGGACTCTATTGGTGGGCCAACCGCACCCATTTGAAACGGTTGAATCGCGCCCCTGACGACCTTGATGCTTAGCGGAGTAGTCGGCTCCTTAAACGTATGGAGGAATCGGGTGCGGTCCAAGCCGAAGGCCACCTGAACGCCGTGGCCCTTCCGATGCCCGTCGATCACGGTCATTCTCTCTGTCCATGGACCGGGGGTTTCAATCATCGCGGGTGGTTTCCACCAAAGAGGGATCTTCTGCGACTGCTACGGTCAAGGGATCGAGAAGGGGACGCCAACCATCGTTGTCCGGGTCATCTTTTTGGTAGGCGGCAATGAAACAGCGGGCAAGGTTAGTGAGACGAGCCACCCTCACTCACGTGAGGTTGCCGCCGTGTCGATGGATTATGGACCGCAAGTAATCACCGGCATCGGTGGCCCGGTCCAAGGACGGATCAGGGGGCGGTCGGCTCCCGGGTAGACGGGCACGTTAGACCCTAAAAGTTCGGTGATGATGAGAGTATTCCGAGTGATGGTCTCTAAATCGGCGTTGCCAAAGACCGCCGTTGATCCCCAAAAGCTCAAGCTTAGGCGATGTGAGCGTGTAATATAGGGCCCCGGGTCATCGACGCCGGTATCTACGTCCACTATGATTTTCGTACGGGCAGGCGCGGCGGTCACCTCTTTTGGCGCTAGCAACCCCGGTGCACTCCTATTTGACAAACCGTATCCTAGCTGAGAATTGGCTGAATTTGGCCCAGGTCATCCGTCAAGGACTCCCTCCGTTAGGGCTCCATGATAAAATGAACCTGACTATTCGCGCTGAAAATGTCTCAGCGGACGTAGGTAACCTTCTTTGACAGCGAGCCGTTTAAAAGGGAAGGCGGGTTGAAGCAAAGGTTGGCGGGAAATGATTAAACGGGGATTATTCATCGTAACCGCATGGTTGGTCGTGGGATCAGGTTGGTGGCTGGCACACTGGCCGATTTTTCACGTGGGCGCGCCGCGTCCTGCCACACATAGGGTCCACCACCGTCGTGTGGATGTCGACTTCCCGAAGCATGTGCCGTCTGAGAGTAGCCAGGCGTCGGTTATTGGCGATCAAGTGTTGGCGTTAGCGATGGGAGGCGAAACAGTGGCGGGAGTCGCCGTCCACCAATCCCACGGGTTCTTAGTGTTGAAGAATTTTTATGGTAAGCCTCATTGGTCTCGATACAGCGTGTCTCCCGACGCCGTGACCTGGCAAGGGGGATGGCGCTTCTTAGGATCGAAGACGTTTCATAATGCGCCGGTAAACCTGGTCATTCAAAACCATGCCGTCATTGGGGTGTTGGGCTACCACGACGCCTATGGCCGGGTATTAAGAAGCCGACCCGGATGGGTGGCCATCGCCACCGTCAATACCAAAAAGCGCCCTAATCCCGCGTGTGCCCCGCGGATGGGAAAGCCGCTAGTGGCTCGGATTGTGCATGACACGGTGTGGAACTCCAAGCGCGGGCATTTGCCGCGGGGAAGCCTCGTCCAATATACCGTCTATGGAATCCCCGGATCGCCCATGATCTTGGGTGGAATCGAGGACTACGGTCCCGCTCGCTGCCCGGCCCCGAAATAGTGCTTGGGGTGAGTGGGACGGGAGCGAGGTGAGGTTGGTGATTGATTGGCATCCCTGGGAGAATGCCGGGCTGGAGGGAACGATCTGGACCAGTCCGGTCGGCATCATGTGGATCACGTGGCGCGGACGGGCGTTAGTGGCCGGAGAGTTCGGCACGGATGTGCCCCAAGAAGTCTACGGATGCCGAGTCAAACGGGCCTCCTTGCCTAGGGAGATTGGCCGCATTTATGAAGCGGCCTTTTCGGGAGAAGCGTTCATCTTGCCGGTGAGCGCCGACAGGCTAACGCTCTTGGAAAGGACCATCCTGTCCACCGCCACAGAGATACCGTTTGGCACGACGGCAAGCTACGGTACGGTGGCTCATTGGGCGGGATTTCCCGGGCGGGCCCGTGCCGCCGGTCGGGCCATGAGCCGGGCACCGTTAGTCTATGTGATCCCAACCCATCGTGTTATTCGGGCCGATGGAACCGCGGCGGCTTGTCAACGAGACCCGGTGAATGATGCCCTGCGACAATATGAGCATATTCACCTGGGCCCGGCGAGGGAAGTCGGCAGATGAAACGATTCGCCTTAGCTAATACGGGTTAAATAGACCTGGTTGGCAACGGGTGCCTGGCCTAAGGTAGCGTTCAGTAGCTGCTGTAGAGAGGGCGCATCGCCTCGGCATTCCAACAGGCAACGATCCGAGTCCGATAGAACAATCAACAACTCGTTGCTAGAAATGTCCCCAAGACGAAACCAGAGGATGTGATAGCCGGGGACGACGACAAAGTCCTGCTCCTCCTTGGCCAGAAGGTGGGCCAGCTTTGCTCCATCAAGGTAGAGCTGTAGCGGGCGAGAATCTAAAAATCCATGACAGGCACGGCGAATGGTCATATGAGCCATTTGAGAATGTCCTCCCATAATTTCATTCAACGCAAGAATCAATATTGACAGCGACCATTTTCTATCTTAATGATACATGTTCCCGGGGGTTGAGGCGAGTGGATTAATCGCACATTTTTGGCAGGTATCCACGGCGAATTTTGGCGTCATAGCCCCTATAATGGGAAAAGAACGGGGGGAATGTTGTGCGCGGCAAAGGTGCAGCGGGCGTGGTGCTTCTGGTAGGGATGACGGCAACGGTGCTCGGATCTGAAGTCTATGCAGCATCGGCCAGGCGTGTAGCCGTGACGGCGCTGCCGGCGCACTATACCTTCACCAAGACCGTGCAATTGACCAATACCGGTCGGCAAGATGCCTTCAATGTGACTGCCGATGTCGTCCTTAAGGCTCCGAAAACGGCCTATGCGCATGTAACTGTCGTCGGATCCTCGATGTCGCCAGCATCCGTTCATCGGGACGCGTCCGGAAACGTGGTGGGGGTGTTTCGCTTTGGGGAGCTGGCACCCGGTCAAACCGTGACCCTCGCCTTAGACTATCAGGCCACCTCGTCGGACGTGTCCTATCATTTACCCTATACCTATCCGCATTACAATACCGCGTCTCAAATTTACCGTCGGTATACGGATCCGGCGCGGGAATCGAAGGTGATTGAAACCAACGCGCCAGCCATTAAGGCGCTCGACCAATCCATAACGGGAGGCATGCAAAACCCCTATCGTCGGGCCCAAGCTCTCTTTAATTGGGTCAGCACACACATCCACTACAACACCAATTTGAAGGCGACCGGCTCCGCACTGGCCACCCTTCAAGAGCGCCGCGGCGTGTGCAGTGACATCGCTGACTTATACGTATCCATGCTACGGACTGATCATATTCCGGCCCGGGTTGTGGATGGCTACGTCACTAATAATGGCAATGGGCAAGAGGGGCTACACCAATGGGTCGAGTTCTATCTGCCGCAGACGGGTTGGGTAGCCGCTGACCCTACCTGGGGTGTGGGTTATTTCGCGGAACTGCAGGATAACTGGCATATTCCCCTTTATGATGGGCTGGGACCCGATGTGTCGGTCAATTGGCAGTACGGAGGGAACGCTCAAAATACCGACATTCGCGTCCGGGACAGCTATCATTTTCAGTCAGACGGAGCACGCCAAGGCTCCCGTCACCGGGTTCTTCCTCTTGGAGGCGAGACTCCAAGTGTTGTCGACCATGGCGCGTCCCATTCCCCTGTCCGTGGTATTTTGTCCCTTTGGCACGAAGTCCAAGCTGCGCTGGCCAACTATCTCTTGCGGGTAAAGATCCTGTGGCATTCGCTATAAGGGGCGTTCGTAAGTGGCACCCCTTTGACGTCGTAGGCGACGATGACGGCTGAGTGCACAATATGGCCGTGGTCTGCATCCCGGCACGAAACGCCTCAATCGCCCCTTCAGGATAGCCGGGCTTGGGTCTGGCAAGAGCTTGGTAAGACCCCGACGCGAAGCGGTAACGCTCCCGCTCGACCGCATCTTGGGTACGGAGTTTAGAGACCTCAAGAGCACGTTGAGCCTCGGGACCGGGTCCATAGAGCGATGCCCACGCGGGAAGTCGATCGTAGTATCGTGGCAGTTTGTTGGGCATCGACTAACCTCTCGAGAATTTCCGTCGGGTTCTTTGATTGAAAGTGCGTTGGCGGCGATGGCGCACCCCATTAAAGTTCCGGTAAACGCCGTAATCATGGCGAGTAGGGAACACCAGGCGGGGTTTTGGCCGGTCGATGCCGCCTGTCAAGCCGGCAATATGTTGCGACTTGAGCCGCCTATTTGGGGCTAAAGAGCAGTCGGTACTGACCATAGCCTTCCTTTTCCAAATGCTCAACCGGAATGAAGCGAAGCGCCGCTGAGTTGATGCAATAGCGGAGTCCTCCGGCATGGCGGGGACCGTCGTCAAAGACGTGCCCGAGATGGGAGTCCGCTTCCGGGCTTCGTACCTCCACCCGTTGCATGCCGTGGCTTAAGTCTGCCCGCTCGATGACCTTGGCACCGTCAATGGGTTTGGTAAAGCTTGGCCAGCCGCAACCGGCATCATATTGGTCGGTTGAGGAAAACAAGGGCTCACCTGAGACGATATCGACGTAAATGCCAGCTCGTTGGTTGTTCCAAAATTCGTTGTGAAAAGGCGGCTCCGTGCCATTTTGTTGGGTGACCTGGTATTGCAGTGGCGTTAACTGTTTCAATCGTTCTCCCTTATCCATAGCGACCTCTCCTTTCGGTCATCTTACCAAAAAACTCCGGTTGATATGATATGCTCGATTGAGATACTGACGAGGGGGCTTGCAACATGGGTCGAACAGCGTTACTGGTGATGGATGTGCAAAATGGCATTGTAGAACGATATGCCACTCCGGGCGCCTTGAAGCCCACCCAAGACGCGCTTGGAACGGCCCGTGCGAAAAACCTACCAGTGCTGTTTATTCGAGTCGCATTTCGCGAAGGATATCCGGACGTCAGCGCCAACAATCAATCATTTTCCGCCATCAAAGAACGGGGCGGAATGGAGGAGACCAGTCCCGCCACCCAGGTGTGGGAAGGCGTGAAGCCCCAAGCGGGCGAGCTGGTGTTGGTGAAACGGCGGGTGAGTGCGTTCGCGGGTAGCGGACTCGAATTGGTGCTCCGCTCCATGGAGATTGATCATTTGGTACTGACCGGCATCGCCACCAGTGGCGTGGTCCTGTCCACACTTCGACAGGCGGCCGATATGGACTACCGAATCACCGTGTTGAAAGATGCATGCTTGGACAATGACCCCGAGGTGCATCGGGTGCTGACGGAGAAAGTATTTCCGCGTCAAGCTAGCGTGTTGACCACAGCCGAGTGGTCCCGGTCGCTCAGTTAAATGCTGATTCGAGAGGCGGTGCCCAGCGAGAGCGAGGAGCTCAGTCGATGGGCGTTACGGTCCAAGGCTTATTGGGGGTACGACGACGACTTTTTGGCCGCTTGTCGACGGGATCTGACAATCACTGAAGAAAAGCTAGCCAGCCGCCCCACGTTCGTGGTGGTGGACGGTGAAGGGACAATCCGGGGCTTTAGCCAGATCATCGTGTCTCGGCCGACGGCCGTCCTTGATTACCTCTATGTCGACCCTTCGTGGATGGGGCGCGGACTCGGCTCCGCGCTTTTTTCCAGGGCGACGGCATGCGCCCGGCGGTATGGAGCGACACGCCTTCAATGGGACGCTGATCCCCATGCGGTGGACTTCTATCGACGCCAGGGGGCATTGGTGATGGGAAGAGCGGAGTCCACTAGTGTTCCCGGGCGTTTTCTACCCTCTATGGCAATATCGCTCACGGAGATGCCCGCGGGAAGCGTCGAAGAGATAACCTAGAGGTGGGGTGAGGGCGTTGGTGATTCGGGAACTCGTCGAGGAAGATATCTTAAGATATCGCAATCTTCAGCAAGCACTGGATTCTGAAACCACGTTCATGCTGTTTGAACCGGGTGAGGCGCCGGACGATCCCGCCTATTGGGAGGCCCGGTTAAGGCCCTTTTTGACGGAATCTCGCCATCATTTTTGGGTCGCCGATGATGGGGATCAGCTGGTGGGATTTCTTCGCCTCGTGGGCAATCGCCCGCAGCGACTTCAGCACACGGCCCTGGTGGTGATGGGCATACGAAGAAGTCATTGGGGACAGGGCATCGGGACCACCTTGATGACCCCGGCAATATCGTGGGCCCAGCAACACGGGATTAGCCGATTGGAGCTTACCGCGGTGGTCGACAATCGGCGTGCGGTGGCTCTGTACCATAAAATGGGGTTTCGCGTGGAAGGGCTCCGGCGGCATTCGCTTCAGTTGGCGGACGGTCAGTTCGTGGACGAATATAGCATGGCTCGGATTCTCTAACTTCCCCATCAAGTGTGGTAGGGATTCAGGTTTAGGAGGCGACAATGGTGTCAACGCCCCCCATTGCAGCGCTATGGGTGTTTCGCGTAATTCTCGCTTTGTGGACGGCCCTTGCTCTCGCCAACGCCATCGCACCCCGATGGATTTGGCGGGTGACGGAATCGTGGCGAGCCGTTCGGGAACCGTCTCGCACGTATTTCATTATTCGGCGCATTGTGGGGGTCATCATGCTTTTGGTCGCGATGGCTGTTATGGGCATCGGGGTGCTGGGTGGGTAGAGTCCGGGATGAAGCCGTTCACGACCCAGAACATCTTCTCTGAGGACTAAATAATTCCCGGGAGCGAACGTCAGCGAAGGGGATGCTAAGGTGAGCGTCGAACATTGGTTTGGTCTCATGCGGAAGCGGGACCATATGATGGGAAATGAGGAATGGAAATGGCACGCGTCTTATTTCTGAATGGGGGATTGGAAGGGCACGTCAATCCCACGTTGCAATTGGTACGAGAATTAGTCTCCCGAGGCGAAGAGGTCGTGTATATCACCACCGAACCGATGCGTCGTCGGGTGGAAGAAACGGGGGCAGACGTTCGGACATTTGACGGAACGCGATTTTCAGAGGCAATGCGGGCGGGAAATGTCCGAAACTTCGTTGGGGTGGCCGCGGGGTTATTGCGAACTGCAGATGTGGTTGTTCCTCGAGTCTTGCAACAGATTCAGGGAGACCACTTCGATTACGTTGTCCATGACAGCATATTGGGCTCCGGCCGGATTTTGGCGCAGATGCTCCATTTGCCGACGATTGCGTCCTGTACCACGTTCGCGCGGTCGTCGGCGGTGGTCGAGCGCATGCTCTATGATTTGTCGTGTCGCCTGTCCGAGGACGAGTATCGAACGCTCATAGAAGACTTTGATACCGTGCGGTATGCGGTAAACGAACGATATGGAGTCACGATCGACTCGGTCTACGATGCCTATTGCAACCCGGCGCCCATGACCATCGTTTACACCTCCCGGTGCTTTCAGCCGGATGGGGAGCACTTTGAGGAATCCTACAAGTTTGTTGGACCGATGATCAGGTC
>DAHWKG010000112.1:0-3559 GCA_027343765.1 Sulfobacillus sp.
ACCGCCACGGCCAACACGACTAAAATGCCCAACCAAATCACGGTTCCTACCCACATCATTGCCATCATGGCGTACGCTCACCCCTGTCGCGATCATTATTATTTTATGCGATTTTGCGGCAATCGTCATGGGGGCATCGCACCGGCCCAGGGATAGTCTGCGGGCCCACGCGCGACCTCCGGGCATTCGACGCGATGGCGTCCATTAGAATGGCGTTCACACCCAAGGCCGTGGACTCAGACCGTAGTGCGGCCGTACGGACAACACGCGTCACATCATCGCCGATGGTTGACGGCGCTCCGTTTTCGGGAAGAGACCTAATGATCTGATTGGTTGGCCGCACGTTGTGCCTGAATTCTACCAGGTCGCCGCGACTGCCATGGTATTTCTAGGTTGTGGGACCCGGATTGTGCGGGTCATTCTCCCGCGCGAATTGTCCGGCACCCTCCCTATTCGCTCCGAACGATCGTCAGGCTTGACGGCCCGAGCGTGCCATGCAGTAGTTTTCTCGGGCCATTGACGACGGACGGATAGGCGGCTATGATTGGTTTAGTTATTCTATAGAACTATGGAATAATGGAGGTGTTGATCGATGGGTCCAGACAGAGTGTTCAAAGATGCCATTTATGAGCAGATTGCCCGGATTGGGCGGGCAGTGGCGCATCCCCGACGCTTAGAATTGCTTGACCTCCTGTGCCAAGGGCCGACGACTGTGGAGGCCTTGGCGCGGAAAAGCGCGATGTCGGTGGGGAGTACGTCACAGCACTTGCAACATCTAAAAGATGCCCATTTGGTTCGCGTGGAACCCCGAGGAGCCGCTCGGATTTATCGCCTGACCGATGCGGCGACCTGCGAGCTCTTTCGCAGTCTTCGTGGACTCGCCGAGCACTACTATGCCGACATGCGTGCCATCACCGAGGCATTTCTCCGCGACCGGGAAGCCCTGGAGACGTTGGATGTGGCCACTTTGCAGCAGCGGATGGATCAAGAAGATGTGATATTGCTGGACGTACGGCCGGTGGAAGAGTACGCCGCGGGGCACTGGCCTGGCGCCGTGTCGTTCCCTCTCGATACGTTGACGGATCGCATGGCGGAACTACCCCGGGATCGGACCGTGGTGGCGTATTGCCGGGGGCCCTATTGCGTGTTGGCGATGCATGCCGCAGAGGTACTACGGCAACACGGGTTTCGCGCGGTCCGGTTGGCCGACGGCGTACCGGACTGGCGGTCCCAAGGGCTGCCCATCGCCAAGGGAGGGGATCCCCGGTGAGTTATCGTGGATCGGATCCCCCGGTGATTAACATAAGGGAAAGGAGCGTCAGTACACGATGAACCTCTTGTTTATTGTCAACGATCCCCCGTACGGGACAGAGCGGGCCTATAACGCGATGCGCCATACTAACGCGATGGTGAAAGAACCCGGGATGCAAGTGAAAGTCTTCTTCATGGCCGATGCCGTGCAGTGTGTGCGGCAAGGACAAGTGGTGCCCCAAGGCTACTATAATTTAGAACGAATGATCACGATTGCCGTCCACCGGGGCGTGGAAGCCGGTGCCTGTGGGAGCTGTATGGATGCCCGCGCACTCACGGACGACGCCCTCATTCCGGGGGTCCACCGGAGCTCCATGGAAGAGTTGAGCCATTGGACGATCTGGGCCGACAAGGTCATTGTGTACTAAACGAAACGAGGAGGGATTTTTATGGCACGGATCTTGGTTGCCGGGGCCGGCGTCGGGGGTCTGGCGGTCGCCCATCGTTTGCGCCGCCAACTGCCCGATGCGCACGAGATTATCGTTTTTGACCACAGTCCCGTGCACACGTTTTGGCCGTCTCTGCTGTGGCTGATGACCGGAACGCGTCAACCGGCTCAGGTCCAACGCTCCTTGGCCGGCCTCAAGGAGCGGAATATCACCGTCATCAATGCCCCCGTCACTGGATTGAACCCAAAAGAAAAGATGGTGGTTGCCGGCGACACCCGCTGGACGGGGGACGCGCTCGTCATCGCGCTGGGAGCCGCCCTCGATCCTTCCTTGGTCCCGGGATTGGCGAACGCACCGGGAAATTTCTATACGGTCGCTGGGGCAGAGGAGATTTGGAATCAGTTGAAAGTATTGGACCAGGGGCGGGTGGTCGTCCTCATCAGCCGGGTTCCCTTTAAATGCCCGGCGGCTCCCTATGAGGCGGCGATGCTGATCGATGGGGTCTTACGTAAGCGCCACCGCCGGGATCAAGTGACGATCGAGGTCTGGGCGGCCGAACCCGCCCCGATGGGGGTGGCAGGGCCCACGGTGAGCCAAGCTGTGGTCGAGGGATTACGCGACCGAGGCATTGCCTATCATCCGAATCACCTGGTCACGCGTGTCGACCCGGAAGGCCATTGTCTGGAGTTCGCCGATGGGGCGGCCGTCTCTTATGACCTCTTAGCCTACGTGCCGCCCCATCGTGTGCCCTCCGAGGTAGCAGCGGCGGGCCTGGCTCCGGACGATGGCTGGGTGGCGGTCGACCGACACACCTTGGAAACCCGATTTTCCAACGTGTTCGCCATTGGGGACGTCACTGGCATTCCGTTGGCGCTCGGTAAACCCCTGCCCAAGGCCGGGGTTTTTGCCCACCGTCAGGGGGAGGTGGTTGCGGACATCATTGCAAACCGCCTTGCGGAGCGGGGAACGGGGAGCACATTTGATGGTGTCGGCGAATGTTTCATTGAAATGGGTCGGGGCATCGCCGGTTTTGCGCGCGGAAATTTTTATGCCGAGCCTGCACCCGCCATCCACGCGTACAAACCGGGGCGACATTGGCATGCGGGTAAAGTGGCGTTTGAGCGTCATTGGTGGGCGCAATGGTGGTAGTCTGGACGTGACACACGTCCAGGCTAGTGTCACCCCAATAGGGGCGCAATCGCAGACACCTCCTGGCTGATGACCATGTCACCGGATTGTGTGATGAGGATAAGGGAAGGATCGCCATCACCGTACGATCTCCGCATGGTGGATGGAGGGGGACCAGATCTGCCCTATGGAGGTTCCGTACCCGTTGTCGCCCGGACCTCTTCGAATGCTTCCCAGGCTTCTCGGGCCACCCAATAGGCAATGGCGAGGGCGGCCACAGGGTCCATCCACGTCCATCCTAAGGCCCATACACCCAGGGTGCCACCTAATCCCGCCCCAGCCATGTACGCACAGGTCCAACTTTCTGCGGCATCCGCCTGCAACGCTGTACTCTGTAACGCCAGCCCCAGTCTCTGTTTTTGGCGGGCAAACAGGACCATGAGGAGGCCAGAAATAATCATCACGCCGATTCCGAGTGGACTCGGGCGCACGGTACTTCGCGTGATCAGTGCCCAGAATGCCCCACCGATTAAATAGAGTAAGAGTACCGCTAAGAGCCCGATGGCCCACCGTGCTGCCTTGGTTTCCACGCGGTCCACGGTTTGGTCGTCAGCGCCGCGGGCTTCGATGCGCAATCGCCAGACCAGGATGCCGGCCGACACGAGTTCAATCAGACTATCCATCCCGAAGCCCGTCAGAGCCAGAGAATGGGCTTGATAGCCCGCTTCGAG
>DAHWKG010000119.1:0-2819 GCA_027343765.1 Sulfobacillus sp.
GGTAGGGTACGCGCCCTTCAATCCCCTCGGGCACTAACTTTTCCACGTCTAAGTCATCTTGGAAATAGCGATCCTTAGAGCCTTCCTTCATGGCCCCGAGCGACCCCATGCCACGATAGACCTTAAACGACCGGCCTTTAAAAATCTCCATCTCGCCTGGGCTCTCCTCAGTGCCGGCAAACAGCGAGCCAATCATCACCGTGGATGCACCCGTGGCCAGGGCCTTGGCAATATCGCCCGACCAGCGAATGCCGCCGTCGGCAATGATGGGGACTTGGCGCTCGCGTCCTACTTGATAGGCCGCCCATACGGCGCTAATTTGCGGGACGCCAATGCCCGCCACCACGCGTGTGGTACAAATCGACCCGGGACCGACCCCCACCTTGACGGCGTCGACCCCAGCCTCAATCAACGCCAGCGCCCCTTCACGGGTCGCCACGTTGCCGCCCACGACCTCAACTTCGGGAAAAGCCTCCTTGATCCGCCGCACGGTGCCAAGAACGCCCTCAGAATGTCCATGGGCGGTGTCGACCACAATGACGTCAACCCGCGCCTGCACCAGCGCCTCGCAACGCTCCATGGTCCCTTCCCCGACCGATAGCGCCGCCGCAGCCAGCAGCCGGCCGTTGGAGTCCTTAGCGGCATTGGGAAACTTACGCGCCTTCTCAATGTCCTTAATGGTAATCAGACCCCGTAAACGACCATGCTCGTCCACTAAGGGGAGCTTCTCAATGCGATGTTGACCCAGAATTTTTTTGGCCTCGTCGAGCGTCGTCCCTTCCCGCGCGGTCACCAAATTGTCCTTGGTCATGACCTCCTTAATGGGCCGGTTGAAGTGCTCTTCAAAGCGTAGGTCGCGGTTGGTCAAAATGCCCACCAAATAGCCGCCATCGCGCACAATCGGCACACCCGAAATACGATAGCGGCTCATCATTTCCAGCGCATCTTGCACCGTGTGGTCCGGGGATAGAAAAATGGGATCAATAATGACGCCATGTTCACTGCGTTTGACCTTGTCCACTTCGCTGGCTTGCTGTTCCATCGACATATTTTTATGAATCACGCCAATGCCACCTTCACGGGCCATAGCAATGGCCATCCGAGCCTCCGTGACGGTATCCATGCCCGCCGACACCAAGGGTACATTGAGGCGGATGTTGCGCGTGAATTGGGTGCCCACATTCACGTCCTTTGGCAATACCGTGGAATAGCCCGGCACCAACAAGACATCATCAAATGTTAGGGCCTCGGCACCAAATTTTTCTTCGGTGTTCACGTCGTCCTCCTTATCCGGTCAGGCTTTTTGACACTGTCCCGGTATTCCCTGAGAAAAGTTTCGACAAGTCTACCATAGCCGCCTCAAGGCGACAATCCTTTCGATTAGGCCATCAACGCTGAGACCTTTTCCCCTACTTTGTAAACCGGGCCGGCTCCCATGGTGAGAAAAGTGTCGCCCGGCTCCAGCATCGGCATCACCAAGTCGACCGCATCAAACATGTCGGGCACAAAATGCACGCGACCCGGGTGACGGGCTGCAATCGCCTCCGCCAGGCCCCGGCCGGTAACACCAGGAATGGGCTTTTCCCCCGGGGGCGAGTATATCTCCGTCAACACGACCATGTCGGCGTCCCCGAAGGCCTCCAGAAACTGATCCCAAAGACGGTGGGTGCGGACATAGCGCTGAGGTTGGAACAAGACGATCACCCGCCCGGGCGTCACCTGACGGCAAGCTTCCAAGGTGGCTCGAATTTCCGTGGGGTGGTGGGCGTAATCATCAACGACCAAGACGGGGCCGGGTGTGAGGACTTGGAATCGACGGTTGGCATTGCGAAAGGTAGAAAGTGCCTCCGTGGAAAGCCGCGGATCGATCTTCAAGTGCCAGGCCACAGCCAGGGCGGCGAGGGCATTTTGCACATTATGACGTCCAGGCACCCCGAGAGAAATTTCCCCAATCGGATCGTCGCCATAAAAGGCCTGAAACGTTGTGCCTGATGGGGTTTTTGTGTTGACGACGCCCCGAACCTGAGCATGCGGGTGAAACCCGTAGGTAATGACCGGCACGGTCAGCGTATCCGCCATTTCCTGAAGGATAGGATTATCTACACAAACCACGGCGGTCCCTAAAGGCGAAACCAAGGACAAATAATGGCGAAAGGCATCGACAAGCACTGAAAAATCTTCTTGGTAATGCTCGAGGTGTTCGGCTTCCACATTGGTGGCCACGGCGATCTCTGGATGATAGCGTAGGAAGGTCCCGTCACTCTCATCGGCCTCCGCCACGGCCCACTCCGACTGGCCCACGCGGATGGTATTCCCCCCAAATTGGTCCACCTCACCACCCACCAACACCAGCGGATCCAATCCCGCGTGAGCCAAAATAGTCCCAATCATAGTGGTGGTAGTGGTCTTGCCATGAGTACCACTCACGGCAATGGTCCGTTTATTTTCCAAGACCTGGGCCAGCATTTCAGAACGGTGGCGAAGAGGAATCCCCCGTTGGACCGCCTCGGCGCGCTCCACATTGTCTTGGCCCACATCGGTACTGTAGATGACTTCGTCAACGTCGCCCACGTGCGCTGGATCATGACCGAAATAGACGGGAATGCCCGCCGCGATCAGCCGATCGGTGCGAGTCGACGGATTCATGTCCGAGCCCGTGACCCGGTGTCCTTGTTGATGCAGCCAAAGCGCCAGCCCACTCATACTGTACCCGCCGATGCCGATAAAATGAATCCTCTTCATCCCGTCGCCGCCTTTATCTACACTTTTTATTAGACTACGCAAGCCCTGGTCCTTTCATCCGCGAATTCCATCCGAAT
>DAHWKG010000126.1:0-6153 GCA_027343765.1 Sulfobacillus sp.
GACCAGTTGGCTCAGCCCTTGAGGATACGAAAAGAGGTTGCCTGGATCCCACTGCTGTTTTATCGACAAAAGGCGCCGAAGGTTTTTGCCGTAGTAGGCGTCGGGCCAGTCACGGATATTGGCGTCGCAATAATTTACGTAGGCCCCGACCGTCCATGGCTCGAGTGCCCGCCGGAATTCCTCAACCCATCGGATATGGCTCGCGGCCCGTTCGGGCTCGGACCAGTACGCTTGGTACTGCAGATCGAAGCGAGCCAGACGATGGCAAAAGGCGGTCGCCTCCGGTTTCACGTCCGCGATGCGTCCTCCCATGGTGCCGAGTTGTACGAGGCAAGCGGGACCAGGGGGATCAGCCAGAGCCTTCACGAGCGCTTGGATAGCTGGCTCCGGAAGCATTTGGTACGCGTAGGCCGACGTGTTCTTGAACGTGTCGTGCGCGGGAACGCCGTGAATCATCCATCGTGAGACATCTCCCGCAACGCCCGCAAAATGTCGCATGGCCTCGATGTAACTCATCACGTTCGTTACGTACGCTGTGCGGCCAGGAATCGAGAGCAGGGGTTCCAAGATGTCGTGCAGGGACGCCTGATCTCCAAGAAATTCTCCGACCAGGCTTATATGTCCTGAGGTTTGGGCGGGCAACGTTAAGATGGCGGTGAGACGGCGGTCGAGCCGCTTGGGGTCTGCCCAGTGTTGAAAGAGGCGGACCACCTCGGGGAGACGTGCCCACTGCCAGTCGATGGAGAAGATGGTAACCGAGGACACGGGGGAGGCGTGAAACGTGAACTCTGTGATGACCCCAAAGTTATTGGCTCCTGCTCCGCGCAATGCCCAAAAGAGGTCCGCATGCTGTCGGTCGGATACAAAGACCCGCCGGCCGAGCCTATCGATCATTTCCACTGCGGCCAGCGCGTCTATGGTTAGGCCAAACTGACGCGAGATAAGGCCAAAGCCTCCGCCCAAGGTGAGCCCTGCGATTCCCACGGTGGGACACGATCCGCCTGGGATGGTTACCTCCTGCTGATCCCACAAGGCTTGGTAGACTTCGAGCAGCTGCGCACCGGCGCCGATATGCCATAGTTCCGTGGCCGGGTCCCAATGGATGTGATTCAGCCGACTAACGTCAATCACCAAGCCATGGTTCAGCAGAGAATACGCTTCGTAGCTATGGCCGCCGCTTCGCACGCGAAATGGGATTCGATGGCGGGCCGCCCACCGGACCGCCACCTCAACGTCAGCCACGGCCTTGGCATACATCACATAATCCGGTGAAAAGGGCTTGAAGCGCGCATTGTAATCGACGCGGGCGGTGGCATAGGCAGGGTCCCAGGGAGCAACCACCAGGCCGGTCAACGTATGCGGCGTGTCCATGATGCATTCCTCCTGTGCCCATACGGGCCGTTTGGAGTGCGTTGTCGTTTGCTCATCGGCAATATATGGAGGCAACGGTAAAACGGTCCACCGATGGTTGGTAAATTGCGGCGCCAACGAAGAGGAGAACGCCGGGCAAGCGCGAATCAAAGAACGCACGCGACGTTATATAATGATTGCGGGCATACGGGAAGAGCTTTTGTGCGGGGCAGGAGATGCCTGCCAACGTTTAGGCGGCCGGGCCGGAGGAAGAAGGATGCAACCAGAGCAAGTTGATCGGGCATTCGGATGTTGGCTGGGGCAGTTGTCAGGCGATGCGCTGGGCAGCATGGTAGAGTTTCAATCTCCCGAGGCAATCCGGAATCAGTGGCCCCACGGCCTTCGAGTCATGGCATCGAGTCCCTTTTGGCAGACGATGCCGGGACAACCCACCGACGACTCCGAGATGGCCATGGAGTTGGCGTACGCTCTGGCCGAATCCTATCCCCGATTCGACCCCAATTTGGTTGCGTTTCATTACCGCGGTTGGATGGAAAGTGGCCCATTCGACTGCGGCAAGACGATTTCGCGGGCGCTGACCGGACATTATAGTGTGGCGTTTTCATCGATGGCCGAGAGCTTACAACGGCGTGCAGACCCGACGAGTCAGGCGAACGGAGCCTTGATGCGTCAAAGCCCGCTGGGGATTTGGGGGTACGCCCAGGAACGCGCAACCTTGGCCGAGGCTGCCCGCCAGGATGCGCGCCTGACCCATCCCCATCCGGTCTGTCAGGAAGCCTCCGCCGTGTACGTTACCACGTTGGCGGCAGCAATCGCCGAGGGCCTATCGCCCGAAGAGGCCTATCGATTTGCTTTGGATTTTCAGCGGACCGAGGGTCGGGAAGAGGCTGTCCTGCGAAGCTTGATTCAGGCTTCGGAACCTCAAGCGCTTCCTCCGCCCTGTTCGCCACACATCGGCTATGTGCTTTTGGCGCTGCACAACGCTTTTTATCAACTGCTCCACTGTCCTGATCTTGAAAGCGTCGTCGTCGAGACGGTGATGCTGGGCGGGGATGCCGACACCAACGCCGCCATCGCTGGCGCATTGGCGGGGGCGGTGCATGGTGAGCAGCAAATTCCCGACCAATGGCGAACTGCTTTGGAAACGTGCCGCCCCAGCACAGGACTTGGAGCGTTGAAACCGAGGCCGGAGCGCTATTGGCCGGGAGCCTATGAACCGCTGGTGCGTTCGTTAATGGGCTCGCCGCCTGGGGCAAGCGCGCGGCATGGCCCGTGAGGGACCCCGGTTGACTATGGGGCCGCTTCGCGGCCTATGCGTTGTCATCGGACTCCTCCTGCGCGCAGCGCCTTCTCTCCGATTTGGGCGAGGACAGCTTGCCCCGCAGGGGTGGGGTGAAAGTCTGCCGCCTGCCCATCAGCGGATTGGTGGCCCTGGAAGGCGGCGTAGGCATTGACCAACGGCATCTTGGCCGCCGCAGCGTCCTCAGCGATAAGTGTGTTGGCGGCGCTGGCCAGGGTGGCGGCTGCCTGGCAACGACGGTGTTGGTAGCCGCCACCGGGTCGTAAACGTTGTATACGATAACTCGCGCGGAGGGTGCCTGCCGATGCACGTCGGCCAGGATGCGGGAGAGATTTCGTGCCATGGTCTCGACGTCAAGTTCCAAGGAGACGAGATCCGCAGAGGAAAGCGCCGTGGGTGGGTTGGTGCCCAAAAGGCCGTCTTTGACTGCGGGTTGCAATAAGTCGTTGTTGCCAATGTCGATGGTGACCGCCGAAGCCGTTGCCAACGCGGAGATATAGGTCTTGGTGGACAGAGCTTGCAATAAATTTGAGGTTGTCCAACCGGGATAACCTAAATCGTCGATGGGGAGATGCTCCGCCTTGCCCAGTAAATACGGGAAGGCCAGGGGCGATGGGTTCCAATTGTTGCCCAGGTCCCATCCAAAGCTAATGGAGTCGCCGAGGGCCACCAATGCATGAGAGCGGGGCACGACTTGCACCGTTTTTTTGACAGCCTTCGCGGTACGGTCGCGTGCCCCTGCCGCCTTGGATATGGATACCACTTCGCATTGGCCAGGAAACCGCGGCTTCCAAGAGACTTTGCCATGCCGGTAGGCCCCGAGCGTCATTCATTCTGCGGCCGGGTGCTTGAGCCAAAACCGATGCAACGATCTACCTCCCATAACAAGGGTGGAATTGACGGGTACCACGACGTGGGTGCGGCGGACGTTGGCCGAATGCCGTCCACGGTAATAAATTCAAAGAGGGGTTGGGTGGCTTCGGAAGTGCCGGGCGTTTTGTCTCAACCCAAAGTTGGGTTTTCCCCTCCGGCACCATCCACCGGACGGACGGGTTGGGCGAATAGAACCCTAATGAATGACGCGCGCCCGAGCCGGAGTGCGTCCAAAATTTATAGGTTACGCTGCCGGGCAACGACGCCTGAACGGTCCATTGGATCGGCGCCCTATCCCCGATCGGACCTTCGATGAGAAGCGACGACGTCTTGGCAGGGGCCGCAAAGGCTAATGCAAAAATGGAGAACAAAGGCGATCGCCGATGCGGCGATTCGCGTACCTTGGCGAGCCGAAATTTTCATTTGGATGACTCCCGGCTTTCTCGTCGGAAAAAACTCGGTATCGATCTCAGGTTCCGCTTACCAACCGGGATTGAGATTATCAGAAACTGCCAGTAAAGAGCAGACGGAGCTATAGTCTAGTTTGATTCTCTGTGCTTAACGGTGTATAATATGGGCCATGGAACGCACACTCACCAGTCACGAGGTTGCCCATCTGCTCGGGGTGAACATCAAGACAATCCAACGGTGGGATCGGGAGGGCCGGCTCAAGCCGGCCGGGCGGACCGACACCGGACGGCGCTATTACACGGAAGATCAAATCTTGGCTTTCCGGCACCAACGGCCCGGGCCACCCCGGACTCGGAAGATTGTGGCTTATTGCCGGGTCAGTAGCCAAAGTCAGCGACCGGATTTGAAGAACCAGCGGTTGGCATTGGAACAGTTCTGTACTGCACGCGGGCTCGCCAACGTGGAGTTTATCGAGGAAGTCGGTGGCGGTATGAACTTCCGCCGCAAGCGATTCCTCGCCGTGATGGATGCCGTGGATGCCGGAGACGTGGCCACGCTCATCCTGGCCCACAAGGATCGCTTGACGCGATTCGGATATGAATGGTTCGAGCGGTTCTGCCAGCAACACGGGTGCGAGATTCTGGTGCTCAATCAGGAACATCTCTCGCCCGAGCAGGAATTGGTGCAGGATTTGCTCACCATTACGCAGGTCTTCGCGGCTCGGTTGCACGGATTGCGGCACTATCGCAAAAGCTTAAAGGAGGCCATCCATGCCGACGTTGGCCCACAAGATCCGACTCGATCCGACGCCGGATCCGATCCGGTAGTTTAAGCCAGCGTCCGGAACGGCCCGATTTGTGTGGAATTGGGCGCTGGCCGAATGGAACCGGCCATACGCTGCGGGGCAGCGGCCCAATGCGCGCGCCTTAAAGAAACAGTTGAATGCGGTGAAATACGAGCAGTTTCCGTGGCTGCGCGACATGCACCGCGATGCGCATGCCCAACCGTTTGCCGATTTAGCTAACGCCTGGCAACGTGATTGGAAGGCCCTCCAACAGGAACGGGAGCGCGTGGCGGCCGGTGCGCGTCCGTCGCCACTCCGCTGGGATCGTCCGACATTCCAGAAGAAAGGCCGCACGCGCGATAGCTTTTATATCGCCAACGATAAGTTTCATGTCGTGGGTCGTCGGGTGAACCTGCCGAAAATCGGTTGGGTCGCCCTGCGGGCACCCTTGCGGTTTCCTGGCCAAATATTGGGCGCGCGCATTACGCGGCAGGCGGATCAGTGGTTTCTCTCTATCCAAGTCGCGGTGCCAGATCCGGTCTATTATCGCCATCGTCAGGGGGATGACAGCGAAGGGATCGATGTTGGCGTAAAGACCTGTGTCACGTCATCGCAAGGTGACAAGATCGCGGGACCGAACGTCCACGCCGCGCTTTGCGCCGCTTAAAACTCCGTCAACGGGCCATTACCCGGACAATGCAAGCCGCCACAACCCAGATAGGCTTGGCTCCGCAGGATCCGCTTCCGAAAGGAACCCGGCTGCCGCGTAGCCGGAATGGGGACACAGCCGTCAACGCGGCAAGAAACCTACAAGGGGCCGGCAACCCGAACTGCCCTACCGGTGGCGACGACTTCGGCCACGAAGCCGACGGATCCGTCTGGGGACGGACTCGACGGGAAAGTCACGCCTGTCAGACACGAAGCGACACCCGCTGGCTAGCCGCTGGCGGCTTCGGGGCAGGAAGAAGTCGGAGCGCCCGATTGCGCACCGATTTTATAGCAGAGATATCCCACAACCCGGCCGCCTTCTTTATAAAATAGCGGCGAAAAACCCCTTGGTTTACCTATGGGGATGAAAGCCGCTGGGGTCTTCCCTCTCGATGAGGGGAGACCCCAATCGGTTCCCCTCCGGGTAATGCCAATGCGCAGTAGATTGCTTGGTACAATCTATCCATTGGTGGTATAATTTAATAGGTGAAGTTACATGGGTCGCATGACGGAAAGCAATCACAATATCACGTTTGACTGCCAATACCAGGTCGTGTTCTGCCCTAAATATCGCCGGAAGGTGCTGGTCAACGGGGTCGATGCGCGGCTAAAGGAATTGCTGAACAGCAAAGCCCGTGAACTCCGGACCGACATCGTGGAAATGGAAGTCATGCCGGATCACGTCCATCTCCTCATTCAGTGCGAT
>DAHWKG010000127.1:0-15848 GCA_027343765.1 Sulfobacillus sp.
CCCCCCCCCCCCCCCCGAAGACCCTCCCAGGGCCCCTCGGTCCGACTCGTTCGACATCAGAGGGACTTTGCTGCCTATACGGGGGCTATCCGCGCGATAGATCGTGTCATTCATGAACACACGTTTACCATAAGGAGGGGGGCGAGATGATGTCGGATGACCGCCCCCGAAATGTCAACGATCGGGGGCAGAAAATCATGGCGGATGCATTCCAAGAGGCCCTCCTGGAATGGTACGACTTGTGTCCGGATGGTCGCCGGGATTTCGCCAGAAGTTCAGACCCTCGAGTTTCACCACCGTCTCTTGGACCGGGTCTTCTTCACCGATACCGGAGACATTTCGAATTTCAGTTCGGCCCCGAACGACGCCGATTTCTCGGATACACCGTCGCGTTACGCATAACCGGCCGGTGAAGACGGTCCTCGTCTCTTTGTCGCCCGCGCCCACGATCCGCCCCGATGGGGGGCAATATCCCATCGAAAAGCGGGGCATCGCCGCGCGCTCTTGCCCGTCCGTTTGGCGGCGGCTCATCACGTTGGCGCCTGACCCGGGGACCAAACCAGATATTTTGGACCGCGCCTAGTATCTGAAGGGCCCACAGTCGGCGGGAGAGAAGCGGCCAAACGATCCACCACATTGCCCCCGGGACCGCAACAACTCTTGGGAGCCTTTTGGTTGGGCCTGCCCCGTTCCTTTCTGGATGATGCGGTGATCGACGAAAGAGGTGTTGCCATTGAATCCCTTGTTGCGACAATTAGAGGACGAAGCGATGCAACAGAGGCACGAAGAGGGACGGGAGGGACTCTGTCGCGCGGTCATCGCGCTCATGGAAAGCCGATTCGGAACGGTGCCCCCTGAACTCCACAATATGCTGAACGATCTGAGCGAACCCCCACTTTTGCGGCGTGAGACCTTGCGAGCCGAGTCCTTAAGCCAACCGGCTATGCGAATCGACCGGAGTGAGGATCCCACGTCTAACTGAGCCCCCCCGTCCCGGGGGCTTTTCTCTCGTCGTCCTCCCCGCTCCTGAGGCGTCGGCGTCACGGTCTTTCGGATCGCATTGGGACAAGCAAGCGATCGCGTCCATCGGGTCCTTTCAAAGCGCTGTTGGGGTCCGTTACGCCCGCGGATCCGGCGGCTTGAAAAAGGGCTCCTATCCCATAAAAGAAGCCCCCGTCCGGGGGCCTCTCCTCTTTCTAGCGAACCAGGCGGTATGCGATGGAGGGCGGCGTGACGGCCCGGCCGGTTTTCACCGGCACCGTCATCGTGCGTCTGCCGAGCGTCACCTGGAGGGATCCCACCACCGTCCCTTTGGGGATGGCATGCGTCTTTGGGACGCGAAGGACCAGTTTCTCGTGGTATCGAGTCCCCGGCCAGGAGAGCACCGCGACCCCTTTCGTGGCGACCAAGGGCACCGGATTCGAGGCCCACGGCACGGTCATGGTCCCCACCCGTTCTTCGGGAGTCACCAGGGTCGCCCGGGACACGGCCTTTGGCCCTAACGCCTGGATGAGGGCGTTGGCGTCAGCGAGACTCGCTTGCAGCTGGCTTTTTTGCGCCGTGGCCTGCTGTCCGATGACGGCCGCATAGGCGATGTGCGGTGTGCCGTCCAGGGTGATGTCTTTAGCCAGCACCACACAACCCCCAGCGGCGATGGTGGAGCCGGTTTTGACGCCAATGATGCCCTGGTGCCCGACCAGATAGTTGTAGTTGTAGTCCAGGTTGGTCTGCCCCGGTACGGTCATGGCCGGCATGGCCACAATCTCCCGGAAGGTGCTATTTTTCATGAGCAGATTGGCCAGCCGGATCTGGTCGGCGACCGTGCTCACGGTGCGAGAATCGAGCCCC
Source organism: Sulfobacillus sp. (assembly GCA_027343765.1). Taxonomy (GTDB): domain Bacteria; phylum Bacillota; class Sulfobacillia; order Sulfobacillales; family Sulfobacillaceae; genus Sulfobacillus_B. The sequence continues at coordinate 1,849 of DAHWKG010000127.1, forward strand.
ACCGGGCCGTGATATTGGGTATGGCGGAGACCCAACTTTTTTGCCGTCCGGTTCATCGCGGCGGTAAAATTGGGCACCGAGCCCCCCACCCACTCGGCCAACATGGTGGCCACATTGTTCCCCGACGGGACTAAGAGCCCCTCTAAGAGGGTGCGCTCAGAGAGCTTTTCCCCGGCAACGACCGGCATGACCGATTGCTGGGTCGTGACGTCGTGTTGATAGAGGGCGACGTCGGCCGCCGTCACGGTGAGACTCGGCCCGTTCATTCCCTGGCTCAGCGGGTGGGCTTTTAGGACCAGATATGCGGTCATCATTTTGGCCATACTGCCGATGGGAAGCGATTGGCTGGGGCCATGCTGTGGCAGGTTGCCGAGGCCAGAGATGGCCACATCAGCCTCTACGCCCTTGGGCCAGGGCAGTGAGGGTAGCGATCCCGGGACCGTTTTGGTGGTGGCGATGGAGCCTTTGGCTGCTACAGTGGGGACGGGTCGCACCACTTGGACGACCACACCGGCGATGATGACGGCTAAAACGCCGGCGGCAATGGATGATGGGCGCACGAAAAAGGTCACTCCTTAAATGAATACCGATCTATTGAGGTAACGAAAAATCGCGGCAAAAGTTACGCCGAAATCCGACAAAATGCGGGCGCTCGAACCGGCGAAAGGTCGCGACGGTGAGTTCATTGTAGCGTGATCGGAGACCCCCGTCATGGGACAAGATCTGGAGAGTTTCCGGGATCCGTTGTGAAGCGCCTCGGAACCATGACGACATCGCGCTTAAAGGGACGTCGGGGGACTATGGGAGGCGACCCGTTGGTCGTGGATCGCATTAACCAGCCCGCCGATGAGGAGGGTCAGGGAGACAAGGTATAGATAGAGGAGCAACAAAATGACGCCGCCTAAACTCCCGTAGGTGCGGTCATAATGAGCAAAGTGGCTTACATAGAGGGAAAAACCCCAGGACATGATAAGCCAGAGGAGAAGGGCAGTGACGGTCCCGGGCAAAAACCAGCGAAACCGGGTCGACGATTCAGGAAGCCAATTATAGAGGAGGGTCAAGACGCACCAAAGGGTCAGCAAAAAAAGTCCCCAGGAGACGCCTTGACTCAGCGCCAAAGACACGCCCGACATCCCGCTCTGAAGGGTGATCGAACGGATGACATGAGATCCCGCCACCATCACCAACTCAGCGAACACCACCAGAAGGCCCAAGATGAGCCCGAGACCCACTGAGAGCGCGAACGTCGCCAAAAATCCGCGACGACTGGTCTCAATACCGTATACCGCATTGAACGCCGTCATCAATTGCCGGATGGCGGAGGACATCGCCCCTAAAAAGCCAATAGCGCCGACGGATAGGAGCGTGGGGCTCTTAAAGCGGCTGGCCGACGTTATCGCACCCTCTAGGAGACGGAGTAATCCAGGCGCCAGCAAATGGGATTCGGGCCCATGAAGAATCGGGATCCGGTGGCCAGCTCCCAAAAAAGCGAGCAACGCCGCCACAAACAGCAATAAGGGAAAGAGGGCAAAGATAAAGCTGTAGGAAAGGGCCGCCGCATATACCGTGACCCGATGGCGACGCATTTGGTCGCGAACCGTACCCAGAAAGCTTGGGCGGGCGGGAAGTGCCATGTCCGATCCGCCTAGGCTTTGAGTGCCGTCGACGACCCGGCCTTATGATGACGCCGCCGCCAAAATGTCCAGGCCAGCGACGCGGCGGCAATCCACCAACGCCCTTTTTGGTTGGGCGAAAGCGCCGACGTCCCGGCCCGAATGGCTCCGAGAACCGAGGCCCCACGGCTCCGATGCACATCATCGAGTAGAGCCGAGACTCGCTGCCCGCTTTGCTCAATCTGTTGGACGGCCATGCGGGATTCGCCGAGATATTTTTCCACCATCTTCTCGAAGCTCTTGACACGCACCAAGAGACTCGCAAGAACCAGCAATACGACAATGACCATGAGCGCCAAAAATGCCAGCGCCAGAGCCATAATGGTGAGATCGGTGTTGTTACTCATTGGGACCTCCTTTCCCCATTCAACCGGGAAACCACCAGAACGCTTGTCCGAATATGATAGGATTCGCGCTCGCGTGGAATTTTCTGTCCCAACACGGTATCCCGGGATTCCCCCACGCCCCATCCCACCGTTTTAGATGGTCCGACTTACACCACCACGCCAAGACCGCCCTTTTGCTCGGCTCGCCGAAGCGCGAGCGCCATCATCCCGACGCCAAGCCCCATGGTCAAGACCGCCCCGACAAAAAGCCCGAGAAGCGCGGGCATCAACGAGGAGAAGGGCCTTCCGGTGAGGGCCGCCAGGCGCACCAGGTGAAAGGCATAGGTTTGGGGCAATACGCGGCCCAACACCCTGAGCCAGAGGGGCAACACGCTGACGGGGATATAGAGCCCCGTCACGATTTGAATCAAATAGCCATAAATCCAGGTAATCGGATCCTGCCCCTTTTTTACCTCCAGCAAAAAGAACAGGCTTGCCCCCATGAGGCCAAGTCCCGCGTTTGCCAACACCAGAAAAAGCCATGCCAGAAGAACCCCGAGAAGGTCGAAATGATGCGTTTGGAGAAGCCCCGTGGCCATCAATGCCAAAAGCGCCAGACCCTGAAGCACGGTCGAAAAAAACACCTGCCAGGCCAGGCGCCCGAGGAGATTCCCCCAGATGCCCTGGACGGCTAGTCGATAGGTCTCCAGTCGCTTGTCCCAAAACGCTTCGGAGAGGGTCCGAAAAGGCGTTCTCAAGGACGCGACCGCCACCTGATTCAAAAGCACTCCGAGTAAGACATAGGCGACATAGTTGCCGCCATAGCGAGCGACCGCCCCATTGGCCACCGGGCTCAGAAACTTGGAGACAAAGTACCAGACCCCGACGGTGGTGAGTTCCTGAATCCCCGCCAACCAGAGGTTGGCCGGATACAGGCGAAGACTCTTATATTCCAACCACAAGGCGGCCCAAGCGGCGCGAACCAGCGCGGAGGTGCCCCGCGGTTGGGACTCCATGGCTATGGTTCGGTTAGTCATGGGAGCACCTCCGGGCCGGGAATCCATCGGGCAAATACCTCGTCAAGTGAAGGCCGCTCCGAGGTCATGCACTGAAGACGCCCGCCGCTCTTCGCGATGTCGCGAAGGAGCGCCGGGGTGGTCTCGGATACGTCCCGGGACCAGACCGTTAAAATCTTTTCCCCGGGCGCCGACCCGGCATCCATGGTCCACCGCTCCACAAAAGGCCATGGGATCCGATCGTCCGGCATCGCCACCGGACCTTCAATCGTAGCCCGGATGCACCGAGGACGGTCCAGGGAGCGGAAAATCTCCCGGGTTGGCCGGTGAAGCAGGAGCCGCCCGCGGGACAAAAGCGCAATATCGGTAGAGAGCTCTTCCGCTTCTTCCATCACATGGGTGGTCACAATGAGCGTCACCCCGTGCTCCCGATTCAAATCGCGGATCAGATCCCGCACCGAGCGAACCCCGTTGGCATCCAGTTTGTTGGTCGGTTCGTCCAAGAAGACGAGACGATTTTCCGCGAGAAGCGAACGGGCCAAGGCCAAGCGCTGACGCTGTCCGGCACTAATATGCATGGGCCAGGCGTTGGCCTTTTCGCTTAACTTCAGCCGTTCTAACAAGTCTTCGATGCGCTGACGCGCCCGGCGCCCATAGAGGCCATAGACCGGGGCCCAGAAGGCGAGATTTTGCCGCACCGTGAGATTATTATCAATGCCCACATCGGCCGTGGGAGCGACCAAGCTCACCCCGGCGCGGATGCGCTGGCTCTCACGTAAAACGTCGTGGCCGAGCACCGTGCCCCCACCCTGATCGGGGGCCAATAAGCCGGTCAGCATCTTGATGAGGGTGGTCTTCCCGGCCCCATTTTCCCCAAGAAGTCCGAGAATGGCCCCCTCCTCGACAGTCAAGCTCACCCCCTCGACCGCCCGTTTGGGGGGCGATCCCGGGTAGCACTTGCCGAGATTGGTCACCGCAATTATTGCCATCGGGTCAAACTCCCCTCGCGCCGCGCCTTTTCGATGCCCCGCCCATAGGCATAGAGGCCGAGGGGCACGAGAATGAGGGTCATGACGCCGAGCGCCGCCCCATCCACGGCTAAGGGCGACCAGGGAAGCACCTCTTGCAAGGGCAGCACCCGGACCCCGAGATGCGCGCCCGGATCCATCAGGCGGCGCAGCGCATCAAAGGCGTAGGTGTGGGGAATGAGGGAGGCCGCCCATCGTAGCGGCCGCGGCAGCACCGTCACCGGATAATAGGTGCCGGCCAAGAGCGTGGCCATGAGTTGCTGAACGACAAAGCGCACCGGCTCCGTCCCCCGTTTGATGTTCCAGAGATAGAAGGAACTGGCGCTCAACATGCCGATGCCGAAGGCGGCGGCCAGCAACAGCACGGTGAAGCCGAGTGCCAAGAGGGCATGGTTAAAGCGAAAGGTAGCGCCGAAGAGGAAGGCCCCAAAGGCCCCCACAATAAAGAGGCGGGGATAATCGTCCAAGAGCGACTTGGTCATGAGTCCCAAGAGCGGGGTAAAGATGGACATGGGACTCAAAAGGTATAAGTCCATAGTGCCATTAAAGTAGCTTCGGGCAATCCGGGTATAAGGGTCGGCCAGATTAGTATATAAAAACACGTTGACGGCCACCCCAACCACAATGAAAGACATATAGTTCGTGCCGTAGGCGGCGCCCATGAGGTGGCTCGCCTGCCCTTTGACCATCCGCCCCATGAGGAAAAAGAGAAGACTGGTGACAAAAATATTGGCGAGCCACATGAGTTGGTTGACGCGATAGGATTGCCAAATGCGGTACTCGCGGACGGCGAATGCTAAAAGCGTGACCAGTTCATAACGAGCGCGCATCCACCAGCGGCGCTCGCTCGTTGACGGGATGGCCATCAGGCAGTCACCCTCCCCTTTGGACTCATGCTCTTCTCACCGAGGATATCTTCTAGCGACGGTGCCCGTTCGGTCAGTTCCAAAATGGTTAGGCCCTGCCGCTCAAGCCACCCGATGACCTCCATCAAGGCCCTAGAGTCGTCACCCCCGAGAACCACCTGCCATCGAGTCTCCGCGAGAGGGCCCGGAATGGACCGGCATTCGACGTGAGTGACGACGCCAGGCATTTCCCGCTCCGGGTCAAAGGCGCCCCGAGTCACAACCTCCATTACCCGACGGTCCCCAAGCGAGTGCACGATTTCCGCCACGGTTCCCATCTGGGACACGCGGCCATGGGACAACACGAGCACCCGGTGGGCGAGGCTGGCCACGGCCTTGGCATCGTGGTCGGCGACCACCACGGTTTGCCCCCGCTCTTGGGCCAACTTTTCGATCAATTTGAGGAGCGCCTGGCGGTGGTGCGGATCGAGCCCGACCAGCGGCTCATCCAACAAGACCACCGGCGTTCGCCAAAGAAGGGCGCGGGCCATAATCACCCGCTGGCGCATGCCATTGGAGAGGGCGGAGACCAATTTCTTCCGGTCATTAAAGAGATCTAAGGCCATGAGTGCGTCATCCGTCCGCATTTTGGCCACGCCCTCCTTAAGCCCGCTCAAGCGGGCGAAAAAGAGAAGATTTTCCTCAGCGGTGAGCGCCCACTCAAGCCCCATCCACCCGGTCGTGGAGACATAGGACACCAGGCGGCGAATGTGAGCCGTCTCGCCTAAGGGCACGCCCGCCACCTGACCCGTTCCCGCACTCGGACGAATGAGCCCGGCGAGAATCTTGATGAGCGTGGTCTTTCCGGAGCCGTTCTGGCCGAGAATACCAAAAATCTCGCCCCGCCCAACGGACAGTGTACATTCCGAAAGCGCCGCAACCGCTGGGGTGGTGGCGGCCGTCGGGCGTATGGCCTGCCATGCGTTTCGGATCCAAAGCGCGGGCCCTTGCATTTCCAATTTTGTCCCGCGAAAGGACGGCATACGCCCGGGATATACTTTGGTGACGTTCTGAAGCTCAATCATCGAATCCACGGGCACTAGCCCCAGTTCTCGACGGTGGCGAGCACATGCTGCACCGCCTCCGCCCGACTGTCGGGGTAGCGGACAATAGCCAACAAGTCCGCCATGATGCTGGCCACATCCCAAAATTCCCAAAAAGCTCCCCCGGGATCGCCGGCTTCCAGATACCCTTTTAGCACCGCTTCTCGGTCTTTCGGCGCCGGCCAACGTGCCAAATCATAGGCAGGGTGGCCTATATAGGCGTCGCCAAAATCAATCAGGCCCGTGAACACGCCCGTCATCGGATCGACAAACGTGTGGGTGGGGCCGGGATTGGTATGAAGCGCGACCGCCATCGGCACGGATGGAAGGTGGGCCGTTGCGCCCGCCACAAGGGTCTTTAAGTCAAAGGGAAAAGGCCAACCGACTCCCCGTTTTTCCATATAGTCGCGATAATCGTGGAGATCCTCCTCCACGGAAGCCTTTAAGTCGGGGAGCGTAAATTCTTCCGGGAAGAGCCCCGATGCGCGGAGCGGTTCTTGGGGCACTTGATGAATCTGGCGTACCGTACGGCCGAGCGCCGTAAGCGTGGCTAGGCGTACGGCATCGGGGATCGGCGTCCGTACCGCCGCATCTCCCGCGATGCGAGTCATGACTGTATACTCGACCCCGTCTTCCTTGCCGTAGCCCAACACCCGGGGCACTCGGATGGCGGGCGCCGTCTCGGCGAGATGGCGAAGAAAGACGACTTCCTTTTCGAGACTTGTCCACGAGCGAAGTTGTGGGGGCCGCTGCACCTTGACGACGACCGATTCATCCACAAAATAGACGCGGGCTTCGCCTCCCGTCTCATCGATGCCGCTCACCGCCCCGGCGTCCGGGAGGTGCCGGCGTACGAGGGTTATGATGAATGGGGTATCAAGAATGGGATCCGGCGCATCCTTTTGGTAATATTCGCGAATAATCATAGATGCCTCCTGCGTGAGTCACCGTCTCATGGCAGAGGCGTTCTCTGCCATGACGAGGCGACCTTTTTCTGAATGTGTGCCGAATGCGGGTGTTTTGCGGGTGAACTGGGCGACGGTGCCCGAGGAACGATTCCCCATGTCTGACCCATCGCAGAAGCACCTGAGCCGACCTTCGCGCCTTCCCAGTATACCATCGCGATGCCGTCCAAAGAGCCTCGCGCAAAACCAGCCCGCCCCTCCTAAAGACGAAGCGGATCATGCCAAGGCCGATTCAAGTGGTTCAAAAATCTTCCTGATAGGCTTATGGGGGCAGCATGTTCTAAAGAGCAAACCACCCGTGCCCCCACTACCCCCTTCATCGAAGCAGCCGACGGCGCTGCTCCCGATTCATCCCCTTGGTGAGTTCCACGACGCTCGCCTCCCAGTCGTCCCGAAAAAGACGGTAAAGGGTGGGATATGCCTTTTTCAAGCGAGCGACTCCGGCGACATACCATTCGCGCTCGTCCATGGATGTTAACGTGTCGGCGACGAGTTCCATACTCCCCTCGTGATCCCATCCCATGAGGTCATCGAACAAATTGACGGCATCGATGGCCACAGCGGGAAAGATGCGCGGATCGTCATTGAGACGGGCCAGTTCTTGATCGGCAGCGAGTTGCTCGTTCAAGTCCCAGAGTCGTTTTTTGGCGTCTTGGTCCTTTCGATCGACCAGGCTCATTATCTCCGCGAAATCGCGGGCCATCTGGAGATTCTGATTTTCAAGCGAAAGCTCCAACAAGTCCTCGGCCGATTCCTTGAACAGCGCCATTTGTTCGGGATTGGCCTTTCGCCAATAGCGCACGGCGCGTGACTGGTGCCGCTTTAACAGGTCTTTCTTGCCCAGGCTCTCAAGAAAAGCTATCCAGATCACGAGTAGCTCCCCGTTATCCGGGTCATATGGATCGTCGGGCCCAGGCAACATGGGTTCAACGAGCGCAATCGTCTCCTCGCGCCGACCCAATGCCGCCAAAATATCGCTGTAGTCCATCCATAATCGTTTGAAGAGTTGAGGGATGTCGCGATAGCGGTCGTAGAGCGCCAGGGCATCCTCCGCACGGGGTGGATCCGCTTCGTCGAGATATAGTGCCCGATATTGCGCAAGGACGACTGCTACCCCCTCAACCGGCATCGATGCCGGTGAAACCTGTTTCAGCACCCGTTCCCGTGCGCGGACGTGCGAATCCCACCGGCCTTGATGGAAATAGGCGATGGACTGGATCATCGACCGATAGGGCTCGGGCTTAGCCTTGACCTTCGACAACACCGCTTTCCACTGACCGGCTTCCATTAGCCGACCCATCTCCTCATCGCCATCCACGAGCGACGATAGGAGACCCTCATCCTCAGTCAAGGGTTCGGGAGCCGACAACACCTCATAGGCTTCACGGATAGCTTCAAATTCCTCAGGATGGGTTTCCGGCGGAAACTCTCGCACCCGTGCCAAGTATTGACGGCGAATCGCCTCCGGGCTCGCCCCCTTCGACACTCCTAAGACCTCGTAGGGCGATTTACTCATCGACGGGCGCCTCCTCCCCTAAAAACCAATCATAGGCGTCATCCATGACGGCTTCCAATCGCACCAGATCGTCCGCCGCCAACGCGTCGGCCAAGGCCTTAAGCATCCCATCCACCCGCTCTTGATGCGTGCGCGAACGGCGCCGGCGCTTCAGCCGTCGCTCCAACTGATGCGCTTCCTTCACCAAGTCGTCTTTCAAGACGCCCTCGATTTCCCCCTCGAGGACGTCCTCGGGGCCCTCGAAATCAAATCCCATTTGGGCCCGATCAATCCGCTCCCGACTCGCTTTGAGTGCTTCCTCACTGGTGCGGTCAAGCGCATCATTGACCCGCATCTGAACCGAGGCCCCTGTAGACGGCGCACGGGCAATGACGTCCAAGGTCCCGTTTAAGGTGTAACGAAACGTTACGGCGATGTGTTCCTCCCCGGCCGGTTTCGGGGCCAGGCCGGTAATGGTGACCGACCCTAAATGTAAATTCCCCTTCACCCACTCGGATTCCCCTTGATACACTTCCACATCGATCGCCGGTTGGTCGTCCACCACCGTGTAAAAGGTTTCTGTACGCGTGGTGGGCACCGTGGTGTTTTTGCGAATAATGGGGGCATAGGCGCCCGGAACGTAGCCGCCAAAGGGATTCGTCCGGGCGACGGCAATGCCCATGGTAAACGGCGCCACATCCGTAACGATAAGGCCCTCTCGACCCAGCACCCCGCTTTTTATGCCCGCCTGCACGGCTGCTCCCAACGCTACCGCCTGATCAGGATGCACATCGGTTCGGGGCACGCGGTGAAACAATTCTTCCACTAAGGCGCGCACCCGCGGAATGCGGGTCGACCCCCCCACCAACAGCACCTCGGTGATCTCGTCGGGGCGAAGGTGCGCCGCCTCGAGGGTCTCTCGGGTCAGGGTAATCGTCTTGGCCAATAAGGGCTCAATCATGGCGTCTAGTGCCTCGCGGGTCAGCGTTGTGGTAAAGCTAATCGGTGCCCCGTCTGGGGCAAGGGCCACGATGGGAATGTCGACCGTGACGGATTCCTGGTCGGACAAGGCGATTTTCGCCTGTTCCGCCTCCCGCCGAAGCACGGCAAGCGCCCGCGGGTTTTTTCGTGCATCCAATCCTTGAATCGTTTTCAGGTGCTCGCACCAGGCGTCCACTATTAGTCCATCAAAGTCATCGCCACCCAGAGCCCGGTGTCCGTTGGAAGCCACGACCTCTAAAATGCCGTCTTCGAGCTGCACGATTGACACATCGAAGGTCCCCCCGCCCAGGTCGTAGACCACCAATTTGTCCTTAGCACGCAGGTGATCCATACCAAAGGCGAGCGCCGCTGCCGTGGGCTCGTTGATGATACGCTCCACGACAAATCCGGCCATGCGCCCGGCGTCTTGGGTATCGCGCCGTTGGCGCTCGTCGAAATAGGCTGGGACGGTAATAATGGCCTCCTTCGGGCCCTCCCCATAGAGCTCGTCCACAGCCTCTTTCAGCCGTTTCAAAATCATGGCCGAAATCTCAACCGGCGTAAACCGATCGCCGGCCATGCGTACAGTCTTGTCCGTACCCATGAGCCGCTTAATGGACGCGATGGATCGTTCCGGCATAGCAACTAGGGCAGCCTTGGCATCGCCTCCCACCAAAAGCGTCCCATCCACGGCTCGATGCACCACCGACGGCACGAGAGGATGCCCATCGATGGGAACCACTTCGGGATGCCCTTCCCGCATAATCGCCAATAGACTATTGGTCGTGCCTAGGTCAATGCCCACAATGGGGCGAAACACATCCGGCTCTACCGCCATACCTATCTTTCCTCCTCCGACATGTCAGCCGGGCGTACCGTGATCACTTCCGCGCGGCGCCACAATTGACCCTTCAATCGATATCCCCGCCGGACCACCTCCATCACTGTATAAGGAGGTGCCTGACCCGTATCGTCAACCGTTCCGACGGCTTCAGCGACGGTGGCATCGAAAATTCGCCCCAAGACGGGAATTGCCACATATCCCAAATCGTCGAGAACCGATTCCGCTTGCCTAAGCCAGGCCCGATGCACCTCATACCAGGGGTCGTCTAAGCTCGTCTTCTGCCCAATCACGGAAAGCTCGTCCACCCAGTCCATGAGGTGTTTAATGGTCATATCAAAAGAGGCGCGAAGTCGTGCCGCTTCTTCTCGCTCCGCTTCCCGCTTTTCGTCCCAGTTCACTAAGATGGCGGACGCTTTCGTGATCTGGCGTTGCATACGGGGAATCTGCTCCAGGATCTCCAAGGGCTCCACCATCCGATCCTGACCCGCCTGAATTTTCTCTTCAATGACCTGAAGTTTTCTCTCGATTGTCGCCCACCACGGATTCTCGTCCGCCCGTTTCTGCCAAGGCCACTGCATTGTTTTCCCCACCATCTCTTGCGCTCATTGAGGGGTATCTGAACGGGGCACCGCTACCCTCGCCTGCCTGTTCCTTTCCTAACCCACACTCCCATCATAAAGCACTAGAAGCTCGCTTTCGACAAGAAAGGGGTGACGTCTTCTGGCAACGCCCTCACGTCATTAGCCTCACCGCCCGGTCCCATTGGAAACCCATCGGTGCCATCGCGCCAAGCCACACGGCCCATGTCGTCCCCTGTAACGACGCTAACCCAAGTAACACGCCATTTTCGCCGTGACCGCGGTCGTGGAGGGTCTGATCCGGTTCGAGGTACCAAAGGCCCTGGGTATGGGACGTCCCAAGATCTTTCCGACCCAGCAAATGCCCCACACGCTTCCTGGCACTACCCTGGGTGACGAGACGGGGACTTTATTCGCTCGGCAAATGCTTCCGCCGCATCCTTTTGCATTCCGGGAAGCACATGACCGTAGACATCCAAGGTCATGGTGACGTCCCGATGGCCCAGCCGCTCGCTCACCACTTTGACGGGCACCCCTTGTGCCAAGAGTAACGAGGCATGGGTATGCCTCAAAGCGTGAATGTGTAGGGTGGGATCAAGACCCGCCTTTAAAACCAAGAGTTTGAAGGACCTCGAAACGTTCCGCGGACTGAGCACATGGCCAGTTCGCGACGAAAACACCCAACCTTCTTGCGACACGATGCGCTCTTCGGCATAGCGCCCCAATTGGCAGGTTTGATGGTCCCGCAACAGGCGCAATAGGTCGGCAGGAAGATCAATCGTCCGCATCGAGTTCTCCGTCTTGGGAAAGCTCACCCCGTTATCCATATGGACCGTACGGCAAACCGTGACCGTCGACCGCTCCCAATCAACATCGCGCCATTTCAGCGCTAGCGCCTCGCCGCGACGCATTCCGGTGAAGAGATAGAGATACCAGAGCACCCGTAAGGGATCCTGATCAGCGGATTGAAGTAGCTGCCGCGCCTCGTCCCACGTGAGGCATTGGGCTGGGCGGGCACGTTCACGAGGGGGCTTCGCCACGGTGGCCGGGTTTTCGGCGATAATATGCCAGCGCACCGCATCTTCCAATACCCGATGGAGCACTTGGCCGGCATAGCGAATAGTGCGGGGGCTTTTTCCCGCTTTCTGAAGGCGTGTGTAAAAAGACTGCACGTCGAAAGGGGACAAGCGATAGAGGGGAATGTCGCCCAGTTCTCGGATGGCGTGGCGAAGCATTTGTCGGTACGAGCGGATTGTCGTCGGCCGCACCCGATGCACGAGCACCTCATCAAGCCAGTATTGGAAGAAATCCCGCGAGGGGCCCCGCCCGGACTTCCGCGACTGCGGGGGCTGGCTTCGAATCCTGACCTTTTCCCGATCAAGCCACTCTACCGCTTCGGACCTTCTTCCAAAGGTTTTGACCACTTGATATCGATGCCGCGGCCGGTCTGGATCAGGCACGTTTATATAGGCTTGGTAGCGGGAAAGCCCCCGTTTCGTGACCCGTACGCGAATCCCGCCACTCAACCAAATTTCATCGCCCATTACGGTCGCCCCCCTTCGATTGTCGGAAAGGGACGACTTTGACGCAAGAAAAACCGTCTCTGCTGTCGAGAAGTTCTATGGTGCCAGCCGTTGCCTGAAAATATAGACATAGACAGACAACAGCCGTTCGTCTAACCTTTTTTCCCCTCGACAGCGGGACGGCGTATCCTCTTAAGGCATAACCTACATCCGCCCGTGTCGCCAGGACTCTTAGTCTCCAGCGTCGTTATCAAGCCGCCGAAGCTCTTCAAGAGCGATTCCTGTGACCTCGCACACCCTGTCCAACCTCATGCCATACAGCAACAGTCGGCGCGCGGCCTCCTTCAATCCTTCTTCCCGGCCCTTCCGGCGCTCGCCCGCCATGTCGGTCAAATAGGTCTGAATCCCTTTCTGCCGTTGCCAATACTGCTCGCGCACTTCGGGATCCTGGCTCAAATATTCGAGCGTCTCGACAGCCTTCTTCATCACCGGATCGTCCACTGCCAACACCTCCATTTCTTCGCGTGACTTTGCCGTCAAAAAACGTCCCCAACGAGATAGCGCGTCTCCCATCTTTTCGTCACTCCACACCAGTTTTGCTAGCTCCACATAGTGCATTTCCAATGCCTGCGTCAAGCCGTGGCCTAAAGTATCTTTGATGGTGAACATCGAGTGGTACTCGGCGCTCCCTATATAACCGAAATCCAACACGTTGATCGTGATGCATGGGTGTAGATGATGGTACTCATCCCCAACCGACAATTGTTGGGCGAACAATTTGGCCCAGTGACGACTCCCCACGGCTAAAGCCGGGGGCTTCTCGGTTCATGGCGGTGGCGTGTTCTCCTGCCGCTCCCCGAAGGCTCCGTCCGAGCCCGAAAAATCTTGTGTCAGCCTACCAACGCCCGTTGCAGGATGTTCTGCGCCGCATTGCGATCGCGATCATGCCAGACCCCACAGTTCGGGCATTGCCAGGTTCGGTCCGCCAGTGTTAAGTCTGTCTTGCGGTACGTGCAATGGGGCGTCGAACAATCTTGACTCGTGAAGCGGGGGTCTACCAGCACGACACGGCGACCGGCTCTTTCAGCCTTGTACGTCGTGTACTGTACGAGTTGATGCCATCCCGCATCGGCAATGCTCTTCGCTAAATGGTGGTTTTTCAGGAGCCCTTGAGCATTCAAGTCTTCAAACGCGATGAGACCATAGGTGTTGACTAAGTGTCGGGAAATCTTATGGGCTGCATCCCGCCGTTGATTCGCTACCCGTGCATGGGCGTTCGCGAGACGGCGGACGGCTTTCTTGCGCCGCCGGCTGCCTTTCTTCTTCCGAGACACGGCGCGTTGCAACCGTGTCAGCTGGCGCTCCGCCTTCCGTAACGGCCGCGGATGGTCAAAGCATTCCCCGTCCGACGTGACCAGCAGATGTTTAATCCCGAGATCGCCACCCATCATGGTCTGGGACGAGGGCAACGGTGCGGCCTCTACCTCACAGGAAAACACGGCGTAGTATTTACTGTTCTTGGCGACGATGGTACAGGTTTTGATGGTGCCCTCAATGGGGCGGTGGAGTTTCATCTTCACGTCCCCGATTTTCGAGAGATGGACGCGGCCATCCCGCAGGGCG
>DAHWKG010000147.1:0-26624 GCA_027343765.1 Sulfobacillus sp.
CATGGCGCAAAAAGCTCTCATTATCGTCGACTTGCAAAATGACTTTTGTCCCGGAGGTGCGCTTGCGGTCCCCGAGGGGGACAAGGTGGTGCCGGTCATTCAGTCCTGGGTCAATCAGTTCCATCAGGAACGGGAGGTCATCGTCACTACCCAAGATGCCCACCCCGCCCATCACATCTCCTTTCACGAGCGCGGAGGTCCGTGGCCGCCTCATTGCATCGAAGGGACCGTGGGGTTTCGTCTCCATCCCGACCTGTGGCTTCCCGCAGATACCCCGCGCTTTCATAAAGGGTTCGACCTCAATCGTGACGCCTACAGCGGGTTTGAAGCCCGCCTTAGCGAAGGTGGGGCGCGCACCCTACCCTTGGCCGCCTTCCTCCACCAAGAGGGCGTGACCGATGTGTACGTGGCGGGCCTGGCGACAGACTATTGCGTGCGCGCGACCGTCCTGGATGCCATCAAAGCGGGATTCAAGACCTGGGTGATCGCCGACGGAGTGCGCGGAGTCGATGTTCATTCCGGTGACAGCGATCGGGCTCTCGTGGAAATGGCGCGCCACGGGGCGGAGCTAATCTAGGATGCTCGCACTAGTCTTCTTGGTCGCCGCCTGGGGATCCGCGGCGGCAGGGTGGTTGTTGGCACCGCCGGCCCCTTGGAAGGCCGTCTTTCTGGTTGCTTCGGCTCTCTTGGCCTGTTTGGGAGGAACGCGGTACCTCCAACAGCGCCAGGCGGCTTCGGTGCCACCCACTCGCGGGCCGGATCCGGCCGAAACCACCTTTCAAATCGGCAATCAAGCGCTTCCCCACCTCCGGCAGGGCCTTAATCGGGAAACGGCCCAACACCTAGCCGACATTGTCCAAAGGACGGCTGAGGTCGATGCCGTGGCCATCACCGACACCCAAATGGTGCTGGGATGGTCCGGCAAGCGCTGCCCCCAGCACCAGCCTGGCAGCCTTCTTTCGGAAGCCACCCGCCGGACAATGGCCGACCGTACCATTCGCGTCCTCGACACCACGGAATTAAAAGGGTCCTATGACGAATGCGACCTCGGCACCGTGGTGATCGCTCCCCTGGTCTCACACGGCCAGTCGGTTGGTTCCTTAAAGCTCTACATGGACACCCATAAAGTCTTGCCGAGCCGTGTGCCACAGCATGCCGAGGGCATTGCCCAGATGCTCTCGCTATTGATGGAGGTGGTAGAAGCTGATCGGCAGCGGACCCTGGCGGCCGACGCCCGCTTGGAGGCGCTTCAAGCGCAGATTCGCCCACATTTTCTCTTCAATGTGCTGAACACTATCATTGCCTTTTCGCGCACCGAGCCTGACCGGGCCCGTCTCCTATTAATCGAGTTGGCGGCCTTTTTCCGCCGCTCCCTGCAGCATCGGGGGCCCACCATTGCCTTGAAGGACGAGATTGAATATGTGAGCACCTATCTCCGTCTGGAACAAGCCCGGTTCGGAGACCGCCTCCACTTTCGCATACGTGTCGACCCACAGGCATCCGACATCAAAGTCCCCATTTTGACGCTCCAGCCGCTGGTGGAAAATGCGGTCGTGCACGGTCTCAGCCAGCGCGCCACCCCCGGCACGGTGAGCGTCACGGCGCGCATGATGGCCGACTATCTGGTCATTTACGTCTCCGACAACGGTGTGGGAATCCCCAAAGCCAAGCAGTACGAAATATTCGAGATGGGACGGGGAAGCGGCATGGGGCTTGGCCTCTCGAATGTGGCGGAACGGATGATGGGCCTTTACGGGCCCCAGTATCACTTGCGGCTACGGTCGAAAGAGGGCCGTGGCACGACTGTACGTCTAACTATACCTATTCGGGGGGATCGTGATGTTACCGCTTAAGGCCTTAATTGTGGAAGACGAGGCTCCAGCACGTATGGAACTCCGCTATCTTTTGGAGCCTCACAAATCTCTCATTCACGTGGTGGGCGAGGCGGCCAGCGCTGAGGAGGCTCGCACGCTCATCGGGGCGATTGATTACGATGTCGTTTTTCTCGACGTATCAATGCCCGGGGAATCGGGCATGGAGTTGGCCGCCTCGTTAAAAGGGAGCGATCGCCGAGGCATGAAGTTCGTCTTCATTTCCGCCTTCGATCAATATGCCCTGGATGCCTTTTCCGTGGAAGCGGTCGACTATCTATTGAAACCGGTGAGCCCCGATCGGATGCAAGAAACGGTGCGGCGCTTAATCGGCACGTCCCCCGCCCAAGAAGAGTCGAGTGCCCCGTTAGAGTGGGTCCCGTGCGACCAGGGCGGCCATACGACGCCCGTAAGGGTGGACCAAATTTGCTACATTACGGCTGAATTAGATACTATTTACGTGGTCACCAAGGACGATCGCAAGCCTACCCGCTTTACCCTCGGCGAGCTGGAGAACCGGCTTGGACCCCAATTTGTGCGCACCCACCGTAGTTTCATTGTTCATACGCATTTCGTCAAAGAGATCATGCCGCACTTTAACGGCACCTATCTCCTTAAAATGAAGGACCGCCAAGAAAGCGAGGTGCCGGTGAGCCGCGCCAACGTCCGGCGCGTCAAAGAGATTTTCCACCTCACTTAGCCGTAGGATCGTGGTGCCACACGGCCGATCCATCCGCCCAGCGCTCCTTTTTCCAGATCGGTGCGCGGCTTTTGATGCGATCAATCCCAGCTTTCGAGGCGAGAAAGGCTTCCGCCCGGTGGGCCGTCGAGACCGCCACTACCACCGCCACCTCGCCCACGGAAAGCTCGCCCACGCGATGAATCATCGCCACATGCAAGCACCCAAACTCCGCTCGGATTTCTGCCCCGATCCGAGCCATTTCCTTTTCGGCCAGCGGAGCATAGGCCTCGTAAAAAAGACCGTCGCTGGGACGTCCTTCAAATTCGTTGCGTACCGTCCCCAAGAAGACAGCCTGGCCCCCGGCGGCCGGATCCTGGATGGCCATCAGCGCTTCATTGACATCAATGGGACGCGCATCCACACGATAGATTTCCATGATTAGCCTCCGCTCACAGGGGGAATGACTGCCAATTGATCGCCGTCGTGAAGCGTTACCTCGGGGCCCGCCCACTCCTCGTTGATGCTAAACATGAGGCCATTCATGGACTCCCCGAGCTTCCCCTTTAAATGCTCGTCAAAAAATCTGGCCACCGTCGTCCCCTCGCTCACCTCATAAGCCGTCTGGCGCCCATTCATACGATCGGCCGCATACGAGAAGAATAGCACTGTAACTTTTGCCATGGGGCCTCCTTTCCTTGCGGGCGCTCCAAATCTATCGATACCTAGGAGTGGCATGAACAACCAAACCCGTCTTTTGGTCTTAAGTTTAAGTGCGCTGGTTCTCACCACCGTCACCGTCTCGCACACCCATTCGCCCCACGGCGATCTCCGTTCGTTAGGGGGAGGAACTGAGGCCAGCTTTCAACCGCTGCCAAGACGTGTGGGTACCAAGGCTGCCGTCACCCTTGTCACGGACCCGCCAGAAAGCTTGACCTGGGTGACCCGCCATGTAACGGTCAGTCCCACCACCCCTCTCCGTGTGATGAAAGAGGACCCGCATCACTTTCTTATTATGCCGAAGACCGACTGGCCGGAAAAGAGCCAGGTGAGTCTCCGCCTTCGGGGGACTTCTACGGCCGAGACGCTCAGCATCGATGACGGACGAGCTTTAGTAGTGAATTTAAGCACGCAGACATTGACCGCCTGGGAAAATGGTCAACCGGTGCGAACAATGCCGGTATCTACCGGGGTCGCTCCCAAGTGGTCGACCCCCAAAGGGACGTTCTGGATCTATCGCCGCGTGCGCGATGAGCACATGGTGGGCGGGGATCCGCACACACCGGATCACTGGGACGTCCAGCATGTGCCCTATGCCCAATATTTCAATGACGCGGTGGCCTTTCACGGTGCCTGGTGGAACCATCGCTTCGGCCGTCCCATAAGCCACGGCTGTGTACAGCTACCGACGGCGGAAGGGCCCAAAGGCCCGACCGGCGACCCCCCCGATGCCAAATGGCTCTGGCACTTCGCC
Organism: Sulfobacillus sp.; assembly: GCA_027343765.1. Lineage (GTDB taxonomy): Bacteria > Bacillota > Sulfobacillia > Sulfobacillales > Sulfobacillaceae > Sulfobacillus_B. Next base: position 4,025 of record DAHWKG010000147.1, read on the forward strand.
GACATCGGTACGCCGGTGATTGTTGAGGGCGAAACGCCCCGGGCTAAGAGCGCCCGGGCTCCGTTGCCATATCCCGATCCATCAAATGGGTCGTGGCCGACTTTCTCCAAGTCCGCCGCATCATATAAAGGGTAAAAATCAAAATCGGGGGCGTAAACCACTGCATCAGGGTAATAAACCCAAAACCCCAATGGTGATTAATGTAATGCACCAAATGCAACGGATTGTCGCGTGTGGTCTCCCCGATGAACCCGCGGAGAATCGAGTAATAGAACATGGCCGACCAAAACTGATACCCGGGAGGCGGGGTCCGCCGCCGTTCCAGCCAGAAGTAGCGGATGATGAGAAAAACGCCCCAGGTAGATCCAATCAGTTGCTCCGGCCATCGCCCGAAGCCCAGGGTGGTCATGCGGCCGAGCACCTCATGGTTAAAGACATTGCCGATACGCACCATAAAGATGCCCAGTCCAATGCCCGGGACCGTCCAATCAATGAGGCGGTTGAACAGCACCGGCTTATGTCGCAATTGCCACCAAAAGGCAATGATACCGAAACCGACCGCGCCATCAATGGCCAGTCCCCCATCCCAAATCTTTAATGCCTGCACCGGATCGGTCCAAATCCATTGCGGGTAGTTGGCCAGCACGAAAACCACCCGTGCACCAATCACCCCCCATAAAATCGTCCAGAGGGTGATGGACGACAAACGGTCCGGGTCCTCACCCATTTGCTGGCCCCGCTCCATGAGGTACCAGCCGCCTCCTAAAATCGCCAGCACCATGAAGATGCCGTACCAGTGGACGCCGAATGTCCCAATTTTAAATGCAAAGGGACTTAGCCAAGGGATATACATGCGTCACCTCTATAGTCGCCGAAAGACCGTATCGGCCGCTTCCAGCGTTTTTTCAATGTCGGCCGCCTGGTGCACCCACGAGGGGAAGAGCGTCTCATAGCCCGAAGGCGGAAAAAAAATGCCCGCTTCCAGCATGCCGTGGAAAAATCGGCGATAACGGTCATGATCGGCTCTTGCCACCTCATCGAAGTTCACGGGCGGCGTGTCGCGGAAAAATAGGGTCATCATGGCGCCGGCCCGGTTCACCGAAACCAGAATTCCATGACGTCGGCCCCGTTCCAGAAGGCCATCAGCCAAGACTTGGGTGCGTTCCGCCAAGGTTTCATAAAAGTCTGGCTGTTGAACGACCGACAATTGGGCCAATCCGGCGGCCATGGCGACCGCGTTGCCAGAAAAGGTGCCCGCTTGGTAGACGGGACCCAACGGAGCGACGAGTGCCATCACGTCTCTTTTGCCGCCATAGGCTCCCACCGGCATTCCCGCACCAATCACCTTGGCAAGGGTAATAAGGTCGGGCGTGAGCCCCCGGCTTTCGGCAACGCTTCCATAGGTGACCCGAAACCCGGTCATCACCTCATCACTCACCCAGAGGGCACCGTACTCCTCAGTCAGTGTCCGGATGGCCTCAAGAAACCCTGGCACAGGCAAGACGGTCCCCATGTTGCCCGCCACCGGCTCGGCAATCACGGCCGCCAGTTCATGCCCATATTGACGGAACACCGCGTTTAGCGCCTCGATGTCGTTGTAGGGGGCGGTGAGCGTAAGCCCCGCAATCGCTTCCGGCACCCCAGCCGAATCCGGCACACCCAAGGTGGCTGCCCCCGAACCGGCCTTGATGAGCAAGGAATCGTGATGGCCATGGTAGGAACCCGTAAATTTCAACACCAACCGGCGTCCGGTGGCGGCTCTCGCGACCCGGAGCGCGCTCATGGTGGCCTCGGTGCCGGAATTCACCATCCGCACGAGGTCGACGGATTGGATGGCTTTCTTGATTTGCTCCGCGACCTGTACTTCGGTCGGGGTCGGGACCCCATAGGATACCCCCTGAAGCGCCTGCTGGCGCACCGCCTCGACAACGTCTGGATACGCATGCCCTAGAATCAGCGGCCCGTAGCCCATCACGTAGTCGAGATAACGCTGACCCTCCACGGAAACCAGATAGGGTCCTTCGCCTCGTTCGACAAAGAAGGGCTCACCGCCTACCCCGCGAAAAGACCGTACCGGCGAATTGACACCGCCTGGCAACACCTGGCGGGCCCTCTCCCACCACTGGACGTCTTGACTCACCTCAACACCTCGCATTCATTTAGACATTGAACCGGAAGTTCACAATATCCCCGTCTTGCATCACATAGTCCTTGCCTTCCAGTCGAACCAATCCCAGTTCGCGCGCTTTGACCATCGTTCCCGCCGATTTGAGCGCATCAAAGGCGACCACCTCCGCCCGAATAAAGCCGCGCTCGATATCGGAATGAATTTTACCGGCTGCCTCTTTGGCCACCGTTCCCCGCTCTATGGTCCAAGCCCGCACCTCGTCTTCACCGGCCGTAAGAAATGATATCAGGCCCAAATGGTCGTAGGTGGCGCGGCTTAAACGAGCCGTCCCCGTCTCTTCGATGCCCAAATCACGCATAAATTCCTCGCGATCAGCGGGATCCAACTCCTGAATCTCCTGCTCAATAGCGCCGGCCATCAACACCAGAGGGATATTCTTCTGCTTGGCTGCCTCGACAATGGCGTCATGGCCCGGATATGCACCTGACTTGAACGCCTCGTCATCCACATTAATGAGCCACACCATGGGCTTTAAGGTCAAAAACTGATACCCACTAATGAGACGCCGATCCTCCTCGCCCAAATCGAGCGAGTCTAGGCGCTCCCCATTTTCGAGCGCCTGATAGAGTGTGTCGAGCAACTCCAATTCGTGCCGTTGTTCCGGGGTGACCTTTTTCCCGGTTTGGATGCGTTGGCGCCGCTTTTCGACCAAATCCAGATCCGAAAGCCCCAGCTCCAGCTCCATATCTTCGATATTTTGGAGCGGTTTCGGCGCTTCGCCGAGTTCCGACGTAAATCCCCGGACGACGTGAATGAGGGCGTCGACCAAACGCACATCATTTAAGAACCGGTTTGGCCCGGAGGATTCGCCGCGTGCCAGTCCCGGCACGTCCACCACTTGCAGTTGCGCTGGCGTAAGTTTCTTAGGGTGATAGAGGTGACTAAGCCAACTAAGCCGCTCATCCGGTACGGGCGCCAACCCGCGGCGCGATTCTGCCTTCCCTCCAAAAGCAGTGGTTTCGGCATGTGAGTGGGTCAGTAGATTAAAGATGGTGGTTTTCCCTGATAGCGGAAGACCAATTAAGCCAATGTCCAAAGTGTCCGGGCCCCCATTTCCTTCACCGATTATACGAAACGCTTTCCCGGCCCACAAGCTTAGGAGCCATCCGTGAGGGATGGCTCCTAACGATTCCCGAGCTGTCGTTGAGCTTAAGCGGACGTGGCTTCGTCCGTGTAATCGGAAACGGTCGTTTCGTCCACGCCATTGGAGACTTTGGCCCCGTTCAAAATAAGGCTTAAGATGAGCACCACGATGACATTAGCAATCAGGGCCCAAATCCCGGCATAGCCCACCACCCCCGGAGAGAGGGCAAAAAATGAGGTGGTAAAGCCCACGGTGTACTCCATGAGTGTCCCGAGAACCATGCCGACCAGCCAGCCAATGAGGAGAGCCGTGCGGTGAAACCACCGGGTGTAGATGCCCCCCACAATCATCGGCACGGTCTGAAGAATCCACACCCCACCGAGCGTCTGTAGATAGAGTGAGAACTGCACCGGGATGCCGATCACGAAAATCAAGGCGGCTAGCATCACCAGTAGCGAGACGAACTTCGCCATACTCGCCTGCCGTTCTGAGGACGCGCCCTGATTGAAGTACTCGCGATAGATGTTCCGGGTAAAGAGGTTTGATGCGGCAATCGCCATCACAGAGGCCGGCACCAGGGCTCCGATAAGAATGGCCGCGAAGGCGACCCCGACAAACCAAGGCGCGAACTCCTTCATAAATAAGAGAGGCACGGCTAAATTGTTGTTGCCGTTCACGTTCACGTGCGCCGCAAGAGCCATGAATCCCAACAGCGCAATTCCGCCCAACATCAGTGAATACAGGGGAAGAAAGGCCGCATTCTTGCGAACCGTGTCCCTCGACTTGGAAGCCATGACCCCGGTCATTGCATGGGGATAGAAGAACAAAGCCACCGCGGAGCCGAGGGCCAAGGTCGCATATGCGGTATAGAGCTTCGGCGACAACAGTACCGATCCCGGCTTGGCCGCCGCTTGAAGCTTGGCGCTGGCCACCTGAAAAATATGGGCAAATCCGCCGAGATTGGCAGGAATAATGATTAAGGCGGCGACGATGGTCGCGTAAATCAGAATGTCCTTCACCACCGCCACCATCGCGGGGGCGCGAAGCCCATTCAAGTAGGTGTAGGCCGCAAGAATGGCAAAGGCCACAATGATCGGGATATCCCCTCCGAGACCTAATGCCTGAAGAATGGTTTTCATTCCGACCATCTGTAATGCAATATAGGGCAAGGTCGCCAAAATGCCGGAAATCGCCACCGCCAAGGCAAGCCCACGACTTTGAAAGCGGCCTTTGACAAAGTCTGCCGCCGTCACGTAACCCTTAGCCCGGGCCACCGACCAAAACCGGGGCAATACAACAAACACAAACGGATACACAACAATCGTATAAGGAACTGCAAAAAATGCCAGTGCACCGGCACCGTACGCCAAAGCCGGAACAGCAATGAACGTATAGGCGGTATAGAGGTCTCCCCCTAAAAGGAACCAGGTAATGAAGGTGCCAAATTGGCGCCCGGCTAATGCCCAATCATCAATATTCGCCGCGGACGATCTGCGCCAGCGGGAGGCATAAAAGCCCAGCACTGTCACAAAGATAAACAGCACCACAAACACAACCATGGTTGTGGCGTTCACGTACTAACCTCCTCCTCTGTCCACAGCCTCTGAAGGCTAACGGGACACGTAATAGACAAAAATCGTGAGAAGTCCGGTGATGATGACCCATAGCAACTGATACCAGTAGAAAAAGGGCAATCCCCCAATGGTGGGAGTCATCGCATTGTACAACTGGGGAAACAGAGTACCGATAAAGGGAATGATGAGCACGAGATACCACCAGCGCCGATTATTCTTCTGGCGCGGCAACTCCTTAGACATCAATACCGTTCCTCCTTTCGCACAGAACCTTTTGACGATTCCAGTCAAATCATGTCATTCGCGGAAGAAACCGTCAATAGTCCACCTGCTGAATTCCTATTCTCGTGAAGCTTGTCTCAAGCCTTCGAATATTCAACGGAATACACAGACAGGCCCGACATTATCTCTCACCATACTAAGGTGTCTAACGCCCGCTCTCTGGCCCCCAAAAGACGATCAGCATAACGCACTTTGAACCATTTTAGGGGTTATCCTCATCGTCGGGTATCTCCGGTTCCCAACATGAGAAGCGTTCTCCCGCCGTTCATAAAAAAGAGACGGCCCTTGGCCGCCTCCTATAGAACGCTCTTCCCTTTAAGGCCCGGATTCGTCTTCCCCATCTGCGTGTAGGGTGTTTTCCAGTCGCTGGACATCGCGTTCAGGAAACGAGGCATTGTTCAAATCGATGCCAAGTTCCCGAGCCACCTCTTCTTGAAATTGTTCTTGGGTTAGCTCGCGAATCGATTTTTTGGGATTTTGGTTGTCGGCCATGCGGATGCCTCCCTTCAAGCCCTAGCATGCCCGCACGCCTTTCTTTCACTCTGGAAAATCCCGATGCACTGAAAAGGCTAGTCCTCAACTCGTTGGCCGTTAATGTACACGGCGGCGGTTACCGAGGCCGACGCCTGAAGCATCGCCGATACGCTGCAATATTTCTCGTGACTTAAGTGAACGGCTCTTAAAACTTTGTCTTTTGCGATGCTGTCGCCGAAAAACTGGTAGCGGATCTCGATATCTCGATAAACTTTGGGGTGGGTGTCGACCCGTTCCCCGTCAATGGCCATTTCGAAACGGTCGAAGGGAACCCGCATCTTTTCCAGCATGCCGACAACGTCAATGCCGGTGCAGCCTCCCAATCCCAAAAGCAACATCTCCATGGGCCGAATCCCCTGATTGGTGCCTCCCGCCTCCGGAGAGGAATCCATGGTGACCCGATGGCCCGACGCATTTTCGCCTTGAAACACCATGTGCCCCTGATGGCGCACGACCACTGACGTCATTTAATAAGACCTCCCGTTACGAAACAATATCGGCGCCGGCCACAAAGCGAATGTCCAAAGGCAGTGGTGGTGAAGGTTCCCAGCTCGGATGGAGTGCCACCTGAGCCGTCCGCTCATCTTCGGTCCTGAAGCATCGCTGCCACCGGTCGCAAGCCAAGCACGCCTGACTTACTTCCCGTTCGGGAAGTTTTCGCGTCGCTTGGAAACTTTTCACCCGTAGGATCCGGGCCCGAATCCAGGCATTCCATTCCGGGTCGGGTTCAGCATGAAAGACCAAGCGGCGGTTCTCCGGGCGCGAGTCGACTACCAAACTCCCACCAACGAAATGCCCCACGGCAAGATAGAGTTGCAATTGCGCCCAATGAGAGATGATCGGCCCGGACTCCCGAACCCGCTCGAAACGCTCATCGGACACGGTCTTGTACTCGACCACCCACGGTCCTCGCGCCGTCTCCAACAAGGCATCCATCCGACCGGACACGCCCCACTCCTCGTCCTTTAGGGGCACCTCGACTTCGGCCAACGCATTCTCTTGAAGGAGTTGGTGCTGAAAACGCTTATGCTGTTCGGATCCCTGCCGCATGGCGTCCATGCTTTCGGGATCGATGAGGCGGCCAAAGCCCAAAACCTCCATCACCGCATAGCGAAGACAGCTTCCCGCCAATGACGGCGGGAAGCGTCTGGCTTTTTTCGGTGTCTTTGGCCGGCCTACCGACATTGGCCGCCGGGCGTCAAAGCAATCACTTCCACCGGCTCTCCAGACACCAGATCCTTCAACGCCTCGGGCGTTCCCGTTAAAGCGTCAAACGTGCCGTAGTGCATGGGGATAACAGCTTTGGGCTTCAACAGCTTCACCGCATAGGCCGCTTCCTTGGGGCTCATGGTGAAGTGTCCTCCAATCGGAAGCATAGCCACGTCCGGCGCATACAAGTCGCGGATCAAGGCCATGTCTGAAAACACGTTGGTGTCGCCGGCGTGATAGAGGGTAAGGCCATTTTCGAGAGTCACGACAAACCCGCTGGCCTCGCCGCCATAGACAGTACCCCCATCGGCCGTGGTTATCCCCGACGAGTGGTCGGCGTGCACCATGGTGATCTTAATGTCTCCCACCGTGACCGTGCCACCCTTGTTCATCCCAATGGTGTTCTCCACACCCTGAGAGGCTAAATAACTTCCAATCTCGAAGTTGCTAATCACAGCGGCCCCCGTCTCCTTAGCCAACGCCGCCGCACTCCCCATGTGATCGAAGTGGCCGTGGCTAATGAGAATTAAGTCGGCGCGCTCAAGATGTTTATACTCGTCCGGGCATTTCGGATTCTCGTTCAGCCATGGGTCGAGCACGATGGTCTTTTTCGTTGGCGTCTCCACCAGAAATGTGGCGTGTCCGAGCCAGGTAATTACGGCTCCCTGCATTTCCATTGCGATCACCTCTCCGTCAAATTTCCTTCAGACTTTCGGGCCCAACCGAGCAATGTCTCAACGACTTGGCTCCAGTCCTGGACGACCACGTCCGCTCCGGCCTCCTTCAGTTCCGGTTCCCGAAAGGTATTATAGATAAGCCCCACGGTTCTTACCCCGGCTGCGTGGCCCGATGCCATATCATAGGGGCTGTCTCCAACATAGGCAGCCTCGGCCGGCGTGCCGCCCATGAGCTCCAACGCATATTCCACCGGTTCCGGATGCGGTTTATGGCGCGCGGTGCTATCCATGTGCACGATCACGTCGAAGAGATCATCCAGATGCGCGCCTTTCAGTCCTTGAAGGGTCATGTTGAGCCGTTTGGAGGTGACTATGCCTAAGGAGAATCCCTCCGCCTTCAGCCGTTTGAGCGCCACATCCGCCCCAGGAACAATGGTCACCAACGCATCGTGGGCGCTTTCATTATGTTCGCGATAGATGCCGACCAACCGTTCAATCTCATGGTCTGAAAGACCGGATCGCATGATCCGAAACTGTTCTGCCAACGGTCGGCCAAAGTGAACCAGCAATTCCTCCCGGGAGACGGATTCGCCGAGTCCTGTCTCAAATGTGTGGGTGAAGCTCTGCAAGATGAGCTCGGTAGTGTCCAAAATCGTGCCGTCCAAGTCAAAGAGAAACTGCCACAAAGATAAGCCCTCCTCGATGCCCCTCTATCATATCATGGAAGACTAGCCCTCTTGGGGCAAGAATAACTGGAAGGCGTCCGAAACCAGGGTGTGGAGACGAAATGCCACCGGAAGCGGCGGCGCCATACCCTCCTCCTGGAACTCCGGGAGAGCAACAGGCGGCCAGTGGTGAAGCATCTGGCCGAGACTTTCCAACCGCTTCACTTCGACCTCCAACCATGGTCTTAGGGAAGCCACATAATCGGGGTCCATGACCTCCAACGCCATCAACAACTCGGCAATATCGTGGAGCACATCCATCAGGCGCATGCCGAGCGTACGATCCAAAGGCCCCGGGGTCGGCTCGTTGAGCGCGTGGTCCAATGAGGTGGCAGCCGCCGTACGGGCCACGCGCGTGTTCCGCCGGGCCAAGGACGGCAGGGTTCCCGTCAAAATAGCGGAAAGATAGCGAGCCTCAGAATCAATGAGATTAGCCAGTGTTTTCGGGACCTCGCCCTTTTGCCAGGTGGGAAAAACCAAAAAAGCCACCAGCGCCAAGGCACTGCCGAAGAGCGTGGCCTGCAACCGGTCGTCCATGGCCATAAATGGCGGGATGCGCTCAAAAAAGGAGAGCAGCATGACGATCCCCCCACTCACCATGGCCGAAAAGAGTGTGTAATTGACATTCAAGAGCGCATACATGGCGTAGGCAAAGACCACCATAGCGAGCGTCACCCAGACAGCCTGGTGCCCGCTCAAAGCCACCAGCAGGCTCCCGATGACTACTCCCGCGGCAGTTCCTAGCACTCGCGCCAGTCCCCGCCCAATCGTCGAAAAAAAATCCGCCTTCAGCACCACCAAGGCGGTGAGGGCGACCCAATAACCGCGTGGAATGTGCAAAAGATGCTCTAAGGTCAGACCCACTGTGAGAGTCCCCATAATTCGGAGCGCATGCCGGAAGGCCGAACGGCTTAATGAGAGGTTTTTCCGGATGGTGGAAAGGAGGCTCTTCAAGGAGGGAATCGTCCAGTTTTCCACCCCGATCTCCGCGTCCGGATCGATGCGTGCATCCAAAACGGAATCTAAGGTGTCCACCAGGTGCCGGGCCCGGGCCAGGACGGTGACCGGCACCTCACTTCGGGACGCCATGGCGTCCACCTGGGCGCAGAGCGGCTGAAGCGCGTCCTGGGGCAGTGTAGCCCGGGGATCCGTGGAAATCTTTTGCGCCAAGAGAGTAAGAAAGGCCGACACGGTCTCGAAAAAGGAGTCCTCTAGCACCCCTTGGCTATGATGCAAGGAGACCAAGTCGCTTCTCGCCGTATCCAGCCGGCGGAGCAAGGTTCCAAGCCGCCACCGCTTCTCGGCCGGGATGGCCCGGTCCGCGATGCGACTTTCCGCCACGATGAGGGCCCGGGCTACCCGTAAATCGGCGCTTCTTACCGGATGAAGCGTGTAGAAAGCCAAATGCCGGCACACCCGGCGAAGACTGGCGGTTCCATCCGCCTTCGGTTGCCAAGGCACCATGAGAAGCATGAAGAGCCATTGCAAAATTCCGCCCGAAAACACTTTTAAGGCCGTCGGAAGGGCATCTCCCGGCGGAATCACCAGGCCCGAAAAGATAATCAGGGCGTTGGTCGCCAAGGTGCCGATAAGTGCCATTTCGGGGCTGACGGCAGCAAACATTCCGGCCAGGCCTCCACTGAGCACGACCAGAATGATGGCGAAAATGATGGTGGAGCCCGTCAATCCCCCTAAAAGGGCCGCCGTGGAGACCCACAGCACGGCCCACAGCATGACCCGCGACCGCTTTTGCCAAGTGCCGGAGAGCCCGGCGAATCCGGTAACGATGGCACCCACCGACATCACCACGGCGGTGGCTAATTGATGAAAAATCAGTCCCAGCAAGAGCGGGAGAATAATCCCGAGCGCATTTCGTACGCCTGCCTGCCAGTTAAGCTCAGCCGCTTCATAGGTGAACAAGTCCCGTGCCAACCGGCTGAAAAACGCACGCCACATCTCGCATCCTCCCTTCCGATGCGTATGCAACGGGTTCTCGTTGCGATACAATAGGCGATATCCTTGGAGGGACCTATGCCAGCACATCCGCGGCGCATTCGCCGCCGTTTTTGGTTTTTTGTCGCCGCATTCGTCGTGTGTTTGGCCATGGTGGGCTACATCCGCACCATCCATGCACCTGCTCCCCGGCCCGTGGCCGGCCACGAGGCTCAGGTGCACCCAAGGCCGCCTGTCCTTCACTGGTCGTCCTGGAAGACGGCCTCTGTCTTCCTGCCGAACCCCACCATGGGGTTTAGTGTGGCCTCGTCCGGCCATACAGCCTGGATTTTAGGCGGTTTAGTGAACCAAAGCAGCACTCAGATTAGCATCCTACGCTGGAATGCGAAAGGCCACATCGCGTCCCTGGTCCCCTCGAAGGTAACGCTACCCTCCCCGCTGCACGATATGGCCGCCACAACCATAGGTCATAGCCTTTGGGTGTTAGGGGGAGGCGCCTACGCGTCCAGTGCGTCCGTCTATCGCTTACCGCTTCCTCAGCTCACGCCTGCGACAACGGCCGAGCCCTTGCCCGAGCCGCTCTCAGACCTTTCCGCCGTCCGGGACGGGGCCGACATTCTGGTCATCGGTGGCCACGACAGCGGCGCACCTTCCAGCGTCATTTGGCGGTATCGTCTCTCTCAGACGGCCACACTATTTGCCCGTCTGCCGGCTGGAGTACGCTACGCTGCCGTGGCATCGGGGAGCCGTCATCTCTACGTGGTGGGCGGTTTCCTCGCCAACGGCACTTACACCAACAACGCGGATATGTTTACCCTTAAGACCGGGGCCGTGACCCCGCTCCCACCCTATCCGCTCAAAGTTCAGTATGCCGAAGCCACGCTGGTGGGCGGACGTCTATTGGTCGCCGGCGGACAAACCGCCTCCGGGTGGACCAACCAAGCCTATTGGCTCAATATCCGCACGAACGTTTGGGAACCCGCCCCCTCACTCCCGGCTCCGCGGGGCTATGGAGCCCTTATCGCTATTTCCGGGCGCCGCGCGGTATGGCTGGGCGGACAAGGGTCCCAAGGGGCGACCAACAACGTCTGGACCCTTCGTCTGGAGAACTAATACACCCGAAGATACTGGTCGAGTTCCCACTGATGGACTTCATGCCGGTAGACGTCCCATTCGAGTCGCTTGGCCTCGACGAACCGTTGGGCGATGAAATCCCCCAGGGCATCCCACACCACGCGATCGGATTCCAGCGCGTCCAGTGCCGCTTCCAGGTCTTCCGGAAGCCGATCAATCCCGAGTTCACGCCGCTCTGCCTCACTGAGGCGGTAGATGTTTCGCGAGACCGGCGATGGGAGCTCGTGGCGATGTTTCAGCCCGTCCAATCCGGCCCGAATCGTGACCGCTAAGGCCAGATACGGATTGCAGGAAGGATCCGGCGATCGAAGTTCAATGTCCGTATTGGCGCCCCGCCCCCGCGGAACCCGCACCATCGGACTCCGATTGCCCATCGACCAGGCAATATACACAGGCGCTTCATACCCGGGCACCAGCCGTTTGTAGCTATTGATTAACGGATTGGTAATGGCCGTCAGCGCCGGGGCGTGAGCCATGATCCCAGAGATATACCGGAGCGCCGTACGACTCACGTCATTGGGTTGCTTGGGGTCATAAAAGGCATTGCCTTCCGCCGACATGAGCCGCTGATGAAAATGCAACCCCGAACCGTTGACCCCGGCGAGGGGCTTTGGCATAAAGGTTGCCTGAAAGCCCTGCTGACGCGCCACCAACCGCGCCACGACGCGAAAAGTCATCAACGTGTCTGCGCAAAAGAGCGCGTCGGAATAGGGAAAGTCGATTTCGTGCTGACCCGGCGATACTTCGTGGTGGGTCGCTTCAATCTCATAGCCCATAGATTCCATCGCCACCACAATGTCCCGCCGAACCTCTTCCCCCATGTCACCGGGGGATAGGTCAAAATAGCCGGCTTCGTCGGTGGTGCGCGCCTCCGATCCTTCGAATAAGAAAAATTCCGGTTCCGGCGCCACCAAGATGTTATAACCCAAAGCTTGGGCATCCCGAATAACCTGCTTTAAGACACTTCGGGGACAACCGGCAAAGGGACTGCCATCGGGATTGATGATGTCGCACATTAAACGGGCGGTCACCCCCGACTGATTAGTAGGCAGGATGGCAAAGGTATCCGGGTCGGGCTTCAAATACATATCCGATTCTTCTATACGCACAAATCCCTCAATAGACGACCCGTCGAACATCATCCCCCCGTCAAACGCCATGGGGAGCGACTTCACTGGGATGGTGACGTTTTTCACGATCCCGAGAATGTCGGTAAACTGTAGCCGCACCACGTCCACTTTTAAGGCGCTAGCCTGCTCTAAGACCTCATCTTTGGTCATAAAGGCCTCCTCCGCTACTCTGTTTGACATTCTAACAAAAGCTCATGAGCGAAACGAATTCAATACGCGTTTTGCATAGCCATCCCGGGAAGTTCACATGCTACGGCTGAAGTAGAAGGGGGACAATCGGTGGAAATTATTGCGTTGGTGGGGCGTACCGCCATCTTGTGGCTGACCGCCCTAGTCGTGTTTCGTTTGATGGGCAAGCGCACGCTCGGAAAAATGGGGCCTTTCGACTATGCCGTGGCCATCATGATTGGGGAAGCTGTCGCCATTGGCATGGAAGATACCCACGCGCCGCTCATCAACGCCATCGCCATCACGTTTGCGCTGGGTGTCCTACAATGGCTTCTCACCTGGTTCAATCTCCGCTTCCGCTGGCTGGAAAAACTCACCCAGGGCGTCTCCACCCCCTTAATCGTTAATGGAAAGCTCCAAGAAGACACCATGCGCGAGCAACGGATGTCGACAGCCGATTTAATGATGGAGCTACGCCAAAACGATGTGCAGCTAAAAGACGTGAAGGAGGCGCGACTCGAGCCCACCGGAAAAGTTTCCGTCCAACAAAAGTCTAGTTCGTCTTCCAGTAATAGCGGAAGCTCGTCTTCCAGCAACTCCACCAATTCTTCCGAACCCCGGCGGGGTAAAAACCCGATTAGCTAATGCGCACACTCTCTGCAATCGACCCCAACCAACCGCTGTCCTTAGCGGGAACGGTCATGAGGACCTCAGCCCAATGACCCGCCGACCACTCCACATAGAGATTTTGGGTGGCCGTGGTGGCATTGCTTTTGATGGGCGTGCCCCAGGTATTCGGGCCTAGTGACACAGAAGCATTCGCCGGCTTGGCTCCCACAATCCCTAAGGTGACCTGGTCTGGCGTCGAGGCGGCCCCCCAAGTCCAAGAGGTGCTGCTGCTCTTCTCCAGGTGGGCGAGACTCGTCGGAAGCCTAAAGCTCACCTGCACCGTGTGATATCGTTCCACCTCCACCGTCCAGTGCGCCGAAGAAGGAAGATTGGCTGGATAGCTGGTGATGGTACTGACAACCGGATGAAGGACAATGGGCGCCTTTTTGTGATGATGGCCTAAAGTTCGAGGCGACCGTTGGGTAACTTCCCCCAACCGTTGTTGCTGGTGATGAATTACGTAACCCGCCGCCAAAAATGCCAGCACCCCGGCCACGGCCAAAGGCCATTGGCGGAATCGGCGCGACGAATCTTTGGATTGGCCGGGCTTCGCTTGTTTCAGCCGGCGGCCACAGTGAAAACAAAAGACGTCTTCCGCGAGCACGGTTTCCCCGCAGTTTGGGCAGGTCAATCGAGGCTTCGTTTTACGCTCACCCACGTGGCTCCCCCGTTCCAGTCTTTTCCCCCATTTTATCAAGTTCGGGGCAAAGCTTCAGTTTTTGGGGGGCATTCCCATGGAAAAAATTAGGGGCGAGCCTACCCGAAGAGGCCCCTCCCGTGGTGCCACCCAAACCTTCACGAGCCCTAGCTGCCAGTCTTAGATCCATCGCCCCATCCCTCGCCTTGTTTGCTCCCAACGCATGAACTTCCTCGGAACAGTGGACGCTTTGCCTTCATAGGATTCTCCAAGGGGGAGACGTCTCACGTGTGGCTCATCACTTTCACCATTTCCGTCATCCAATTCCTTAAAGGTTTAAAGCCTAGATGCCGCATCGCGTCCCTTATCATTTTAGGCTTCATCGACCTAAAACTACTCCTTTGGCTTTTGGGCTCAGACTCGGTATTGGGCACGCTCCTATTTTTATTCCTGGGGCTGTTCTTTGGAGCGGTTTCGGTGGCCCTTTTTGTTTCGCACCGGCGCCAAGTGCGCGAGGCCAATTACGCGCGCAACGACCCGTTCCGTACGTTTACAGGTCATCACACCTACAAGACCTCGCGTACCGCTTGGACCACGTCCAGCGATGACTCCGGGTCATATGACCGTGCTGGTTCCGCCAATGACCCGGGGGGCATCGAAGACATCGACGGCATGGACGGTTGGTCCTTTGAAACTCGCATGCGCCAGCACTTTGAGACCATGGGCTGGCGCGTCACCCAAACGCCGGGCTCTGGCGACCACGGCGCCGATTTGGTGCTCGTCACCCCCGACCATCGCACCATCGTCGTGCAATTAAAACGCTACCGGGGTCCCGTCGGTCAAAGCGCAGTATGGGAGGTATTACGGGCCAAAGCCTATTATCACGCGGATCTGGCCATGGTGATTACCAATAGTCATCTCACCGCCGGCGCGAAAAGCCTCGCGCAAGGCAATGGAGTCGACGTGTGGGAGCGGGAGGAATTGATTCGACAGTTAGAGGATGCCGACGCGGAAAAACAATATCAGGAAGGGAGAGATGCCGAGGAACCCTGGACCGCGTCAACCTCCCTTCCTGACTGTTTCCGCACATTGTTTTTCGATTCCGTGGAGGTCACCGAAGCGGATGTCTTGGCGCGCTATCGCAAGCTCACCACGGTCACCCACCCCGACGTCGGGGGCAGCCACGAATCCTTCATTCGCCTCCAACGCGCACGCGATGAATGTCTAGAATATCTAAAGGAAACGGCCCGAAACGCCTAAAGCCGAAATGCGGTCCCATGGAGCCATGGCCGTTGTCCCGCTTGCCCCGAATATCTTTCACACATCCCACAAATGGGAATTACCCCCGAGTGACCTGGCCGCCTTCTCATGCGTTACACTGACATTAGTGTTTTCATGATCGAGGAGGACTCAGGTGAACCCCCGTAAATTATTAGGTGCCAGTGTGCTGATATTCGCGACGCTTTTGGCTGGTTGTGGATCAAAAGAAAGTGCGCCGCCGGGTGCGAACCCGTCCCCCTCCCACACATCGGCCACCCGGAGCCTTCAATCGTCGGCGACTCCCACACGTTCGTCGAATGCGCCTCAAAATCCACCGGCTATCATCGCCGCCGCTCCACCCTCGCCGACGATTTTGACGCCCACCAAGGTGATTCAATCGCCCGCCAACTCGGGAACGACCCAAAACTATCGCCTGACGGCGCCGCTCATTCCTGGCACCGGTCTCGATAGTCTTGCCGTGACCTTCTCCCATTCCGGGGGCACCTTGACGGTGATGGCGCAAGGCCGCACCGTATGGACAGTGCCTCACGTGGCCACGGTGAGCGTGGCAGAGTACGGCTCCAAGCATCCCCCTGTTATTTTGACGGGGTCCGATCAAGATTTTTGCGGAACCGGCGGCTGCACCTATAACACCTACACCTATGACCCATCCCAAAGTCGTTTCGTCACGGTGCCCATCGATCCCTGGCACCAACCCACCTATCGTTGGCTTGCCGGCCGGGCCGCCTGGCAGGAGATTCCGAATGCCGTTGGGCTCGAAGGGCCGGGCGGTGCTTCCTTAACCTCTACCGGCCTCGCCACCAGCAACAAGCTCTACAACGCGACCATGGGTATGGTCTCGTCACAGTTTCGATATGGTTTAGATGGCCACGCCGCCGGGGAATGGGTCCCCTACGGTCGAGCGAATTTTGGTCCCGATGCTCTCGGGCCTCTTACGCCCTTCCCCGCTAGCTCCCTCGGTCAAGCGGCGGCGGAGTACTACGAAGAGCTCATGGAAAACCATCCCCTGGCAGCGAGTAAGTTTGTGGCTCCCTCGGCATCGGCCGAGCACCTGCTGGCCCAAAATCAAATCATGAGGACTTGGGGTGTCAGCGGCACCGCCGACAGTCATGATGCGGTGCAAATTTCCCCGGACACGTGGAAGATCCCCCTTTGGACTACCCGAGGGTTTGGCCCAAGCCAGCATTTAGAAGCGGACGTGGCCACCGTTGAAGGAACCCAAATCAACTCCGGATGGTATCTTACCGCTACCACCCTGACGGCAAGCGATCTTAAAGTGCCCACAGTGAAAAGAGCGCTAAGGCAACTCCAAGAAAGTGCCCTCATGCAAGATTGGATTCGTCAGCACCCCAATAGCGTAGTCACCATCAACCCCGGACCCCAGGGGATGCACTGGCAAGCCACATTTTCAGAGGGAACGTCCACAAGTCTTCAGTTAGAGGTCAATGTCGTCACCGGTTCAGTCACCGACGCACCATCCAATAGCTAGGGGATCCCTTTTCTGCACGTTTCTTCTCTGGATCCCGGGCACCGGTTCCTAAAGCGTGGATTCTTCTGAGGGCAGGCGTTCTTTTCCTTGGCCAGCCCAGAGGCGATCACTCAGCACATACCCCAAGGCACCCAAAATAATGGCCACGAGCATAATGCGGAATAAGTGCCCAGGGTTGGCCGCCGTGTAGAGTAGTCCCCCCACCATCGGGCCCGCCATACGCCCTACCGATCCTCCCATGCCCACGACACCTTGTACAAGCCCGCGCCGCTCTGGTGGCGTTCTGGCCTCGGCCGCCGCCGGCACTCCTGGCAGGACCAGCATCTCCCCCAAGGTGCTAATGGTCATGGCCGCCACGTAGGCGGGATAGGTATGACTGGAGGCCAATATTCCAAATCCGATCAGAAATAGTCCGCTTCCGATGAGAAGTTGGCTAGTGACCCGCGGCACACGTGCCACCACCCGGGTGAGCACCGGCTGTGCCACGAGGATAAGGACCGTGTTAAGGGTCCAGAGGAGACTATAGAGAGGAAGGGGCAGTCCCTCATACAGCATAAAATTGGGGACGGTAATCTCCCACTGGTCATAGGCCAGCCATTGAAGCGCCATGCCCAAGGCCAACAAGATGGTGGTCCACCCGATCGCCTGCCAACTGCCACCGACCCCTCGAATGGACTCGCCGTGCGGAACGATGCGCTTTTCGGGCCGTTTCGTCCACACATCACCTCGATAGGTGGGCACCATCACGGCCCAAAGCACCGCCATGACGAAAGCCGCCGACAAAAATGCCAGCCGGAAACTGATGCTGGCAAAGAGTCCCCCCAACGAGGAGCCGACGGCGACGCCGGCATTAATCGCCACATAGACCGCATTAAAGGAAGCCCGGCCTCCCTCTGGCCAGGTGGTGGCTGCCAACGCGTTGAAAATTGGCATGGTGGTGGTGATGGCAAAGCTAATAATGAACACACCGACAGCAAAGACCCAGAAGTTCTGGTCCCATCCGACCGCGACCAGCATCACCGTCGAGACGCCGATAGCCCACAAGAGCGGAAGCCGTGCGCCTCGGGCATCATAAAGCACACCGCCGACGAGCGAGCCCAACACACTGGCGCCAGCCTGGGCCATCATGAGAAATCCGACCACGGTCATGGACTGGTGAAGTACATGATGCACGTACAGTGCGGTCAGCGGCCAGAGAAAGGCAAGGCCCATATTTGACGCGCCCGCCCCCGCTAGTAAGGCGGTGAAGGAAGAGCCGGGTGGGTTTTCAGCATTTCCGGTGCCAAGGATCTGGGTCAAGAGTTGCTGGGGCGACCGAAGTCTCATGACCTCTCATCCTTCCAAAGACTCATTAGTACGCGACCACATGGCCCCTTCGTTGACACGTATCCTCTATCATAACAGGTCACCGAAGCAATAGAGAAGGACGAAAACGGCCTGGCCATCTTCGTCCCGCATAGCTTAATAAACAACAGAGGCACCAACACTCATTGCGCATCGTGCAACCAATAGCAACCTCAGTATCACCCCTTTGTAATTGATCTGCGTTATTTGGTGAGATTTGCGCCCTCAATTCATTGCACCACCTGTTTGAACGGGGTAAGCCGCTTATCATCCAATGAAAAGAAGCACTACACTGCGAGTGGCGGAACGAATGATATCAGCAATGAGACCCGAATCCGTCGGATGATGGATATCAGCTTCCACGACGGTGGACTCCATGTGAAATCGGCGCCCGCGGACAATCTTCTCCGCGTGATACGGGCCGTCACGGCCTGGTTTATCGCAGCAATGCCAGCCGTTCCCAATCAGCGACGCCGTCAGCCTGGTCGGATGCGGCAAGGGGTCCGTCACCTCGAAGTGGCACAACTGCCGCCGCGGAAAGCTTTCCGCCACCTCCAGGATAAGCACCCGATCCCCCAACTGGTCGCGCTCTTTCGGCGGCGTGGTGCTGTTTCCCGACTCGCTGTTTTGGGAGGCGTTGTCTCAGGACTTTGGAATACCCAGCAATTTTACGAGAAGACCGGCCCCAGTGAGGCCGCGCGCGTAGGACAGATAACGTATGAGGAGTCTCTTGTGGCCCCAGCATGTTCCAAATCAATTTTGAGGTTGTAACCCGTCTTCGGTTCGACCGCGAATGGCTGCCAAACGCCCCCATGATCGCGTGGCTACGCGCCATGAAGACCAACGGCTACGAGATCATCGCGATTAGCAATGCGGACACCTCCTTAGAAGAGCGATTGGAGCGTTTCCAAATGTCCGACGTATTCGAGCGGATCGTCAACTCAGCCCGCGTCCACACGGCCAAGCCCGATCCGGCCATCTACCAGATAGTGTTGGGGTTAACAGCGTCTCGGCCCCACGAATGTTTGTTGATAGACGATAAGGCGCGTAACATGCCGCCGGCAGAAGCCTTGGGAATTCACACCTTGATCTATACAGCAATGCCCGAGTTTTTGGACACGGTTAAAAGGATGTTGCACCAAGCTCCGTAACCGCAACGTTTCGTCCCCCATGTCAATAAAAGGAGGGATCTTGTGGCTGAAGTCACGCTAAGAGGTCTCACGAAGCAGTTTGGGTCTATAGCGGCCGTCCACGCCATGGATTTAACGATTGCTAATAGGGAGTTTTTCGTGCTGTTGGGTCCGTCCAGATGCGGCAAAACCACCACGTTGCGCATGGTGGCGGGATTGGACGAAGCTAGTGACGGGTCCATTGTCATCGGTGGGCGTATGTGGGCCATGTGCCACTCAAGGACCTTCATGAACGGATGGGTGCTACGATACGTTATGTCACGCACGACCAAACTGAAGCCATGACACTAGGGACGCGCGTCATAGTGATGAACGATGGGAAGAACAAAGAGGACGTCCTTTGCTACCGGGCTAAATGCATCGGGAGGCACGCGAATTTGATGGGCGGCCTCAAACAGGCCAGGCAAGTCTGGTGGCGGCCTTCACCCGGGGCCCGTAATGTACCCGGGATCTCTTGCGGGGAGGTTCCGTGTCTCGAACCCGGTCATCAAACCATGTAATCCGGCCTTCCCCACAAATTGGGTGTCGAATCCCGCGTATAAGTCCGTCGGAGCGGAGGACAATAGTCCCGAAAGGGGCTGAGGATTCATGGACTCCCGAGATGAGCATGCGGTCGAACTCTTAAATACGGATCTCTTCGGCGAACATGATGCGATTTTGTATTATTTAACCCATGCGTGGACAGTGGCGAAACAATATGGCCACGAAATCCTCGAAATTGCCTATGAAGAAATGCGCCACTTTAAGTGGCTTGCACATTCCATTGTTGAGTTGGGAGGGACGCCCAACTTAACTCCGCCGACGGTCGCGCCCGTAACAGACATTCGAGCCGCTCTAAACAAGGACGTGGAGGCGGAGATTCACGCGATCGACCAATACCAGGACCATATTGAGCGGATCGACCTGAAGCCCGTGAGAACGCTCCTTCAACGCATTGTGGTCGATGAGCAGGCGCATCTCAAGAAGTTCCAAGAGCTCCTGGATCAGGCACAGGGAGAGCCCGCCATGGTCGAGCGCCCGCAGAAGGAGATCACGCGTGTGGCGTCTGAACTTCAAGACACGATTCGAATCGAGTACCAACAAATGCTGGCGTATTTGATGCGATCCTTTGTGGAAACTCACACACGGGAAATGGGCTTGGACATGGAGGAACGATCCATTGATGAGATGAAGCACATGGGCTGGATGGGAAAGCATATGGGTCAGTGGGGACTTCAGCCGACGTTCCCCGCGGTGGACATCGATGAGGTACCGCACGCCGAAGAGGAAGTCCTCTATCGGAATGTGCGCGATTGGGCTCGGGAAGCCGTACCGAGTATGCTCCCTATTATCGACCGCATTTTGGCCCAAGAACAGTATCATCTGTCGCCGTAAATCATGCGGAAACAAAGCCTCCCTCCCCTTTGGACGGCAAGCCCCCGTTACGGAGTGCCAACAATATAGGCTGATGGTCGCGGGGTGGGCACAAGGGGTAGATGGGTCACGACGGTTCTTCGTTTAGCCTCGACGTCGGTTTTCGGATCTCGGGATACGTCGGATATGCCGGTGGTCATCATCCGCACGATATGCTTGCCATCCTTGAATTCTGCCCACTGCACCTGGTCGACGAATTGCGGTCTCGATAATTTTGCCGAAACGACCACGTCGCCACCGGTTGGCGGTAAATTGACCGATAGCAAGGCATAGCGGCCGTGAACCAGCACTTCCGCCATGATGTTCGCTCCATGACGCTCTAATAACGTGGGCAAATGCGCCCAACGGGCATCCTACATCCCTAAATCGTGTCAGTGACGAGGCTTGTCGACGGACGACGGTAACTCGCTAAACGCACTATGGCCCCGAAGCACCACGGATGGTTTGGGCCAACCAACGGCCCATCTTATGGTGCTCAAGTCCGCCGTCACTGCCCGGTGAAAGCGAAGTAAAAGGCATCAGGAGTGGTGCCCGATGAATAATACGCGGCCGGGTGGGACAGGTAACAGGTGACTTGGACGTTGGCCCCCTCGACCAACGCAAGACCACCGAGTGCACCCACGGATTGTGCGGCAGCATGATCGGCCCCCCAGCTGGGGGGTGAATTCTCCCGACAGCGGGGCCAGCTTAGGGTGCAGCGCGAGGGTTCGCGGCCAATGTGAACGCGAAGCGGCGTCCGTCCGCAGACAACCCCATCTGCCGAAAGTCGGATCGCGGTGTCGACGGCGTCCGCCGGACGGATCTAGTTCCCTAAGAACCAAGGGCACGAAATCGGCGATCGGCGGTAGGTCGGGGTCCGTGGCCATCTCGTACCTCCTCTCGCTCTCCCTACCCGTAATGTCGATTATCATCCAGCATCTGTTGGGGGGCAGGTAAAAGTGAACACGAACTTCTGTGTCGACCCGAAGCCAACCATGCCACTCAATGCCGATGGCGGGACAAATGCCCCCGAGTGTTGATCATTCACATTCCTTAGTAAAGAACCAAAGCAATCTTGGGAATGTACCGAAAGCCGTTGGCCCGTACCGGTCAGAATTGCACGGGAAGCGTTGTGACTCCGAGAAAGTCTACTGGACCGTTGTCCGTGGAGAGACCGGTCATCCTAGCTTCTCGATCATATTGCGAAAGGTCGCCTCATTATCCGCCGAACGATCCAAGGCGTCGGCAAAAGCGGCGTCGTTGTCAACTAATAGCGTTTGGCACAATCCCATCAGGCTCGCTTTGGTCGTCAAAGTTGTGGCTAACTCGGGGTGGTACGGGTTTAGAAAAAGAGCATGATCGAGGGCTCGACGAGCGGCCAAGGGTAGCGAGAATCCGATGAGGAATTCGCGACCTGCCGCTGACATCTGACCCTCACGATATCGCTGGGCCACTCGATGTAAGGCGTCTGCCCCAATGACAACGCCGGCCTGCTGCACCACAGTTTCCGCGTTGCTATAGACCGCGCGAAACACTCCTATTGCCCGATCTACGAGGTCATGCGGAGAGGGGTGTCCCATTTGTTTGGGTTGCCGCCATGAACGATAGTATCCTCGCTTATACTCAATATCGGGCGCCTCCCATGCTCTGCGAAGATCCTCGACACTCATGCGGATGCAGGGAAACCCCCACGGATCATGGAGGACAATGTGGTCGACATCCGCCGCGTACGCCAGAGTATAGTGATCCGCTCCCTGCTCACCACGGGTGTGCGGATTATATGGCAAGAGTCCCAAAGAAAGGGGCCCCACTATGACAGGGCCGTCGCTCAATGCCGCGACCAATCCCGGTATCGGGTCGCGGTCACGGGTCGATTGCGCTGTTTCTTGCACGCCGTAGCCCAACGCCTCGAACGCCCGAGTGATACCCACATCGGGAGT
>DAHWKG010000166.1:0-1522 GCA_027343765.1 Sulfobacillus sp.
GGAACACAGCGGGCCTACGTGCAGGTCTTTGTACCCCCTGTGCTCTACCCATGGATTACGTCCACGCCGGAAGAGGTAGAGCGGTTCCGGCTTGAGGGGGTCTATCGGGCTATCGAAACCCAGCCCGATTCGGCTATCATCCCCGGATTTGTCGATGTCCAGGCCGTGTCTGGCTAGACTGATGACACGTGCTAATTACGAGAAAGGCCGCTCCGCCACTAATGCGGAAGGCCTTCTCTTATAGCCTTCAAGGAGGGATTTTGATGATTGATTTCGATGTTCTGTGGCAACCCATTCTGATGGTGAACGATCCGGCGCATTTGCCGCCGCATTTTGTCGCGGCCGGCCAACTGCGGATCCAACCGCCTAACGGGCAAGGTGTGGAGGACTGGTGGCGCGAGCGCATTCGAGTCGGCGAGGCGGATCACGCGCAAGGCCAATTGGAGGCGCGCCTGCTCCCCTATGTTCGGGAGATGCAGCGCGTCCGTCAGTGGCACATTCCGTTGCATCCGCAGATTGCACCGGCCACCCGCGATTGGTTGCCATTCTGGAATGAGGACTCTGTTGCGCTGAACCTGGTGTACGAGTTGCCTGTGGACCAACCGATCGACGACGTGGTATGGGCGGAGATTGAACTCGTGCGGCGTGCGCCACGTTACGGTGGCGTGGAGCCGATGGTTGCCGGCACCCATGTAGGGCGGCAGGGATTGGATCCGAATGCGGCCCACGTGTTGAACGACGCGCCCTGGCGTGTGTTGCTGCTCGATCCCCGGGTGTCGCAGGGGCTATCCAATGTGTCGGGCGATGCCGAGAACGACCGCCGGTTTGATGCATTGGGCAACTTTCTCCGGCGCTTGCGTCCTGATTTGCCCGTTGTCGCCACCGGGATTCGTACTATGGCCGAATGGCAAGCGGTGCGGGCCTTGGGCGTGCTCTACGGCCAAGGCGATCTGTGGGCCCCGGCCGAGCCGCTGGCGGCGTCGTTTGGGGACACCGAACTGACTAACGATCCGGACTGGTTTCCAGACAAAGTATATCCCAACGCGGACGACCGCGTGGCCACGCGTGGGTTGTCTCTCGCAGTACCGAGAGGACGGTGATCGGATGACGCAGGCATTACGCAATTTCTGGCAACGGGTGCCTGAAACGATGCGGGTGCTCGGCCTGTTGGCCGTTGTTGCGGACCTTGTAGCCATGCCGTCGGTAGTGGTGATGGTCGCGAAGCATACGACCCGCGTGACGTTGCCGTGGACCGCGTGGGCAGTAATTTTGGGAGAGCACGGGCCCCGCCATTCCTACTGGCTGTTCGCCGCCACGCTACTGGCAGGCGCGTTGTATTGGGGCTACACCCTTTCGAAGAGTGGCGGGGGGGCGGCTCCGTCATCGGCTACGGCCTTCGGATCGGCCCGATGGCGAACGCCACGCGAATTGGCTCAGTCCCTCGACCAATGGCAATGGCGCGGGAAGAAGAATCCTGCCGGATTGGTTGCAGGGGCCATACAAGAACGGGGGTCAGTGCGGA
>DAHWKG010000070.1:0-3688 GCA_027343765.1 Sulfobacillus sp.
GGAAGGTTAGATCATGCACCCCAACCAAACACGCTTTGGGTATACAGCCAACAGACCGACCGGAGGATGCCGCTCATCGACGCATGGATTTTGGCGCTTTCCAAGGATAAGGCCGCGGGGCTCGTGGTGGTGGATGAACGCCTTCCTGACGCAAGCCGTTTATTGGCTGGACGACTTTCATTTCCGGTTTTGCTTGTTGAGGGAAAACACGTGGGATCCTTTCTTCGCCATGCCTTCCGACTCTTGGAGAGTAGCGAAGTGGAAGGTATCAAGCGAGAACTCTCGCTCATCGATGCCACGCTTTTTAGTTGGGGAGAGAATCTGACATTGGAGGGTCTCCAACAGCGACTTCATTCTCAGGACATTGAGATTAAACCGGCTCGCGATATACAGGAATCCGGCACACGTATCGTGGACTGGGGACGGGGGAGTGGTGAGCGGTTTTACATTCACACCCCCCTTGAATCGCCTCGGCTGACAAGACTCCTGGAACTCACCATCGCCGTGTTTTTAGATCGAGACGCGGCGGAGATTGAGTCGGTGTTGCGCCATCGCTCCGAATTCCTGCTTGAGCTCTTGGTCGATCCCGGGGTCCCCACCGGTTCGCTCATGCGGGCGGCGTCCCGCTTTAACCTGGACTTAGGTCGAGTGCATACGGCGCTCATTTGGGATATGGATAAGTTTTCGGAGTACAGCCGGGGCGCGGGAAGCGAGCAGCGAATTCTGCGGACAAAAGGGGCGGTCCTGGAGGCGTTGGAACGCGAAGCGCGGCAAACCTTTGGGCATGGGATGGTGCTTCCTCATTCCGACGAATTTGTGCTCATCGTGGAAAGTTCAGAACGGCTCCTGCCCGACCAGGCGCTGAGGGGCGCCGAGACCATTGCCAGAAGCCTTAGCCCCACGTTGAAAAAATGGGGGGTTTTTGGCGTGACGTGCGGCATCGGGTTTCCCTACGATGGGCCGGATGGACTTCGGAAAAGCTTCGAAGAAGCGCATGAAGCGCTCACCGTCGGACGGGCACGCTACGGATTTGGGACGATTGCTCACTTCAAAGATCTCGGGCTCGACCGGTTTCTCTATGGTTGGCTAGAATCGCCCCGTTCACGAGAGTTGGCCGAAGGCCTATTGGCCCCCGTGTTAGCGGAACCCAATGGGGGAGAACTCATTGAAACCTTACGCACGTATTTAGATTGCATGGGGCGCCGATCGCAGGCGGCCCAGATGCTCCACATCCACCGTAATACACTAACCTATCGCATTCAGCGCTTAGAACAGCTCCTAAAGCTCAACCTTGATGATGCGGCGGCTCAATTGGTACTACAACTGGCCCTGAAAGCCCGCCCTGAATTGCACTAAAAGTTCTCTCAAATCTTGTGCAGATTGCCGCATGGATTTGTCGGAATCGTGTGGAAGTCTAAGGACGTAAGAAAGGAGGCGTAGAGGGCTATGCAGTCAGCAGAAGATTACCCATTATCGCGTGTACCCAAAGACGCACGCTATGGATGGTTCTCCGTGGCCGTGCAACGTTTCGGGCAATTGTCAGCACTGTCTCAGTTCCTTTTGGGAGCAACACTGGGATTCGGCATGTCGTTCTGGTCGGCCTTTTGGGCGTTGACCTTGGGCGCTGTCGTACTTGAAGTGGTGTCAATTATCATTGGCATTGCCGGTCAACGGGAGGGCATGTCGACATCACTCTTGGCCCGTTGGGCGGGATTTGGCCGCTATGGTTCGGCTATCATCGGTATCGTCGTCGCCATAAGCTTGGTGGGCTGGTTTGGCATCCAAAATGCCGTCTTTGCCGCCGGGTTGCAACAACTGATTGGGGGACCGCCGTTGTGGCTCTGGTCCATTTTAGCCGGGGTCGCTGTGATTGCCATTGTGACTTATGGATTCTTATCGATGGGCTGGACCGCTTATGTTGCGGTGCCGTTGTTTCTGATTCTATCGGGGTGGGCCATTCTCGTTGGATTAAGCCATCATTCCCTCAACCACCTGGTCGCCATGGCACCACCGGGTCCCCATCTTTCGCTGGGAGCAGGCACCACATTGGTAGCAGGGGGATTTATCGTCGGCGCGGTCATCACGTCCGACATGACCCGGTTTAACCGCCGGGCCGGCGACGTGGTAAAGCAGACGGTGTTAGGCATCACGCTGGGCGAGTATGCCATCGGTCTGGTTGGTGTTCTCTTGGCCCACGCCGTCAAGAGCTCGAACGTGGTGGCGATTGTCTACTCTACGTCAGGATTTATTGGCACCGTGATTTTAATTATGGCCACCTTAAAGATCAATGACTGGAACCTCTATTCCTCTACCCTGGGCATTGTTAATGCCATCGACACCTTATTTGGCAAGAAGGTCTCCCGGATGCGTACCACATGGGTCATCGGTGGTATCGGCACGGTGTTGGCTGCCGGGGGAATCCTCCAACATTTCGAGGGGTTTCTCATCATCTTGGGCGTTGCCATCCCGCCCATCGCTGGAATTATGCTCACCGACTATTGGCTCTTGAAACGCTCCCGGAGGGAACTGGACCGGAGCCGTGCGGTGGATCAAGTTCCCGACCATATGGAGGCCATCAACTGGCCTATGGTGGTTTCGTGGGTGGGGTCATTCCTCATCGGATACTTCATCCATTGGGGCATTCAGTCGATTAATGCCTTAGTCGCCGCAATAGTGCTGTATTGGGTGCTATCCCAGTTGAGCCAGGGAACCGTTCGCGTAGGGAAGGCATCGGAGGAGAGTGCATGAGGGAAATTGGTCTCGAAGAACTCAAGGATTTAGCGATTGGCGCCACATTGCTGGGCACGGGTGGTGGCGGGGATCCGTATATTGGACGACTGATGGCTGAGGCAGCCATCAGTCGTTACGGCCCTATCCACCTGATTGATGTGGACGAGTTGCCCGACGAGGGGTTAGTGGTCCCGGCCGCCATGATGGGGGCGCCCACGGTCATGGTGGAAAAAATCCCAAACGGGAAAGAAGTCGAGACGGCCGTCTCACAGTTGGAACGCATCCTTGGAAAACAGGCCGTAGCTATCATGACCATTGAGGCCGGCGGCATTAATTCCATGATTCCCTTAGCGGTGGCAGCCCAACTTCATCTTCCGGTGATTGACGGCGACAGTATGGGGCGGGCGTTTCCGGAGCTACAAATGACCTCGTTTCATGTGCGGGGACTCAAGGCGACCCCCATGGTATTGGTGGATGAGAAGGGCAACAGCCTGGTAATTGATGCCATTGATAATCCCTGGACGGAGCGTTTGGCGCGTACCACCACGGTGGCCATGGGCGGGGCCTCGATTATCGCCCTCTATCCCATGACCGGTCGCCAAGCCAAAGACACCATGGTGCGGGGCACCATGTCAAAGGCGATGGATCTCGGACGGCTCCTCGGTCATTCACGCCTGGACCGGGGTGAGAAACTAGAATCGCTCAAAACACAGCACCAGGCAGTTGAACTATTCTCGGGCAAGGTCATCGACGTCGAGCGGCGGAGCGGGGATGGATTCGCACGCGGCACGCTGTCCTGCGTGGGATTGGATGTGTTCAACGGGAGCGTTCTGCGGATTGAATTCCAAAACGAGAATCTCATTGCGGTCCGGGATGGCCAAGTGGTTGCGACCGTTCCCGATCTCATCTGCGTGGTGGACCGGGAGACGCTTCTACCCATTACCACCGAAGGGTTAAC
>DAHWKG010000221.1:0-5261 GCA_027343765.1 Sulfobacillus sp.
CATGATGGTTTTGACATCGGCAAAGTCCAGATTGATGAGACCGGGAACCGCGATCAGGTCGGAAATGCCCTGAACCCCCTGTCGGAGCACGTCGTCGGCAATGCGAAACGCCTCCATGATTGAGGTCTTCTTCTCGACCACCTGCAAAAGGCGATCGTTAGGAATGGTAATGAGCGTGTCAACCTTGGACTTCAAGTTGTTGGCGCCCTTTTCCGCGAAGGTTTGTCGGCGCCGTCCCTCAAATGTGAAGGGTTTGGTGACCACCCCCACGGCCAGTGCCCCCACTTCCTTCGCCACTTCCGCCACGACCGGGGCCGCGCCAGTGCCCGTTCCGCCGCCCATACCGGCCGTGATAAACACCATGTCCGCACCCTTCAAGGCATCCGCGAGTTGTTCACGGCTTTCCTCGGCAGCCTTTTGGCCGATTTCCGGATTCGCCCCGGCGCCCAGCCCTTTCGTCAACTTGCCGCCGACTTGGAGTCGGGTGGGAGCCATAGACAAAGCCAGCGCCTGGGCATCGGTATTTACGGCGATGAACTCGACGCCTTTGAGACCCGCCTGAATCATTCGATTCACCGCGTTCGTCCCACCCCCACCGACGCCCACTACCTTGATGACTGCGAAATTTTCTGCCGCCTGGTCAAAATCTAACATCCTGTTTCCTCCCTCATTGGGGTCGTTCGAATTAATTCCATAATGTCATCCAAAATGTCATCAGCCGACGGATCCACGACTCACTTTCGGGACGAACCCCTTGGGTCTTTGCGGCACGGGCCACCCCTACCGCTACCGAGTAGCCAGGGCTGCGCGACAAGTCGGAGAGGCCGCCGAGGCCAATCGGCACACCAAGACGGACAGGCCACCCCCATCGACTTTCGAGAAACGACGGTAGTCCCTTCAAGAGTGAACCACCGCCAGTCATCACCACTCCCGCCGCTGGCCCTTTAGGCCATTCGATTCGGCTTAAGTGCTGCTCGACCATCGACGCCCATTCATCGACGCGCGCCTCCACAATCTCTTCCAACTCTTTTACGGCAATCAGCTTCACCGACTGGCCGCTCACGGCCCGAACTTCCAGGGTTCCATCACGTTCGGCCCCTACCGCCGCGTACTCCAACTTTAAACGTTCGGCCTGCGTCGACACAACGCCTAACCCCACACTCAAATCGGAGGTAATCGATTCGCCACCCAAGGGAACCACCCCCAGATATTGGATGTGCCCCCCGCGATAGACGGTGACGCCCGTGGTGCCGCCGCCCACATCCAGGTGCACCACACCAATCTGTTTCTCATCGTCGGCCAACACGCCTTCGGCGGACGCTCGAGGGGCAGGCACCCATAAAATCGGATGCAAACCCGCCATGGTCACCACGCGCTTAAGATTCCTCAGGGCGGGTACCAAGCCGGTGACGACCATCACTTCGGCTTCCATCTGCCGAGCGACCATGCCAACCGGATCGACGACACCACGAAATCCGTCCACCGATAGCCCCCGGCGAATGACTTGGATCGTTTCGCGATCGGATTCGTGAGAAACCTGAGCCGCTTTGTTGGTCGCCAGTGCCACGTCCTCTTCGCGGACGGTGCCAGTCTTCAATGACACGCGAGCTTGTCCCGGAACGACAGCCAGATGATCGCCATTGACGGCAACCGCCGCCTGTGACAAGTCGGTCCCCGCCATGCTGTTGGCCCGATTCACCGCATCGCGGATGGCCAGTGCCACACGCTCCACCTCGTAGACCAGCCCCCGGCGCATTCCCGCCACTGGCGTGGCAGCAACACCAAGAACCGTCAACTCCCCGTCAGAACGGGCCTCGCCCACTAATGCCGAGACTTTCGTGGTGCCCACGTCCACTGCCAAAACTAATGGGCGCTTGGCCAATTCGACACCTCCCGCGGGAGAACATCACTCTCGATGAACTTCTCCCTGAATTGCATTTTTCCTGCATTAAACCGACTCGCGATGTAATTTTACCCGTGATTTGTGCCACCGGTCGATGAGCACGTGCCGAATCGCCCCGAGGTTCTGAAAGATGCGGAACCCGAACGCGAATAACGCGGCGTCGAACAAGGGCACCCCCATCTTATTGCCCAGATAGGTGAGCAAGGCGGCTAGTACCGCATTGGACACCAGCCCACTCACAAAGGTCAGGGGAACAAATTTCCCTTCGAGACTGGCGCGGATGCCGCCGAAGGCTGAATCCATGGCCGCCAATAGGGCAATCGACAAATAATTGGCGAACGACACCGGCAGCACGTTGGGAAAGGACAAGCCAATGAGAATCCCCATGGCCAACCCGACCACGACAATCCACAAGGAGGAATTTCCCCTTTCTGGTTCTACTCCCCTATCTTAACAGGTTTAGCCGCCGAAAACTGCACTGGGCCACGATAGGGTCCAATTTCCAAATGGGCATCGCCGTGGTAATGAATGGATACCAGTTGTGCCCAGCCTTGAATATCCGGGTCGCTTTGAAGGGCATGCAACATAGCCCCCGTGGGCCCGATCGCCCGAATTCGGTACGGGGAGGCGTAAGGCACCCCGTTGATGCGAATCGTAGGACCGGCGCAGAAGATCGAGGTAATCGCCGTATAGCGCTGCCCATCAATGCTGATGGCACGCGCACCGGCTGCTGACAAGAGCGCAATGACGCGTAGCACGTATTGATCGTGGACCAATCGCAAGTCAGCTGGTTCCCCGGGGAATGCTGCATGAGTCGCATCGTGCATCAGCACCGTCACTCCCGCGCCTGCCATCGGCGTTAAAGCCGCCAAAGGCTCAACGGCGGCCAGGTGCCCTTTAATCGCCAAAAGGTTGGGGGCTGGCGGCTCCGCATGCAACTGTTGAGCCAGCTTCTCGATATGATGCTGTTCCTCGACGTTGCCCTGGTCCGCCTTCGTCACCAGATAGGCGAGAGTCTTGCCCTGTTGAATGGCCGCCGTGTGATTTAACACGCTGACGGTCCGAATTTGCTGGGTAATGAGAAATCCGGTCACGGCGGCGATGGCGGCCATGCCGACCGCCAGACGGTAGGCCATGGAATCACTCCCGAGGATGCTCTGGGATTAGTATACGCCTAACGCGGGTGGATGTCCGCTCCCAAAGCGCGGAGCCGTCCATCTAAGTCCTCATAGCCGCGTTCGATGACCTCCCGGTCATGGATTACCGTTTCACCCGCCGCTTGTAGCCCCGCAATCGCCAAGGCCGCCCCTGCCCGAAGATCCAACGCCCGGACGTCGCCTCCATACAAGGGCTTCCCGCCATAAATCAGGGCCACCCGTTGATCGGCGACAATTTGCGCTCCAAGGCGTCGAAGCTCGCGCGCATGGCCCAGTCGGTTCTCGAAAACGCGCTCCGAAATAATGTGAACGCCTGGAACCTTTAATAAGAAGGCCATAAATTGTGCCTGCATATCGGTGGCAAAGCCCGGATAGGGACCCGTGTGGAGGGAAATAGGCGTCGCCCGGTATTTCTCTGGGGCGGTGATCTCCAATTCGTCCCCTTCCTTCTCCAACACCTCAACTCCCACGTCGCGAAGCCGACCTAGTAGTCCGGGAAGGTGCTCGGCAATGCAGTTTTGCAACACCACATGACCTCCCGTAGCGGCCGCCGCCAAAGCGAAGGTCGCCGCCTCGATCCGATCCGGAATAATGGTGTGCGAAGCCCCATGGAGTTCGGGTTGCCCCATAATGCGGATATCCGAGGTCCCGGCTCCCCGCACGGTTGCTCCCATTTTTTCGAGAAACTGTGCCAGATCCACAATCTCCGGCTCCATCGCGGCATTGCGAATACGCGTCTCGCCCGGGGTGAGAGCGGCAGCCATCATCAAATTTTCCGTGGCCCCCACCGAAGGATAGGTAAGGTGAACGTTGGCCGGTTTCAATTGGCCGTGCAGTCGCGTACCCATCTCGCTCTCTTCAACGTCAGCCCCCATTTGGCTAAACCCATAGATGTGAATATCGATCGGCCGGTCGCCAATCGAGCACCCACCCGGCTGAATGGCCACCGCATGCCCCATGCGGGCGAGCAACGGCCCTATCACGAAAATTGATGCGCGCATTTTTTGCATGATTTCCTGCGGAATCACATATTGATTAATACCCCGTGGATCAATGACGAGCGTGCTGTCGGATCGCGAAACTTGAACCCCCAGGGCCGTCAACACCTCAATCATCACGTCCACATCCCGCAACCGGGGCACTGCCTCTAGGGTCACTGGACTCGAGGCAAGCACCGATGCGGCCATGATCGGCAAAGCTGCGTTTTTGGCCCCGTGAATTTTTACGGTTCCGTCAAGCCGCCGCCCTCCGCATACCACAAATTCTCCCATGTTGCCTCGGCTCCTCCCTCTCCCGGTCCAATCCAACGAACCTCTGGCTTCAAAATAATCCCCGTTTCCTGATAGACCGTGCGCCGGATGCGCCTCATCAACATTAAGACATCGTGCGCCGTCGCTTGGCCAGTATTGACGATGAAATTCGCGTGGAGATCAGAGACCATGGCATCGCCAACACGCCACCCCTTGGCACCAATCTGCTCAATCAGTTGGCCTGCGTACCGCGGCAGGGGATTTTTGAAGATACTGCCGGCGTTTGGCTCACCGACCGGTTGGCTTCGCTTACGGTACTCCATGTTGTGCTTCATCGTCTCTCGGATCTCGATAGGATCCCCCGGTTTGAGAGTCAACACCGCTTCCAGGGCAATCCAGGGGGTTCGCATGAAGCGGCTTTGCCGATATTGAAACTGTGCTTCGTCGGCGGTGATGCGATGCACCCCTAAGGTAGCGTCCCAGACTAGGACGCTCTCGACGACCTCCACCATTTCGCCCCCATGAGCTCCGGCATTCATCACCAGCGCTCCCCCCAAGGTTCCAGGGATGCTAATGGCAAATTCCAGCCCCGTCAGCCCGGCCTTTTCGGCCAATCGGCATAATTTGGTCAACAGCACCCCCGAGCCGGAGCGAATGGATGGCGGGTTGACCTCAAAAGCCCTCAAACCCCGGGACGTCGAAATAACCACCGCTTCGACACCCTGATCCGACACTAAAATATTGGTGCCCTGCCCCATGATGAAGTAAGGCAAATTTTCGTCGCGTACCCAGTCGAGGACCTTGACCACACCTTCTACGTGATCCGGCTCTACGAACACACTGGCCGGCCCGCCGATCCGGAACGAGGTGTGGCGACTGAGCGGCTCATGCTCACGAACCGCACCTACCCCCATGCTACGTAAAGCATCGGCCACGCG
Organism: Sulfobacillus sp.; assembly: GCA_027343765.1. Taxonomy (GTDB): domain Bacteria; phylum Bacillota; class Sulfobacillia; order Sulfobacillales; family Sulfobacillaceae; genus Sulfobacillus_B. Next base: position 5,249 of record DAHWKG010000221.1, read on the forward strand.
TGACGCATCCATC
>DAHWKG010000071.1:0-22745 GCA_027343765.1 Sulfobacillus sp.
CGTGTTGCTGTTGGTGGTCGGTGTAAGCCAGTATCTCATTCTTCGTAGCGTGCTGCTCCACTCCACGGCCCGAACCCTTCGGGATGAAATTGGGGTCTTGACCCCCATCATTCACCATACGCTGACCGCCCGTGGCATCCCCGGTTTGAGCCACCTGGCCAAACTCTTGGTCTCGCGGCTCCGCGCCCCCGGTGTGGAAGTTGTCATCACCAACGCGGCCGGCCACCCGTTGGCTTCCTCCTCCACCGTCAAGGCCGTGCCCCATTTCTATACGGCGCCCTACTTCATCTGGAACCATCGGGTGGTGGTGGATGCCGTCATCGGCGACAATCCCTATTATCCCAGCGGATATCTTTGGCTGATGTCCTCCTTGGCTCCGCTCCACGCCATTCTTCGCCGAGACGCAGAACTCTACGTTTTCTTAGCCTCCCTATCTTTAATTCTTGCCGGCTGGCTAGGAGCCCTTTCGGTGCGGCGATCGTTAAAGCCCCTGGACATTATTCGGGAAAGCACCCAGCGCATCGCGTCCGGAGAGTTCGGCCACACCACCCGCATCGAAAACGCGCCGGCCGAGCTGGAGGACCTCGGCCAATCCATCGACCGGATGTCCGCGTCGATTCAATCCCTCTTCGCGCAGGAAAAAACCCTCTCGGAGCAAATGCGTCGATTTGTCGCGGACGCTTCCCATGAACTTCGGACACCGCTCACATCCATTACCGGTTTTCTCGATCTCATGGCGCGAGGCGAACTCACGCCCGAGGAACAGGCCCGCGGTCTTCGCGTCATTCGAAGCCAAGGCCAACGCATGGGGCGCCTGGTGAGCCAGCTTTTGACCCTCTCGCGAATGGATAGTCTCGAGGCCTCGCAATTGTCGGTGGGCCCGCTTGCTCTCGATCGCTGGGTGGACGATATCATGTCAGAGATCAAGCGGACCATTGACCCGCGGCCATTGGTGGTCGAGATCCCACCGCTTACCGTCATGGCCGACCCCGACTACCTGTCCAACGCGCTCTTTAACTTATTACAGAACATCAATCGCTACACACCCCCCACGTGCCAGGTCCGCCTGAGCGCCCATGCCGAGGGAAATGAGGTAGCGATTGAGGTTGAGGACACCGGTCCGGGCATTCAAGCGGATCAACTCCCCTACATTTTCGATCGCTTCTTTCGCGGTGACCGCTCGCGAAGCTCAAGTTCCGGAGGCACCGGCCTCGGACTTGCGATTGTGAAAAGCGCGATCGAGGCCATGCAGGGCCGCATCACGGCTCAACGGATAAGCCCCCACGGCATGCGTTTCACCATCTTCTTACCGCACGCGCCCCAAAATTAAACCCAAAAGAGCCAACCTCTCGCATTTCTGCCATGAACTGGGGCACACTACCAGAGCAGCAAAGAGAAGGAGGTACCTATGATGCATCACATCGCTCGCCGGGCCGCCATGGGCGCCCTTCTGGCTAGTTTGGCTTTGTCGACGCCCGCGCTGGCTCACTCCCTGCCCCACCATCACTGGGCGAAAGAAAAGGTTACGGCTGTCACCCCAACCACCCTCACCGTCCAAGACGAGGGGCATAGTCGAGCCTTCCCCTTGGCCTCGGCTCGGATACGCGCCGGCATGTATCCTGCCTCGGCTAAGGTTTTGCGCCCCGGGGAGACCGTCACGGTGTTAGACTCCCCGACCGAGGCTCCATTGGTGATCATTCATCCGGCAGCCTACGGTACTCTGACCAAACCCGGTGCAACCTGGCAGTTGGACTCCAAACACCACGGAACCTATACCTTGAAGGGCTCTCCCGCGTTGTTGGGCATGCGTGAGCTGAGCCCCGGCACAAAGGCGGCCGCTTTCGGACCCGTGACCGGAAAAGAGGTGGATGTGACGGCTGTCGCCTCACGCCCGGTCATGGCTCGGGCCAAAATCACGGCCGCGAACGCGGACACCGTGAAGGCCCAGTCGGAGCAATATGGCCCCTTAAGCTATCCGCTTCAAGCACTGCCCCGTCATCTCCAGCAACGCCTGTCCCAGTTGAAGCCCGGGGACTCGGTGGTGGCTTGCCTAAACCCCTTAGACCACCAGGTGCTGATGATCATGCCCGATCACTTGGACCATTGGGTCAAGGCGCTCGAGCATGGTACCGCCGGTCAGGTCGTGGCCGTTTCCAATAAAGACATCACCTTGACCAACCCCTTGGGAACGGTGACCGTTCCCATAAATCACCAAACGGTAGTCAAGTGGCCGGGGCATCCAAAGGCTAAGGTCAACCAAATTCCACCGGGCGCGCGCATCATGGCCCTTCGTCATCCGGACGCCTCACTGAAAATATTGGTGCTCTATGCCAAGTAGAGAAGAGCCTCCAGCTTTATCGCTGGAGGCTCTTCTTTTCATAGACGCCTGGCCCTTGATACAATGCCCTTATGAAACGCGCACTGGCGTTAGGCGCTCTTGCCGCCCTGTTCTTCGCCTCGACATTTGTCATCAACCGTCTCTTAATCCAAGGCGGCGCCAGTAGTTTCTGGGTCGGCGGATTGCGTTACGCATTCACGCTGGTGCCCCTCGCCATATTGGTGGCCGCGCGCGGTGAACTCCGGCCCCTTTTTCATGAGCTGCGGCGGAATTTTGGCCCGTGGCTTCTTTGGGGCACGGTCGGCTTCGGCCTCTTTTATCTCCCCTTGACCCTGGCCTCGCGGTGGGCCCCCGCCTGGCTCACGGCAGGAATCTGGCAATTAACCATTGTCATGGGAAGCCTCTTGGTGCCCTTCATTCGGCCCAAGGGAACCATCCCCTTAAAGGAGCTCTGGCCCTCGGGGATTATTTTAGGGGGAGTGGCCCTAAGCGAATGGGCCTCGCACAGGACATTGGGCAGCGGAGGACTCGTGGCGCTTATTCCCGTCACTATTGCCGCCATCGCCTATCCGCTCGGCAACCGTCAAATGATGGGCTATGTATCCCGACTGCATATCACGCTTAGCGTATTCCAACGCACGCTGGGCATGACCGTGGGTAGTCTGCCTTTTTGGATTCTGGCCATGGGCATCGGATATGAAAGGAGCGGCTGGCCTTCTGGACATCTCATGGTGGGCGCTTTGGCCGTCGCGCTCTTCGCCGGAGTGGTGGCCACGTTGCTCTTCTTCCGGGCGACCGAAGAAACCCAGGGCGACCTAGGGTGGCTTGCCCGCATTGAGGCCACCCAGTCCCTTGAAATTGTCTTCACGGTGCTGATGGCAAGCCTCTTCTTTCGTCAGGCCTGGCCAAGCGCCAGAGAACTTTTCGGACTTGCCGTGATTGTGGCGGGAATGGTCATCCATAGCCTTCGGCGAACCGTTCCCCTCTCCTCGGCCGCCGAGGCCGAGGCTACATGGTTAGAATGATTTTTCCGAACACCCCGTGCGTTTCCATATGGTCGTGGGCTTGATCCGCCTGCTCAAGCGGATAGGTGCTGTCAATGGTCGGCACCAAGACCCCACGGGAGAAGAGCGGCAATATGCGCGGCAAAATAGCGGCGCTTCCCATAAAAGCCCCCAGCAAAGTAATCCGCGATCGGAACAATCGCCCGAGTTCAAAGCTCACGTCGCCACCGGTGGTCGAACCAACCGTGACAATAACGCCGCCCCGGCGCACGGCGGCAAGCGAGTCAGAAAAGCTCGCCTGACCCAAGGAATCCACCACGATGTCCGCCCCATGCCCTTGCGTGAAGCTCTGCACAACGTCAACCACCGACGTGTCTGAACCTAAAACGGCCACCTCGTCGGCCCCGGCTTGCTTAAGTTTCTCCACCCGGTTGGCGTTGCGGGTGACAGCGACCACTCTAAGGCCCCGCAACTTCGCCAGCTGCAAGGTGGCGAGCCCCAATCCCCCGGTCGCGCCCCATAAGAGCATAGTCTCTCCGGGCAGCGCATGACTCCGAATGAGAAAATCTTCGGCGGTGACGTAAGGGACGCCCACGCTAGCCGCTTCGGCGAACGTCAAGCCTCCGGGCATCTGTACCAAGTTTTCTTCCGGAACCACCGCATACTCTGCATAGGTCCCATTGAAAATGGTGAAGGCTGGGCATGAAGGCTGATTGCCACTTAAACAGGCTGGGCAAATGCCGCAACTGAGCCCCGGATTGATCACCACTTTTTGCCCTACCGACCAGCGGGTGACCCCGGCCCCAATCGCGTCAACCTCGCCCGCCCCATCGCTTCCGGGGATGATGGGCTGGCTGAGCGGCCCAAGACTCCCGCGTCTCACCCAAATATCCCGATGGTTGACACCTGCGGCTCGAAGGCGCACCCGCACTTGACCGACACCGGGATCGGGGATGTCCACCTCTTCATAACGGAGTACACTAATGTCCCCGGGCTCGTGAATTCGAATCGCTTTCATACACAGTCCTCCTGGTCTACAACTCTAGCCGCGATATTCGGCTCGCTTGAGCGTCCAACCCAAACGACACGCATCCTGCCAAAGCCTCTCGGGCCGGAACCGGTCGGGAAAAATAGGCCAGTCCCAATGCAGGCGTTTCTGGGGCTTAATATAATCCAAAAAGCGTAAATCCGAAACGTGACGGCCAACGAGTGCCGACATCCCCTCTTGAAGCGTGAGTCCCGCCACCCGTCCTGAAGGCAGACGATGCTCCCGCTTTACGGCTTCGACCACCCCGAAAGCAAAGGCCCGGGCCCGATCGGCCGACACGGAGGGACGGCTTGGCGCCTCCGCCACCCAGCGCTCCGGTGCACCGACAGTACCCACATGAACCGAGTCCTTTCCCGTCACCGTGTGCCAAGCCAAGGCGTAGAGCGCTTCGGCGGCGGATAGCGTGCCGGTGGTCATCTCCAAGGGGCCCACACCCTGTTGCAAGAGCGCTTGCTTTAATTCCGCCATGTCCACGAGGACCGCGTGCCGGGGCAGAACTCGCTCACGGAGCGCCTCGGCGTCACACCACTCGATGCCGAGGCGGCCCATCGCCTGACAATAGCGGTCAAAGGCCTCGAGCGCATCCTGCTGGTCCGTGGGGCTTCTGACCGGTGCCGCAATCAGAGACTCTCGGCTTCTTCCCCGAGAAAAATTCGTGGCATCCCAAAACTCACGGCTCACCAACTCGGTAGGATGGAGCATGACCATAAAGGCCTCCCCGTACCGTCCTTGCCATGCCTCTATCATTTGGATGGCTTCATTGAGGTTGGCGGGAAGCCCCAAACCAAACGGCCGCGGATTCACGACCGGGAAGGAGAGATGCAGGACCTCACCGTACCAGTAAGGAGCTGTTAGATCCTCGAGGTAGCTATTAAAGGAATCGGTAAAGAACATGTCCATCCCCAACGCTGGCAACGCCTCAAGAGCTTCTGGAACCCAATTGCCCCCGGGCTGGGTAAAGTAGCGGGGCGGCTTGACCAGGCGGCTGACGGCCTCGACACCCGGGCGCTCTCTTTCAATGAATCGGTTTAGCGCCTCCCGATAGGGGAGGCCGGCGAGATCCTCGGCAATGGTGGGATGCTCGCTGTGGCTCCACGAATGAAACCCAATCGCCGGCTCCTGGCTCAAGAGGTGTAGGGCATCGTGGCGGTTTCGTTCCTGGAGCGCCAGCACTTTCTTTCCCACGAGACCATAAGAGCCCGGAAGTCCTGCCCGATGCATGGACTCGAGCATGCGCACCAAGGCCTCATCGGACTCCGGGGTGAGAAAGTCCTCCACATCGAAGCGAATAAAGCCTAAGGCGCTCAGCGGCAACACCCCCGGACGCTCATCACGTCGAAATAGAGACGCTCATAGCGCTTGGCCTCATGTTGAATCGAGTGGCGCGCAACGATTTGGCGCCTACCCGCCTGGCGGATGACATCCATCTCATCCGGATGGTGCAAAATCTCGCCTAATTTGGCCACAAAGTCCTCGGCGTCGGTAAAGAGAATGCCGGTTTTCCCCGGGTGCACAAGAGCCCGGTTTCCCTGGATGTCGGTGGCCAACACCAGCGCCCCCGACGACATAGCCTCCATAATAGCATTGGAAACGCCCTCAACCTCGGATGTGTTTAAGAAGACATCCGCCCCCCGATACCATTTAGGCATCTCATCCGGCGCCAAGTCTCCTGGCAAGTGAACCCAATCTTTTCCCTCGGCCGCGTCTTGCACCCGCTGCCATTCGCCCGCCTCGCGGACGGGTCCGGCAATGGCTAAATGCACGTCCTGCTGGGAGGCCTCGCGATAGACTTCGACCAATTGGATGGCCCATGCCGACCGTTTCACCGGCCGCACCCCACCGGCCACCAAAATATACGGATGGGGCACATCCACCTTATCCCCTTCAGGGGTGAAATGATCGATATCGACGGAGGGGGGAATCACCACCACCCGATCCGCCCACTCGGGAGCATCCACCAAAATTCGACTGCGGGCGTCCTCGGTAAAGGTCACCTGATAGCGAATCGGATCGAGACGGCGCTTTTCCTGACCTGCATTTTTCACCCAGTCCTGCCACAAATCGGTTCCGGTCCACGTGGCAATGATTTGATCCGGGTTAATCCCGTCTTCCACCAAACGCCCGCCCACGCGCACCGCGTTCCAGGCATGATACACGTCATAATCACCCAGGTCCGCGTGATACCAAATCACGTCGGCTTCGTGCCCCGCTTCCTGTAGTCCCTGCTGCATGCGCCGGGCCGAAATGCTGTTGCCTCCCGTGGGCGGTGTGTCGTTAGGTATCACCAGTGCAATGCGCATGATTATCGGTCCTTTCTGAACGCTAAACTCTCATATCTTAGGCGATGGGCGTCCCGTTAGGAACCTCATTATCGGGTCGAAGAAGAACCACGGCCCCCTTCTCGCCGATGGCCCCCAGCACCAACACCTCCGACGTCACCGACGCAATCCGTCGGGGCGGAAAATTGATGACCGCCACCACCTGTCGTCCAACCAAATCATCGGGTTGGTAATGGTCGGTGATCTGGGCCGACGACTCCTTCGTGCCCTCGGGGCCAAAATCGATGACGAGATGATATGCCGGCTTTCTGGCCCCCTGATTTACCGAAGCGCGAACAATCGTCCCCACTCGCAATTGGTATTCGAAGAATCCCTCGACAGGCTTCATCGCATCGCCTCCATCAGGCTCTCCTTAGTCTTTGACTAGCTTTCCGAAGCGGTCATCAGCCAATACTTCCGCCGGAACATAGAGACGCCGCACCGGTCGATGTTCTTCCGCAATGGCTTGAATCGGGTGCGACAAGCTCGACATCTCTGTCAACAACCCACTCATCTGGTCATAGAGCCAAATGGCGTTGTCCGGCGTGGGCACCCGCTGACCGCCTAGATAGTAATCATAATAAACAGTACCCGTCTCGTCGACTATACAATAGTAATTGGGATCCCAATCGTGATCCCGTACCAGTTCCCTCACCGCACCGAGTTTGCAGTCAAGTGCCCCTGGCCAGGCATATTCCTTAAAGAGCCGCCGGTCGAGAAATCGCCGCGAGAGATCCGCCAAGATCGGGTCGCCGCCATCTTGCCAGACGCTGAACGCGTTCATTAGCGACGCATCGTCCAAGGTTAAATATTGCTCGAAGGTGGCTTGGCCGGAGAGGAACGGAAAGAGGGCCGGATGGGTGGCAACGGGCGGCCTTCCTTCTCCAATGAGCGCTTGGGCGCGTTCCAAGATCGCCCGCAAAAGGACTTCCCCCGCCCGGCTTACGGGATGAAAATACACTTGCCAGTACATAAAGTAGCGCGCTAAAAGATAGGCTTCCACCGTGTGAATCCCGCTTTTTTTCACCACGAGGCGATTCGACAGAGGTCGCATCACGCGAATAATGCGGGCTAAATCAAACGTCCCGTAATCGACCCCCGTGGCGACCGAATCCCGCATGAGGTAATCCAACCGGTCGGCGTCCAATTGGCCGCTCACCATCGAGACGACCAAGCGGTTGGTGAAAGTCTTTTGAATCACCTCGGCTACCATGTTAGAGAGCCCCGCCTCTGCCCCCTCCAACACCTGATGGACTTCGCTCTTAGGATCGCGAATAATCGCCACGCTCCAGTTCTCGTGGCGCGTCTCCATCACCTTTTCCAACGCATGGGAAAAGGGCGCGTGGCCCACGTCATGAAGAAGTCCCGAGACCATGGCCAAACGGGAGTACTGCCGTGGCCAGTCGTAATTGTTGCGATCAAAGGCCTGAATCATTTGGCGAATGACTTCATAGACGCCAAGAGAATGCGAAAAGCGGCTATGGTCGCCGCCCGGATAGGCAAAGTAGGTGGTGCCCAGTTGACGTATCCGGCGCAAGCGCTGCATTTCCCGCGTATTAATGAGGTCCCATACCAACGGGTCATGCACATAAATGTAGCCGTGCACCGGATCCTTAAACACTTTTTCGTCCTCTGTCATGCTCACCGCTTCTCCTCCCGTCTCTTCTTGCATAGTAGCATGGATTAAGCGTGCTCCTGTACAATACTCGTACGACACCACGCTTAAGGGAGGTCCCTATGTCCGCATCTCATATCCGTCCCGACTCTTCGTATTTTCTGACTATTTTTTCTGAGCTCGCCGCTATTGGTAAAAGCCCGGATGGAAGCGGGTATCTTCGCGTCGCCTGGAGCGATGCCGAAAGATCTGCACACCGATGGTTTCGCGAAAAGGCCGAGGCGCTCGGGCTCCGGGTCTTTCAAGATCAAGCCGGCAACAGTTTTGCCGACTTTGTCCCCCCTGCCATCGACAATGCCTTGCCTAGACTAGCCTTTGGGTCCCACCTGGACTCGGTGCCGCATGGCGGCACCTTTGATGGCGGGTATGGAGTTGCCGCCGCCCTTGCAGTCGCCAAAGCCCTCATGGAGCAATCTTCAAGCTTGCGACGACCATTTCGCCTGGCCGCCTTCACAGACGAGGAAGGCCCGCGTTTTGGCACGGGACTTTTGGGCTCTAAGGCGGTGGCCGGGCTTCTCGACATGGAGCATGTCCGGCCCGCTCAAGACACTGAAGGGGTGACTCTTCGGCATGCGATGGCCGCTCATGGATTTGACCTGGAGCGGCTCCCCGAGGCATCGGGTCTGAAAGAGAGCTTTTCCGGCTATCTCGAAATTCATATTGAACAGGGGCCTCGCTTGGAACGGCAGGGATTGGCGGTAGCCGCTGTCACGGACATTACCGGGATTCGCCAGGTGGCGCTCAACTTTACCGGGAAAACCAATCACGCCGGCACCACCCCGAAAGACGAACGGCAAAACGCCCTCAGGGCGGCTGCAGAAACCATTATGCAGTTTAGCGCCTTCGTCGACGGGACTCAGGATCTGACGGCCAATCCTGGTCATATCGAGGTGCATCCCAACGCCGCGAATGTGGTACCAGGGCACGTGCGGCTTGATTGGGACATCCGGTCCCCCGACCCTGCCCTTCTTGATGAGGCGCTGGATGCCCTGGTGAACATGGCCGAGCGGTCCGGCGCTTCCTTCGGCGTGAGTGTCTTGGCCGATGTGTTCCATGACGTCGTCCCCTGCCCGATGTACGAGCCGTGGGTGGGGGTCATCGAAGATGCGGCCACACGGCTCAACCTTCCCGCAGCCCGGCTGGTGTCGTGGGCCGGCCACGATGCCGGGGTGCTGGGCCGGGTCATGCCCGCCGCCATGATTTTTATCCCTAGTCAGAAGGGCATTAGCCATGCCCCGGAGGAATTCTCGAGCGATCAGGCCATGCTCGATGGCGTCCGGGTGTTGGCTGAAACCGCCTATCGACTGCTGCAGGAGGAACCCTAAGATGCCATCTTATATCTACGCCCCCGAAGCGGCGGTGGTGGACGGTGTCATTCTGAGTCGGCCGGGCTTATTGGTGGATGATCAGGGCATCATTCAGCATCTCGACAATGTGGAGGCGCTACAGTCCGACTTCCCGGGCGCCTTTGTCCAGCGGCTGGACGGAGAATTGCTGTTGCCCGGAACCGTCAACGGCCACAATCACGCCTTTCAGGTATTGATGCGCGGGATGGGCGAGGACCGAGATTTCATGACCTGGAGGAGCCAAGTCCTCTATCCGGTGTCCGAGCGTCTAACTCCTGACGACATTTATCAATCCGCCAAGCTCGCCTATTGGGATATGCTCCGCCACGGCATTACCGCCGTGGCCGATTTTTTCTATCTCAACGATCAGGGAAGCGACAATGCCTTGGCCATCGCTCGGGCGGCAAAAGACGTAGGCATTCGCCTGTTGCTGGCAAGGACCTTCTATGACTGGGAGGGCGCCCCTACGCGATATCGCGAGACCCCCGAAGAAGCCCACGATCACACCTTAGAGCTGCAACAACGGCTAATATCCGAGGGATTAACTCCCTGGGTCACTTTGCAGGTGGCGCCCCATTCACCCCACGGGGCCTCTCCCGCTATGGTGGAGGCGGCCGTGGCCACCCAAAAGGCTCTTGATACCCATTTGCATATTCACGTGGCCGAAGGTCGATATGAACTGGAGGCCATGAAGCAACGCACCGGGATGACGCCCATTCAGTGGTGCCATCATTATGGTGCGCTCGGACCGAAATCGCTGGCCATTCACGCGGTATGGGCAGACCAGGATGACTGGGATCTCCTGAAAAACACCCACACCACCGTTGTGCACAATCCCGCCAGCAATATGATTTTGGGCGACGGCATTGCCCCGGTGGTAGAAATGCTGGCGCGGAATATCCCAGTGATTTTAGGCACCGACGGCGGCTGCACCAATGACCGCCATTCCATCTTCGACGACATGCGCATGGCCGCCTTGTTGCAAAAAGTCCGGTTTACCGACTCGTCCGTCATCCGGGCGGAGGACGTCTTTCGCATGGGTAGCAGCGCGGGAAATAAGGCCCTAGGACTCCCGGGAGGACGCCTCATCCCTGGGGAGCCCTTCGATGCGGTCAGTGCTTCCCTGGACGATCCGTCGCTATTGCCCGGGCCCGTGACCCTCGGCCATCTAGTCTACGCCATGGCCGATACGGCGATTCGAAATGTCTACGTAAAAGGCGAGCGGGTGATTGACCACGGGCAGCCCACTCGGTTCAACCCCGTACCGCTCACCCGATGGGCTAGCCGCTGGCAGGCCGACCATACGGAATCCCGTTAGGACCCGCCGCCCTTTCGGGCACGTCGCATCAGAACAACCATAATCACTAACCCCACCAACAAAATCACGGCGCCGATGTCGGTCACATAAGTCAGCGCCAGGCCGTGCAAAAAATGGGCCACGCCCATCAACAGCAACCCCGCGGCAATCACCATGGTGAGCCGATTGCTCCGATTGAAGGCGCCCAAGACCAACCCCAGAATCCCGATCACCACTTCAACAATGCCAAACCACGCGTGACTCACATCATCCCTCCTAAGTCCCATCTTCTCTGTCAGCGCCGAATTCACCTGCCTCTGTGCCCCGTCATATCATGAGCATGATTCGCTTAGGCTCATTCGGACCACAACTTTGGCTAAAGAAGTGATTCTGTGCAAAACGTCAAAACGCGTCTACCGAAAACCCGACACCGTCACACCCTTTGGCTCCTGATTTTGGCCATCGGCCCAGGCGTATTAGGATTAGCCGCCGACAATGATGCCGGCGGAATGTTGTCTTATGTGGTCACCGGCGCTTCGCATCATTTGGAATGGTTCGTGGCCGCGCTGATCCTCATGGCGCCGCTGACCTATGTTGTGCAAGAGTTGGCCCTAAGAGTCGCCTTTGCCACCCAAAAACCCTATGGCCAGGTCATCCAAAACCGGCTGGGCACCGGTTGGTCGAGAATCAATGGGCTCGTTTTACACGCCCTCAACATGGTGATCCTGGTGACCGAGTTTCTCGGCATGGCCATGGGCGAAAATATGATTGGCATCCCTTGGCCGGTGGCGGTCATTTTAGCCTTTGCGATTGTCTTGGCGATTACCTCCTGGAGCCGCTATCAGTCTGTGGAGCGACTCCTGCTCTGGGTGTCGTTGGTCAATCTGGTGTTCATCCCAGCCGCCTTCCTGCTGCACCCTTCAAACGTTGCTTGGCGTGCGGCGCTCGGCGGCCACTTTACCCCAATGATTGGTTTTCTCATGCTATCCCTGGCCGGCAATGCCATGGCACCGTGGATGATTTATTGGCAGCAAAATGCCGTTTGGGCTGGCCAGGTGCGCACCCTTAAGGCGGGGCGCCAGGATATCATGGTGGGGGTGGTCGCTCAGGTAGCCATGGCCACGGTGGCACTGCTTATTGGTGCCCTCACCCCCGGTTCAGCGGTCGCCTTCGCCAATCCCATCCTCTGGCTTCAATCGCATGATAGCCGAGCGGTGGCCGACCTGGTGGGAGTCGGGATCTTTAATGCCGGATTTTTGGCCGCCTGCACCATCTCGCTCTCGTCGGCATGGATGGTGCGCGAGTCATGGGACCCGGGAACCCATCCGCGCCAGGAAATGCCCACCCGTGGCGGTCTCTTTTTGCTGCACCTGATCACCTTGGGACTTGCCGCCCTGGCCGCCATCTTTCTCTGGATTCCCATCGGCACCCTAGCACTTTGGGCTCAAGCGCTGGGAGCCTTATGGATGCCCGTCAGTCTGGTCACCTTAGGGCTCATCGCCCGCGACCGACGCACCATGGGTCCCATGGCCATTCGCTGGCGGCGCCAATTGGGACTCGCCGGGATTGCCGGCTTGTTCATTCTATTAGCCATTTTGGGCCTTGCGACGGTGTAGCTAGCTTCTCTCGGATCATCACCGTGCAGCGCGAAATGGCCACCAATCGATTATCTTCATCGGTGATGCGGATCTCCCACACCATGGTGATGCGCCCTTTATGGAGCGGCATCGCCCGCGCTGTGACCACGCCGCTTTGTTTAGCACGGATGTGGTTGGCGTTAAATTTCGAGCCCCACCGCAAGATACCGCGACTGATCGATCGGCATGGCGGTGCCGATGGACGCCGCCGTTTCCGCAAGAGCCACCGATGCTCCCCCATGCAATATTCCGAACAGCTGGCACGTCCGGTGGTCCACTGGCATTGTCGCCACCACTAAGCCCGGCTCGATGGTCTGTATCTCGATACCGAGACTCTCCATTAAGGTTCCTTCTTGCATGTCTCTCCCTCCCGGTCCTCATAGCACCAGAGAGCAGGATTCGCCCATGGCCCACTTTTCGGTATGATAGGGGGAGAGGAGGTTTGAGATCATGCAAAACCCCGCCATCGATCACGTCTTAGCCTATTTGAACGCCCATGAGCGTGAACATATTGCCGACATGTCGGCGTTTCTCCGCATCCCTAGCGTCTCGGCTCTTAGTGAGCACAAAAAAGATGTGGCTCGTGCCGCCGATTGGCTTCAAGAGCGCCTTAAGCAGGCGGGCTTCACAAATGCCCGCATTGACCCCACAGCGGGAAATCCCATCGTGGTGGCGACAGGGCCTCAAAAACCCGGACGCCCTACCGTGCTGGTTTATGGGCACTATGACGTGCAGCCCGTCGATCCCGTGTCCTCATGGCACCATGACCCATTTGCACCCACGATTGAAAATAATATTCTCTATGCGCGCGGCTCGAGCGATGACAAAGGGCAGGTTTTTATGCAGCTCATTGCCGCGGAAGCTTGGCAAAAAACGGCAAGCCTCCCCATCAACCTCAAATTTCTCTTCGAAGGCGAAGAAGAAATCGGCAGCGCACATTTAAGCCAATACATTCGCGACCACAAAGAGGCGTTGGCGGCTGACCTCGCGGTCATTTCCGACACGCCCATGTATGCCGAAGGCTATCCATCCATCAGCTACGGCCTGCGGGGTCTCGCTTCTATGGAAATCACTGTGAAAGGGCCCTTCCAGGATTTGCACTCGGGGGTCTACGGAGGTGCGGTGATGAACCCGGCGCATGCGCTGGCTACACTCATTGCCTCCTTGCACGATGCTGACGGACGGGTGAGCGTCGACGGTTTCTATGACGACGTGGAGCCTTTGAGCCGAGACGAACGCCAGGCTCTTGCGAGACTTCCGTTTGATCCCAATGCCTATCGCCAGGAAATTGGGGTCCCCGATCTTTTCGGCGAAGACGGCTATTCCATCTTAGAACAAATTTGGGCCCGGCCCACCCTGGAAGTCAATGGTCTCTGGTCTGGGTTCACCGGCGAAGGTCAAAAGACCATCGTCCCGGCCACTGCCCACGCGAAGTTGACGTGTCGGCTGGTGCCTCACCAACAGCCCGATCACGTGTTAGACGCCGTCGCACGCCATTTAAAGAGCCATCTCCCAAGGGGCGTGAGCCTTCAGATTTCGCGAGGCGAAGGCGCGCCTGGGTCCATTACGCCGCTTGACCACCCGGCCGTGAAGGCCGCCGAACGGGCCATTCAATCGGTGTATGAGACCCAAGCCTCCTATATCCGCATGGGCGGTTCCATTCCTGTCGTGGTGGATTTCCAAGAAACACTGGGCATCCCCACCCTGCTCTTAGGGTTTGCCCTCCCGAACGAGAATTTCCACGCGCCCAACGAGCATTTTCATCTCGACAATTTCTTTCGTGGCGCTCAAACCGTGGCCACCCTATGGGCTTTTCTCGGTGATGGCCATGAATAATCTGTCCATGACACCAGATGAGTTGAGCCGGCTGGTCAAGACGCTAAACGATGGAGAAGCCCTTTTTCGGGAACCGGAAAAATCGCTCAGCCCCGTCACCCGAGAGCCCGTTCGCCGCTTCATTTACGATATTCAAGCGATGTTGTTTCCGCACTGCGCGACCCTAGCCCCCGTCTCCAAGGATCCGTCAGCGGCCGAACGGGCAGGCGAATTGCTCTGGGTACTGACCGGACTCATCCACCGAGTGAGCGCCCATCAGTGCCGGGCTCCCGAACCCTGCCCGGTGTTGGATGAGGCGGCTGATAAGGCGCGCGAATTTTTCTTGGAGCTCCCCGTGATTCAAGAAGAAGCCTTGACCGATGCCAAAGCCACCCATGAAGGAGATCCGGCATCGCGCGGTCTGGTTGAAATTATCAGCACCTATCCCGGTTTTTACGCCACCCTCGTCTACCGCCTAGCCCATTGCCTGAGTGAGCGAGGTGTTCCCTTGCTCCCCCGCATGATGACCGAAATTGCTCACAGCGACACCGGCATCGATATTCATCCGGGAGCCTCCATTGGGCTCTATTTCTTCATCGATCACGGCACTGGCGTTGTCATCGGGGAGACAAGTGAAATCGGTGATCGGGTGACGCTCTATCAGGGCGTCACCCTGGGTGCCCTAAATTTCCCGCACGACCAAGACGGCCGCATCATCCGCGGGCAAAAGCGGCATCCCACCATCGAGCACGATGTTGTCATCTACTCCGAGGCCACAATTTTAGGCGGCCACACGGTGGTGGGGCACCATTCCGTGATTGGAGGGAACGTATGGTTGACGGAAAGCGTTCCCCCGTTTTCGAAAGTGAGCACAAAGTCTACAATAGCGTTGAGGACCCGCAACCAATCGGACACGAAATCCTAACCAGAAGGGTACGAGAAGCGATGCAACACATTCATGACAACAAGCCGCCATTATCCCATGGCACGGCCAGTCTCTGGGTGGATCTGGTGTTTTGGCACCCGAATCCCAAAGATGCCCGACAGTTGACCGTATTTCTGGAGGAGCACGGCCTCGGCGAGCGATCACAGACGGTGGAGTGGCTCGACAAGTTTACAGTACGGCTGGCCATGTGGCGCGGCCGTTACTGGTACTACCTCGCCCCAGAAGAGTGGCAAGAGGCGGGGAAAGACTTGATTCAATTTATCCGCAAAACAGCGGAGCATTATCATTGCAAGAAGGTGGAATACGACACCCGGGCGTTTTCCGTAGGCGTCACCAAAAATGTCCGCCGGGTCCGTCGGCCCGTAGAAGACCTCGTGAAAGAGCAACCGGCCCACGACAATCCGGTCTGGTGGGTATTTTCGCTATGACGCTTGGTCCCACCCTGGCCTCCATCAAGGAAGCGGAGGACCGCCTAAACGGCGTCATTCATAGGACTCTTCTGGTGAAAAGCACCTCCTTGGCGGAATTAGCCGGGATGGATTTACGGTTTAAGCCGGAAAACCTACAGGCTACCGGCTCGTTTAAGGTGCGGGGCGCGTTCAACAAAGTGGCCACATTAGCGCACAGCGGGGTCAAAGGTGTGGTCACCGCCTCCTCTGGCAACCATGGGCAGGCGGTGGCCTGGGCCGCTCGGCATTTTGGCCTGGCCGCCCGCATTATTGTTCCGACCACTGCCCCTGCCATCAAAGTGGCTTCAGCCAAAGCCTTTGGAGCCGAAGTGGAATTCTGCGGCACGACCAGCCGGGAACGGCTGGAGCGGGCGGAGCAGGTAGCTGAGGAGCTGGGCCTAACCTTCGTACCCCCGTATGATGACGCCTGGGTGATGTCCGGGCAGGGTACAATCGGCCTCGAAATTCTTCAAGAGTGGCCCGAGGTCGAAGCGGTGGTGGTGCCCATTGGTGGGGGCGGGCTCATCTCCGGCATTGCTACAGCGATTAAAGAGTCGAGACCCGACGTCGAAGTCATCGGCGTGGAACCGGCCGGAGCAGCCAAAGCCTTTACCTCCCGACAACAAGGCCGGCGAGCGGAGTTGCCCTCAACCAAAAGTCTCGCGGACGGGCTCATTACCCTTTCATTAGGGCACTTCACCCACCCCATTATCGAACGCTATGTGGACGATCTTTTCACCGTCACCGAGGAACAAATCCAACGAAGCTTTTGGCTCCTGTTAACCCGCCTCAAACTGGTGGTCGAGCCGTCCGGTGCCGTTACCTCAGCGTTTCTCTTCAGCGAAGAGGGTCAAAAACGGCTGGCCGGGCGCCGAACCGTGGCTGTGATTAGCGGCGGCAACGTGGACCCAAGCGCCCTATCCCACATCGAAAGCTAACGTTCCCATTACATATTTTCCCCTCCTTTGGCAGAAGCTACCGTCAAAGGAGGGGGGAAGGTCGTGGAAGAAAGCCTATGCTCGTGCGGCAATCCGTCGGTCGCGGAATGTTATGACTGCCACGGATCCCTATGCAACGACCACTTGTGCCAGGGGTGCGGCCGTTGCGAAACCGACTGCGTGTGCCATCTCCGCTGGTGGATTCCCGAGTTCTTTTAACGGTTCGCAAACGTGGGAAGCCCCCGGACTACTCAGGGGGCTTCCTTGAGGCTATACGTGATTAGCGACTGGCGTGCACCGGCGACGCGATGCGCGCCGTCACCTCTCTCAACCGCTTGGCTTGATGACGGACGGCCGCTTTGACTTCGTCGGAAATCTTGCCGCCAGCCGTCGCCGAGGTCCCATAGGGGTTGCCCCCTGCCGCAAATATCGCCTGATCCGTGTAGCCCGGGGCCACCACAATCGCTCCCCAATGGTACATGGTAGTGTAAAGGGAAAGGATTGTGGCCTCTTGGCCGCCATGGGGGTTTTGCGCGGAGCTCATGGCTGTCACTGTCTTGTTCACCAACTTGCCCTGCCCCCACAACGGGCCGGCCAGGTCAAGAAACTGCTTCATCTGCGAGGCCATATTGCCAAACCGGGTGGGCACACTGAAAATGAACCCATCCGCCCAGTCGAGGTCGTCGAGCGTCGCTTCTGGCACATGCTGGGACTCTTCCACATGCGCCTTCCAGTCGGGATTCGAGGCAATCGCTTGCTCGGGCGCCAACTCCTTGACGCGACGGACCCGAACCTCAGCCCCCACTTCCTTCAGAGCCTTTTCAGCCTCCAGTGCCATCTGATAGTTCGTGCCCGTGGCACTATAATAAATGACAGCAATCTTCACATTGGACATCGAATAAACCTCCTTAGTGATCAAGATACAGCCACAGAACGGGCCACCCGTTGGTAGAGAGCGTGGACCAGTTCTTGGATGACGCCCACGGCCAAGTCGTCGGCTAAGATGTCCCCGGGCTGAAATTTTTGATGGGCGAGCGGCAGCAATACTTCGGGACGGTGAATCACATCGGCATTTAAGAACGTGAGGACTTGACGGAGATGCATTTGCGCCCTGAGGGTGCCGAAATTGCCCATAGACGCTCCCAAAATGGCCGTAGGTTTACCGGGAAGGCTTGATCCTTCAGGATCCCGGGAGGCCCAGTCAATCCCATTTTTGATGACCGCCGGAAACGAGCCGTTATATTCGGGTGTGATGAACACCAAAGCGTCCGCACGCCGAACCAGTCGCCAAAAATTGCGGGCCGCATAAGGCGGATCGAGATCGGGATTATAGAACGGAAGCGCCGCGATATCGGATTCTTCCACCGTCACATCGGCGGGCACTTGGCTTTTGAACGCCCGAAAAAGCGCCCGATTATACGAACCTTTTCTTAGGCTTCCCACGAAAGCCACCCATTCCTGCTTCATCGTCCACCTCCTGCACTAGAGTTCCCCAAATGGGGGGCATCAATGGCTAATATTTAGTTAGCTACTACCTTATAGTAAATATCTAATCACGCTTCATTTGTCAAGTCTCCCGCGTTATAATAAATGGCTGAGGGACGTGTCAGAATAAAGGAATAGAAATGAAAGGCTCCGTAGATTTCGTCTGACAATGAGAGAGGAGGTTTATCCGTGAAAGAATTCGATCTCTGCCCGCGTTTTGAGGCCGCCGTCGGTCTCATTGGCAAGCGCTGGACTGGGCTTATCATCGAGGTTCTGTTGCAAAAGCCGCAACGGTTTTCTGAAATTGCCCAGGCCATTCCGCAGGTGAGCGACCGTATGCTGGCAGAACGGCTTAAAGAATTAGAAGCTGAAGGGATTTTGGACCGTCGGGTGTATCCAGATACCCCCGTAAGGGTTGAGTATTCGTTAACTCAGAAAGGCCGCGATTTGGCCCCGGTCATGCAAGCGCTGCACCAGTGGGCCAATGATTGGATATTGACTCCGACCCCTTAAGAGCTCTTAGGGGCCGTCCCTCCCGTTGCCCTCTTCCCTTTCGTCGTGTACCCTTAGCCTATGCCACTCTATACAATAGTGGACAGTTTGCTAAAGGAGCGATGCTGGTGAAAGTGGCGGCCCGCATGGAGAAACTGCCCCCCTATCTATTTTTGGAATTAGACCGATTAATCGAACGCGAAAAGGCTCAAGGTCACGACATTATTAATCTCGGCATCGGAGATCCCGATCAGCCGACACCCCAACACATTATTAATGCACTCAAGCTTTCCGCTGAACGAGCAGACAATCATCGATATCCCAATTACCTCGGAAGCGTTCCCTTCCGCCAAGCGATAGCAGGGTGGTACGCGACAAGATTTAATGTGACCTTGGATCCGCTCACCGAGACCGTGGGCCTCATCGGGTCTAAGGAAGGCATCGCCCACCTCACCTGGGCCATGGCCGGACCCGGCGATGTGGTGTTGGTTCCCGATCCCAGCTACCCGGTGTACGCTGCCCAAGCCTTATTAGCAGGCGCCGATATCCATATGCTTCCCTTGCGACCGGGGAACCACTTCTTGCCCGACTTCAAAGCCATTCCTGAAACGGTGCTGGAAAAGGCCAAAATTCTCTGGATAAACTACCCCAACAATCCGACCGGAGCCACGGCCACGCTGGATTTCTTTGAAGAAGCGGTTGAACTCTGTCGTCGTCATGACATTCTTCTCGCGAGCGACTTGGCCTATGCCGAAATTGGCTACAATGGGTTTCGCGCCCCGAGCGTGCTGGAAGTCCCGGGAGCTCTCGACGTGGCCATCGAATTTTATTCGCTCTCCAAGCCCTTCAACATGACCGGGTGGCGAGTAGCCGCAGCCGTCGGCAATCCCTTGGCCGTGGATGCCTTAGGGACCTTGAAGTCCAACCTCGATTCCGGCGTCTTTACGGCCGTGCAGGAAGCCGCCATCGTGGCCTTGGAGTCTGATCCGATGGCCTTCTTTGCCGAGCAAAGTCGCCTCTACCAAGAACGGCGGGACATTGTTCTTGAATCCCTGGACAAGATGGGACTTCATATCCCTGCTCCCCGGTCGACATTCTATATCTGGTTTCCCACACCCCAGGGAATGACCTCCAGCCAAGCCAGCGAGTTCTTTGTACAAGAAGCCCACGTGGTCGTGGCCCCCGGATCATCATATGGTAAAGCCGGGGAAGGCTGGCTCCGCATTTCGTTGACCTGTCCCACCGAACGTCTGGTAGAGGCAATGGAGCGAATGAAAACGGCCGTTCGCCGGTTATCCTAAGGCATCTTCACCCGAGGTGATTCCATGTCGTCATCGGGCCCTATTGCGCTGTTTGACTCCGGCGAAGGCGGCCTTACGGTCCTTAGCCAACTCATCCAGCGCATGCCCGGGCAAAAGTTCCTCTATGGGGCGGACTCGTGCCATTTCCCCTATGGAGAAAAATCGCTCGACCAAGTTAAGGCCTGGTTCTTGGCCTTCTTGGATTTTTTTCAAGAAGCGGGAGCCCAGGCCGTGGTGATTGCGTGCAATACAGCCACCGCCGCGGCCTTGCCGGAGGCCCAACGCCGCGCCCGGATCCCCGTCATCGGAGTGGTCGGTCCGGCTTGTGAACGGGCGGCGCGCATCACCGAAAACGGCCGCGTGGGCGTGTTGTCCACCGAAGCAACCCATCGCTCAGGCCTCTATCCCGCCCGTCTTCACGAAATCCGCCGCGAGCTTTTCGTGCTCTCTAAGCCCTGCCCAATCCTGGTGGTCATGGCGGAAAACGGTCAAATCGACGGGATTAACGTGGAAGATGCCGTCCGAGCTTGCGTGGAACCGGTGCTCGATACGGGGGTCGACACCGTGATTCTCGGATGCACTCACTTCCCCCATATGCGCACCGTATTTAACCGGGCCGTAGGCGATCGGGCTTTCATTGTCGATCCGGGCGAGCAAATTGCCGACCGTCTGGCGGCAGAGCTTCCTGGTTCGCCCTTAGGTTCTTATGGAACCGTGGAGGCATGGACGACGGGCCGTGTCGACCGATTTATCGATGTGGCAAGGAAACTTTGTCCCAGCATCCCAATCAACGCCCACGCATTAACGTGGCAGCATCAGCGTCTCGAACCTGCGCTTGACAGCGCAGGCAGATAATTCGATAATTCCTATTAAGACGATATGGATTAGGGGACCGCAACCGGGAGTGGCCCATGCGGGGATGCAAAAATTCCCCTAAATCCCACGAGGAGGAACAATTGTGCGTTACGAATCGCTGTTGGATGCCATAGGCGGAACCCCACTCATCCGGTTGCAGCAAGTATCCAAAGACACAGGCTGGGACGTCTATGGAAAATGGGAAGCAAAAAATCCGGGAGCTAGCGTTAAAGACCGCATCGCCTGGGCGATGATCCAAGCGGCCGAAGAGGACGGCCGTCTCAAACCCGGTGGGACCATTGTGGAGCCCACATCGGGCAACACCGGCATTGGCCTTTCCTGGGTTGCGGCCGCACGGGGCTACCGAGCCATTTTCACCATGCCGGAAAGCGCCAGTGTGGAGCGGCGCGCCATGATGCGTGGATTCGGAGGGGAAATCGTGCTTACCCCGGCGGGCGAAGGCATGAAGGGCGCCATCAAGAAGGCCCAGGAAATTACCGAATCCACACATGGGGCCGTGATTCTCCAGCAGTTCGAGAATCCTGCCAATGTTAAAGTGCACTATGACACCACCGGGCCCGAAATTTGGAACGACACCGAAGGCCGCGTCTCCGCCCTCATTTCGGGGGTCGGTACCGGTGGGACCATCACCGGCGCCGGATCCTATTTGCGGGAAAAGAACCCCTCGATGCACGTGGTTGCCGTAGAACCAGCAGAATCGCCAGTGCTGGCCGGGGGAACCCATAGCCCCCATCGTATTCAAGGGATTGGAGCCGGCTTTATCCCAGCGATTTTAGACACCCACATCTATGACACATTGATTCAGATTCCCGACCAAGTGGCCCTTGACACAGCCAAGGCACTGATGCGGGAAGAAGGTTTAGCCGTCGGAATTTCCAGCGGCGCGGCCGTCGCTGCAGCCCGGCAATCATTGCCTCCGTTCGGTTCGTCGGGAGTCGCCGTGGTGATTTTGCCGGACCACGCCGAGCGATACCTGTCGACCGCCTTATTTCAGGACTAACCGATGAATGGACTAAAGACATCCCTCAAAGTGGGGCTTCGTATTCTCGAATTGCTTAGCCGGGCGGAAGGCCATCCGTTAACGGTTCGCGAGA
The DNA here is from genome assembly GCA_027343765.1 of Sulfobacillus sp. Taxonomy (GTDB): domain Bacteria; phylum Bacillota; class Sulfobacillia; order Sulfobacillales; family Sulfobacillaceae; genus Sulfobacillus_B. Next base: position 22,060 of record DAHWKG010000071.1, read on the forward strand.
TGGCAGTTCGGTTGGAGCAATCGGAAAAATATTTGGAACAACTGCTCTTGCCTCTTCGGCGAGCGCGTATAGTCACCAGTGTCCGAGGGCCCCACGGCGGCTATTTGTTGGCTCGACCGGCGGCATACATTACCCTTTTGGAGATTGTGCAACTGCTCCAAGGCCCGGTGACCTTCTGCGAGTGTCCGTCGCGGGATTGTAAGGAATGTCTGAGCCCACCGATATGGCAAGCCTTAGAATCCTGCGTCGAGGCTAGCATGGTGAATGTCAGCTTAGCTGATGTACTGGCGGGGCACACGCCCGACATTCCTGGCAAGATTGCACTCGGGCCCAACTGGGTCGAAGGCGGCTTAGGTATCTAAGAGAGGCGCTCCCCGTAAAGGAGCGCCTCTTTCGTAAGATGTTAACTCCTACCGCTTCCTCCCGCTGCAACTCCGATTTAGGGTTTTAACCGTGTCATAAATCTTTACCTATAGTTATCCATAGTTGTATAATTTAGGTATGAACCGGACACTTGTGGGCATTCGTGAAGCAGCCGAATTTTGAGGCGTGACTCCCTCGACGTTACGTCGATGGGAGCATGAAGGTAAACTGATACCCGATGAACGTACCGCGGGTGGGTATCGTCGTTACGACTTAGCTCGCTTGCGTCCTGATCAGTTTCATCACCGCGGGACTCCTCGCCA
>DAHWKG010000238.1:0-5690 GCA_027343765.1 Sulfobacillus sp.
GATCCGGAAATGGGCTCGACACGCCAAGCCACGCCGCCGATAATGGCAGTGCTAGGCCCTCACAGCCTTATGCCATGGTCCCGCTGCACAAAAAGCCGGATACTCAGCGCCATTACGGCCATGCCAACTGCGACCGCACCAATCGGCCACGCCTGGTCAAGGAGCCACACGACGGCCCCCAGGGAGCTCATTCGCTCCCACCAAGGTGCCAACAGGGCTCCTCCCTGGGTCAATAGGAAAAAGCGCTCTAGGCGTAGGCCAAAGAAGAGCACCATCAGCGCTTCCACACCTATCATGCTGGCTGTCGCGACTCGTCGATCTGACATCACGACCAGCATGAGGAGGGCCACCGATCCCAAAGCTCCCATGATAAGGAGTCCCGTTGCCAAGCCGACCACCATGAATAGACTGAGGAGACCTTTAGGCGCAAGGGGTCCCCACGATAAAAACCAGACTAAAAACACCCACCCACTGCCGACGGCCCACCATTGGACGAGACGTCCGCCCATGCCGGACAATCCGTTGGGATGATGCGCTCTCGCCGTTTCCATGAGGACAGCCAACAATAACACGATGCCCACCGCCCATTGCACATCCGATGGCATCGAGAAGCCATTCTGTCCCCAGCCACTATAGATTGCCCAAAGCAACGCGACGGCCCAAATCGCAAGGCTCTCAATCCAAAGCGCTCCCTTCACGGTATCCCCACCTCCATGAGCTGGCGTAAACGTAATAACTTAGCTGAAACAACGGTAGACACCATACATTGTTAAATTTTCTCTACCCATTACTCATGTGTGCTGGTAGAATGAGGTGTCCGGGCAAGCTGACTACGAAATCCTCAGCATGGAGGTAAACTATGCCGTGAGACAGATTGTCTCAACGAAACGACCGGGATTACACTCCTTGTACGGTGCCGTCGCGACCAACCCTTGAACGCTACCACCATTTTACACCTTTAACCCTTCACCCATTGCCCTTACACGTATTTCGCTCGTTTGCCCGGGCCAATCTATCTAAGAGAGGACCTCACCATGACCATTGGACAACTTCGACGAGACATTTCTCGGCGCGATAAGCAACGAGCACTATTGCAAGAGCAGCTGCTCCGCGATGCCGTGGTGACTTCGGGGACCGAAGCCCCACCATTCGATCCGGTCGAGCGCGACGAAGAGATTTTGGCTCAACTGGATCAAATTGTCACCGATAAGCAACGGCTAATGGCCTCCAACGTCAAGACCCTCGTCACGGTCAACGAGGAAACACTCAGTGTCTATCAGGCCAGGCTCAAGGCCGAGGCACTACGGCAACTAGCAGCCGCATGGGATGCCGTCGCGAAGGATGGCATGGCGACCACTCGTCAGCCATGGATTACGGTGCGCGAAGCACCACCGGTATCTCGCCAAGTTTCCATTACGGTCGCCCGCGACCACGCAACGCGGCTTACTGATTGGGCCAATAGCCTGTCCGATGCCATCGAGCGGGCAAATTGGCAAACCGAACCGAACAATTGAAATGGCCGCCTGTCCAGCTCTTCTCGGCTGAGGGGGAGGTAAAATCGATGGCGGGAATCTTCTTTCCGATAGGGGGGTCGGGGATATAAACTGCTCCTCGACCCCACTTCATGATGGCTTCGTGCTCTTTAACACCTTAATCGGGGTGACGCGCACAGACACGGATGCCGTAGTGTTCAGTGGCTACTGACGAGGCGACTTTGGCCCTTTTCGCTGGCGCCGCATTAAGGAAATCGACATCCCGATTCCAAAGAGGACAATCAAGGCTCCGCCGTCATTCATAAGGCCGAGTAAGCGGTGAGGCACCATATGACTCAGGCCAAACATAATCAGGCCCACAGAAATAATGACAGAGGCCCGAGACATTTTTCCGAGTCCACCCAGCACGATTCCGGCAACTCCGATGGCAATCTCAAGCCAGCCAAACGCCAATGTATTCACAGTCGTTGCTCCCCACCTGTACATTTGATCCCATGGTATCTTCTTCGTGTCCCTCGCGCAAGCTTCATCATGCGGCTCACCAGAGACCCCTGGGCTACATATCATGACCCTGATCCGCCATCGGCTAAAGAGGACGTGATAGGTAGTGTATCTGGATTCCACCAAGCCAAACCGCCCCCCGCACAGACCACGTGCAATGTGGTGGATTTTGGCTATTGGCCCCGGTGTTCTTGGGTTAGCCGCAGACAACGATGCGGGCGGGATGCTGTCGTATTTGGTGACCGGTGCCGCACACCATCTCGTATGGTTCCTCGGCGCCTTGATTGGGATGGTGCCCATTACCTACACCATTCAGGAGTTGGCACTGAGAGTCGGGGTGGCGACACAAAAACCCTACAGTCAGTTACTGCGCGGCAAATTTGGCCGGCTAGGCGTCATCATTAACGGAATCGCTTTGCATATGCTTAATGCGCTCATCCTGGTAACCGAGTTCCTCGGCATGGCATCCGCCTTAAGGCTTATTGGTCTACCCTGGGGCGCAGGGCTTGTGCTTTCCTGGGCCTTGGTCATTGGGGTCACCTCATATCGCCACTATCCGGGATTAGAAAGACTTCTGCTGGTCTTGGCGATTTTTAATTTTGCCTTCATTCCAGCGTTGTTCTACTTACATCCAGCCCAAGGAGCTTGGACCATCGCGCTGGGTCAAGGCATCTCCACTCCGGTGTTCTTTTTATTATTGGCCTTGGCGGGTAATGCCATCGCGCCCTGGATGATTTATTGGCAACAAAATGCCGTGTGGTCTGGCAGCGTGAGCTCTTTGAGCTTGGGCCGAAAAGACATCCGTCTTGGGATCCTGGCCCAAGTTTCGATGGCGGCCATCGTCATGCTCATTGGCGCCCTGGCCGTCACCTCCACGGCCAGCCCTTTAGAAAATCCTTTGGCCTGGCTTGCCCATGCCGCCGGCCCTCTGGTTAGTCAATTATTCGCCTTGGGGATCTTTGACGCCGGTTTTCTCGCCGCGTGCACGATCTCCCTATCTTCGGCCTGGATGTTAAGCGAGGTGTTGCACGGCACCCCGCCGCCGAAAGCCGTGACTCCCACCGGCGGACGGTCTCGCGGGATTCATGTCCTGACTCTCACCGTGACGGCCGGCATCGTGCTGTGGCCACACCTTGCGGTGGGCTCCATCGCCCTTTGGGCGCAAGCCTTGGGTGCCCTGTGGATGCCCATTAGCCTGGGGATGCTGATTATCGTGGCGCGAGACGTGCGCCTCATGGGCCCGCTCGCCATCCGTCCTGGCCGTCAGCGATGGTTGTGGGTCATTGTCCTGGTGTTCGTATTACTCGCTATGGCCTCGTTTCTTTTTTAGGCGTGGCTTGCTCTGTACCTCTTAAACGGGTACAGTTTTCCAGAGAGGAAAAATGGCGTGACACCACACCAGGAGGAGTTTTTCATGACCCGAGAGCGCACCCTAGAGTACCTACGGTCCCATCATGACCAATATCTGAACGATCTGACAGAATTTTTGTCGATCCCTAGCATCTCAGCCTTAAATCAGCACCGTCACGATGTCCGAGCCGCCGCGGTATGGCTTATGAACCGCCTTAAAAAAGCGGGTATGTCAGATGCGCATCTCGACGAAACCGAGGGCAATCCGGTCGTAGTCGGTTCGCTAATCACGGATCCCGGTGGCCCCACCGTGTTGATATATGGCCACTATGACGTGCAACCGGTGGACCCGCTCGATAAATGGACGCACCCACCCTTCGAGCCCACCGTCATCGACGACGTTTTGTATGCACGAGGATCCAGCGACGACAAGGGCCAGGTCTATATGCAACTGACTGCGCTTGAGGCATGGTGCCAGACTGCGGGAAGCCCACCGATCAATGTCAAAGTACTGTTTGAAGGCGAGGAAGAAATCGGGAGTGTGCATCTAGCCGAGTACATTAAGAACCACCAAGAAGAGCTAAGGGCCGACTTTGCCGTCATCTCAGATACCCCGATGTTCGCAGCCGAGGTGCCGGCCGTATGTTATGGGTTACGAGGATTAGCGGCTCTCGAGGTTTCCGTGACCGGTCCCTTTCAAGATCTTCACTCCGGCGTGTACGGGGGCACCGTAGCCAATCCCGCCCATGCCCTGGCCGCCCTCATCACCTCGCTACATCGTCCCGACGGCACGGTGAACGTCGAGGGTTTTTATGATGGTGTCGAAACCTTAACCGAAAAGGAACGCCAGGCATTCCAGACGCTACCGTTCGATGCGGATGGCTTTTTAGCTTCCATCGAAAGTCCGTCCCTCTTTGGAGAACCGGATTTTTCCCCCTTGGAGCGGATCTGGGCTCGACCCACCGTCGAAGTCAACGGAATGTGGTCGGGCTTTATCGGAGAAGGCCGAAAGACAATTGTGCCGGCGGAGGCTCAAGCCAAAATTACCTGCCGATTGGTTCCGAATCAAGATCCCCATCACGTGTTGGAGGTGTTGGAAACACATCTTCGAGCTCATTGCCCCCCAGGGGTCCGCCTTACGATTACCCGCGGCGAAGGCGATCCAGGGACCAAGACTCCCTTGGATCACCCGTCGGTGTTAGCGGCCGAACAGGCCATTTTCGACATCTACCATAAAAATGCCGCTTATATCCGCATGGGCGGCTCCATTCCGGTGGTGGTTACCTTTCAAGAAGTACTAAACATGCCTACGTTACTATTGGGGTTCGCGCTACCGGATGAAAACTTTCACGCCCCCAATGAACACTTTCATCTCAACAATTTCTATCGGGGTGCTGAAACCCTTGCGTTGCTCTGGGATTACGTGGGGCAACGGGATGGGTCGGCCCTTAAAGAAGCCAAGCGGCGTTAACCTAGAACCAAGAAAGGATTCCTATGCAGAGCTTCGACATGGATAGCCTCGGACACATTATTGTTGAGTTAAGCCAGTATGACCCCGATCCAGTACATGATGGGAACGGGTTTTCGGCCGTCACTCGACGCGCCACCCTGCGTCTTATCGAGCGCCTCGAATGTCTTTTGTTCCCAATCCAGCACGTGTGGTCCGATGCCGTCGAAGGCTCGCGCCGTAACGCGCGCTTAGAGCTCTTGGGTGTGGTGACGTGGGACTTGGCGCACCAAATCCATCGGGCCAGTCCTCATAATTGCGAGGAAGATACCGCCAGTTGCCCTCGGTTAGTTAGTGCCTTTGAGACCGCATTAGGCTTTGTGGGAGATCTACCAAAAATACTTTATGCTCTGACTTTAGATCTGGACGCCGCGTTTGATGGAGATCCGGCAGCACGTGACCGGTCTGAAATTATTTCCAGTTACCCCGGACTATACGCCATCATGGTATACCGGCTGGCGCATCGCCTATGGGAGTATCAGGTGCCTTTGTTGCCCCGGCTCATGACCGAAATCGCGCACAGTGAAACCGGTATCGATATTCACCCCGGGGCGCGGATTGGGTCGAGTTTTTTCATCGATCATGGGACAGGCGTTGTCATCGGAGAAACGACGGAGGTCGGCGACCAAGTCACTCTGTATCAAGGGGTCACCTTGGGGGCCTTAAATTTCCCTCGTGACGACGAGGGTCATATCATTCGGGGGCAAAAGCGCCATCCAACCATTGGAGACCGCGTCGTAATTTATTCCGGTGCCACCATCTTGGGCGGAAACACCGTGATTGGAGAAGGGAGCGTGATAGGGGGCAACGTGTGGCTTACGGAGAGTGTTCCTGCGTTC